>DBWC01000136.1:1928-20964 GCA_002308615.1 Clostridiales bacterium UBA1248
AAGAACCCGAAGCTGCTGCTCTGCGACGAGCTGACCGGCGCGCTCGATACGAGATCGTCCCGTTCGGTGCTGAAATTCATCGAAAAGATCAACAATCAGTACGGCACGACGACTCTGATCATCACGCACAACGAGTCGATAGCGGACCTTGCCGATACCGTCGTGCGCATCCGCGACGGAAAGATCGCCTCTGTCACCGAAAACGCAAAAAAGCGGACTGCCGACGAGATAGAACTGTGAGGCGCCTATGAAACTGAACAAGAGATACGTCCGCAGTATCAAAGCCAATCTTCCGTTTTATATCGCCGCGTCGGTCCTGACGATGGTGACGCTTCTGATGTTCTACCTTTTCTATATCGCGGGTACTGGCATAAACGCATACGGAGACGAGTTCTTCTCAAAATACAAGCTTGAGAGCGCGACGTTTTCAACGTATAAAGAGATACCCGACGAAGAGTTGTCGGCGCTTGAAAGCAAATACGGCGTCACGCTTGAAAAGGAGCGTTTCGCCGGTGTCGACGACGGCGACGTGCGTGTCCGTGTTTTTGCTCCGAACAAAAAGATCGATCTGTACGAGATACAGGATGGGCGTGATCTGAGATCGGACGGCGAAGTCCTGATCTCGGCGGGATACGCTGTTGAAAACGGTGTGAAACCCGGCGATAAAATAAAGATAGGCGGTAAGGAATATACCGTCGCGGGAACGTTTCTGCGTCCGGATTACCTCTATATGGTCGAAAACGAATCGGACGATTACAAAAACGTGACGTCGTTCTTTCTCGCTTATATGACAAAAAACGAGTTTGCCGCGCGTTTCGGCGGCGGAAGTATCAACAACAAAGTAATATACGGTGCGGGTACTGATGAAACCGCTTTCCGCAAACAGGTCAATGAAGATTATTTCATGTCCGGTTATCTCGCGGCGGCGAACAACAAACGCGTAACCTTCGTTCACGAGCAGGCGGATATGTTCCTTATGTCTTCTTGGTTCATCCTTGTGATCTTCCCACTGCTCACCGTGGCGCTCGTTTGTATCCTGCTCGGCCGCCGCATCCGCGCGGAGCAGAAGCTGATCGGCACGCTTTCGGCGCTCGGGTATGAAAAATCGAAGCTGATGCGCCATTACAGTCTGTTCGCGCTGATCCCGGGCGTTATCGGAGGACTTCTGACCTCCGTTGCCGCGCTGATCCTGTCCGCACCGTTCGGCTCACTCGGGCTTGCCGATTACGAGCCGATGAAGCCGGAGTTTCATCTGCCGGTATGGGTGGCGGTCGCCGGCGTCGTGATCCCGGCACTGATCTACTACTTCGCCGCCATGCTCCGCGTTCGCAGACTTCTTTCCGAAGATACGGTCAAGCTGCTTGCCGGACAGGTCGGAAATGATGCGAAGAGCCGCAGGATACTGTCGCGTAAAAAAGCGCCGATCAAACGTAAATTCGCGGTCAGGCAGCTGATCGGAAGTCCCGGGAGGAGCTTCGTGATCTTTCTCGGGATCTTCCTCGGAGCTATGATCGTCGCGTTCGCGTTTTCGTTCATCGATTCCGTGAAAGCGGTGGGCGTGCAGGCGCACGGCGAATTCGGCAGCTTCAAATACGAATACATACTGAATACGCTCAAAGACGGCAGACCCGAAGACGGAGAAGCCGTGTTCGCCCTGCCATATGAGGATAAAGAAGCGCGCCGTTTCACTTTGATGGGACTGGACGGCGACGCCGTACTCTGGAACAGGACGCTGACAAGCGGCGAAAGTGCCGACACCGACAATGGCTTTTATATCACCACCCTTTTTGAAGAGATCTTCGGCGTTCACAAGGGAGATTCCTTTACCTTCCGCAGCATAGCAACACTTGAGGAAAAGACCGTCAGGATCGACGGCGTGATCAAAAACGGGTATCAAAGTTATATCCTCACCTCGCGCGAAAAGGTCGCAAAGATCGCGGGCGTGGAGGGCGAGCATTATAACGCCGTTCTTTCCGATAAAGCGCTCGGATATAAAAGCGAAGAAGTAACGGAGATCATTTCCGACAAGACTTACGAGGTGCAGATGGACAATATGATGACCGCCATGGGCGGGCTGATCTACGCGTTTATGATCATCGGTATGATCGTCTGTATCGCCTCGCTTTACGCCACGATCAACACGGTGATCGCGGAAAACAGCCATAATATCTCGATGCTGAAGGTGCTGGGCTATGAGAACAGGCGGATCAATTCGATGATCTTGTCGTCCAATCACCTGCTTCTGATCCCCGGCATCGCGCTCGGGATCGCCGCCGCGTACGGCGTTATGGCGTGGTACTGTGCTGAATTCGTGGAAGTGGAAAGCATCATCATCCCGGCGACGCTTTATCCGCAAAGTATCCTTTACACGGCGCTCATCACAACCGCGAGCTATATCATCTCGCTTCTGCTCCTTCGCCGCAAGGTCGATCGCACCGATATGATCGCGGCGCTCAAGGACGGACGCGAATAAAAAAGGAGGTTTATCTTGAAAAAACTGCACAGATCCGGTGAGGATTATCTGGAAACAGTCCTGATCCTGCAGAAGAAAAACGGTTCCGTCCGTTCGGTCGACGTGGCGGATTATCTGAAAGTAACGAGACCGAGCGTCAGCCGCGCGATCAGTATATTGAAAGACGGCGGATTTCTTCTGATGAACGGCGACAAGACGCTTTCTTTGACAGAGATCGGAGCCGACGTGGCGGAGCGCGTTTACGAAAAGCACTGCGTGCTGAAAGACCGCCTCGTTTCGCTCGGCGTCGATCCCGAGATCGCGGAGCAGGACGCCTGCGGAATAGAACATATCATAAGTTATGAATCTTTTGAAAAAATAAAAGCGCTTTGGATGAAGCCGGTAACCGGCGATTGAAAACAAGAGATAAAAATTGCGAATAAACCGAAATGAGGCTGATTTTATGAAAGAAAAAAAACAAAATGAGATTGTAGAGCTGCTCGGCTATGCCGGGAAATACAAATGGCTGACGTTTTTGGGGATGTTTTTGTCAGCCGTCGCCATGATCATGGGGATGATCCCGTATATCTGCATCTGGCTCGCGGCGCGCGATCTGATCGCCGTCGCGCCGAACTGGACCGAGGCGACGAATATAGGTACGTACGGCTGGATGGCGTTCGGATTTTCCTTCGGCGGTATCATCGTATATTTCGCCGCGCTGATGTGCACGCATCTTTCGGCGTTCCGCACCGCCGCGAATATTCGCAAACAGGGCGTCGCTCACCTGATGAAAACGCCGCTCGGCTTTTTTGACAACAACGCGTCAGGTCTGCTTCGCAACCGTCTTGACGGCGGCGCGGGAGAGACGGAAACGCTGCTCGCGCACAACCTCGCCGACATCGTCGGCACGGCGGCAATGTTTGTCGGAATGCTCGTTCTGATGTTTGTTTTTGACTGGCGTATGGGCGCGGCGTGTCTTGTCGCCGCCGTGATATCCGTTCTTGCGATGTTTTCGATGATGGGCGGCAAGAACGCGAAGCTGATGATGGAGTATCAAACCGCGCAGGACGTGATGAGCAAAGCCGGCACGGAATACGTGCGCGGCATTCCCGTCGTCAAGGTCTTTCAGCAGACGGTGTACTCCTTCAAGGCGTTCAAAGCGGCGATAGAGGATTACAGCGCCAAAGCCGAACGGTATACCGGAGGCGTCTGCCGCGTGCCTCAGTCGGTCAACCTTACCGCTACGGAAGGCGTCTTCATCTTCCTCGTCCCCGCGGTGCTTCTGATCGCGCCGTCCGCGCTGGCAAACGGTGATTTTGCCGGCTTTATCACGAATTTCGCGTTCTACGCGGTGTTCTCCGCGATCGTTTCCACGGCGCTCGCACGTATCATGTTCGCTTCCGCCGGTCTGATGCTTGCCAAAACGGCGCTCGCCCGCATCGACACGGTCATGAACGCGCCGACGCTTGAGATAACTTGTGATCCGAAAGCGCCGAAGGACAACGGCGTACAGTTCAAAGACGTTACCTTCACTTACGACGGCGCGGGGCTTCCGGCGCTCGATCACGTTTCGTTCAAGGTCCTGCCCGGTCAGACGGTGGCGCTGGTCGGTCCGTCGGGAGGAGGAAAGACGACGGCGGCAAGTCTGATCCCGCGCTTTTGGGACGTTTCATCCGGGCAGATCCTTGTCGGCGGCGTCAACGTGAAGGATATCGATCCGCACGTACTGATGGATAAAGTCGCTTTCGTCTTCCAGAACACCCGCCTTTTCAAGACCTCGATCCTTGAAAACGTGCGCGCCGCGCGTCCGGACGCATCGCGTGAGGAAGTCCTCTCGGCGCTTCACGCCGCGCAGTGCGACGATATTATAGAAAAGCTCCCGAACGGAATAGACACTCTGATCGGCTCGGAAGGGACGTATCTTTCGGGAGGCGAACAGCAGCGTGTGGCGCTCGCCCGCGCGATCCTGAAGGACGCGCCGATCATCGTCCTCGACGAAGCGACGGCGTTCGCCGATCCCGAAAACGAGGCGTTGATCCAAAAGGCGCTGAAAACCTTGACCGAGGGACGCACGGTCATCATGATCGCGCACCGGCTCTCGACCGTAGTCGGAGCCGACAGAATCGTTGTCCTTGAGGGCGGCAAAGTCGTCGAAGAAGGCACTCACGAAGAGCTTTCCTCGGGCGGCGGACTGTACGAGCGGATGTGGAAGGAATACAATCAGGCGGTCAAATGGAAGATCGCATCCGTAAAGGAGGGCGCTTGAAATGATGGGAAAAAAGCTTCAGAAGAAATACGCGCTGACCGATAAGGGGCTCCGAAACACGAGAGTCGGCGCCGCGTGGACGGTCGTCGTCAATCTGCTTATGATGGCGGGAATGGGGATCTTATATTTTCTCTTGCAAAAGTATATGAATACGCTGACGGGCGGCGACGCCCTGCCGAACGCATGGCTTTTTATCGGGCTTGTCGCCGCGTTTGTGGTTTTGTCGTTTATCACGCACCTGCAGCAGTATCATAATACCTACGGACTTGTTTACAGAGAGATAAAAGACACGCGCATCACGCTCGCGGAGCGTCTGCGCCGCCTTCCGCTCGGTTATTTTGGAAAACGCGATCTCGCCGATCTGACCGAGACCGTCATGGGCGACGTCAACCGCCTCGAGCACGTCTGGTCTCACTGCCTCGGTTACCTTTACGGAGCGTATATCTCAACGGCGATCATCGCGGTCGTGCTGTTTATCTACGACTGGCGCATGGCGATCGCCTGCCTGTGGGGCGTTCCGGTCGCTTTCATCCTGCTTTTCGGAAGCAGAAAGCTGCAGAAGCGCGCCTCCGTAAAACTGAAATCAGACGCTCTGGCGGTATCCGACAATATTCAGGAATCGCTTGAGAATATCCGCGAGATCAGGGCGACCAACCGCGAAAAGGATTATCTTGACCGGCTTTACAAAAAGATCGACAGATTTGAAAAAACGAACAGAAAAGGCGAGCTTGTGACCGGTTTGTTCGTCAACGGCGCTTCCGTCATCATGCGCCTCGGCGTCGCCACGACGATCCTCACGGGTGCTTCGCTTATCCTGTCCGGAAAGATCGACTTTATGCTGATGTTCATGTTCCTTATGGTCATCACCCGCGTTTACGCCCCGTTCGATCAGGCTCTCGCGCTGATCGCGGAGATGTTCGTCTCGCAGGTCTCGGCAAGCCGTCTCAATGAAATTTACGACACGCCGACGGCGGAAGGATCGGAAAAATTCACGCCAAACGGACACGATATCGTTTTTGAAAACGTTTCCTTCGCCTACGACGACCACGAGGTACTGAACGGCGTCAGCTTTACCGCAAAGGAAGGAGAGGTAACGGCGCTCGTCGGTCCCTCCGGCTCCGGAAAGAGCACTTGCGCACGTCTCGCGGCGCGGTTGTGGGATATAAACGGCGGAAAGATAAAAGTCGGCGGCGTGGATATTTCGACCGTTGATCCCGAGGTTTTACTCACCGATTATTCGATGGTATTTCAGGACGTCGTGCTGTTTGACGATACCGTTATGGAAAATATCCGCCTCGGCAAACACGGCGCGACAGACGAGGAGGTCCTCGCGGCGGCAAAGGCGGCGAACTGCGACGAGTTCGTATCCCGTCTTCCCGAAGGATACGCGACGCCGATCGGCGAAAACGGCGCAAAGCTTTCGGGCGGCGAACGTCAGCGCATCTCCATCGCCCGGGCATTATTGAAAGGCGCTCCCATCGTCCTGCTCGACGAGGCGACCGCTTCGCTTGACGTGGAAAACGAAACGAAAGTGCAGGAAGCGCTTTCCCGCCTTCTTTCCGGCAAGACCGTACTTGTCATTGCGCACCGTATGCGCACCGTCTCAGGCGCGGACAAGATCGTCGTGCTGAAGGACGGCAAAGTCTGCGAGGAAGGAAGCCCTGAAGACCTTCTGAAAAACGAAAACGGTATCTTCCGCCGTATGGCGGATCTCCAGTCGGCAAGCGCCGCATGGAGCGTTTGATTATGAAAAAGAAAACGTGGGACTTATACGCGCCGATCTATAAACGCGCGATGAAAGCGGATCAGAAGATCTACGATTACATGTACGCCCGCATTCCAGAGGTGATCGAAGGCAAAAAGGTGCTGGAGATCGCAACGGGACCGGGGCTGCTCGCCAAACACGTCGCGCACGCGGCGTCCGAGATGATCGCCACCGATTATTCGGAGGGAATGATAAAGGAGGCGAAAAAGGGAGAATACCCGCCGAACCTCAGATTCGAGATCGCCGACGCAATGGCTCTGCCGTATGAAAACGGTTCCTTTGACGCCGTGCTTATCGCAAACGCCCTGCATATCGTACCCGACCCCGAAAAGGCGCTTTCCGAGATCGACCGCGTACTGAAGCCCGGCGGGATACTGATAGCGCCGAACTTCGTGGAGCACAAAGGCACCCTCGGCAGCCGCATCTGGTCCGGTATTCTGAAACTTGCCGGCGTCCGCTTCGAACACCAGTGGTCGTCAAAAGAGTATCTTGAATTTCTGTCGGTAAACGGCTGGACGCCCGTATTCTCGAAGGAAATGCCCGCGAGAATCACGATCATGTATACCGAATGTAAAAAGAAAGAGCAAAGGTTTTAAGGCGAAAATAGTTAAAATTATTTTCCCGAAAGTACTTGACAAATCTTAGCGAACGGTGTATACTATAAAAGTAAACACTGTTCGCTAAACTTTTTAAGGAGTAAAAACCGTGCGGAATAAAGATTATCATCACACAGCGATCATTGAAGCTGCGACTGCTGAATTCATGGAATACGGGTTCAAGGATGCTTCCATGCGGCGTATTGCAAACGCGGTCGGTATGAGCGCCGCGGGATTGTATAAACACTTTGCAAGCAAGGAAGAAATGTTTTCGGCTCTCGTGGAGCCGTCATATCAAGGACTTCTATCTCTGTTCGGAAGCGAAGCGGGCGAGCAGGCAAAGGCCGTCGGTACGGGCGATCTCAGCGGTTTTGAATCCGTCGGCGACGCAAAGCTTGCAATGACGTATATCTACGATCATTTGGAAGCTTTTCAGTTGATCGTCTGTAAGTCACAGGGAACAAAGTATGAGGGATTTCTTCACGATATTGCCGTACTTGAGGAAAAAACAACGCTGTCTTTTATGGAGACGCTGAAAACTCAAGGGGTCCCCATAAAGGAGTTTCGTTTTCCTGAACTTCATCTTTTGACAACGGCAAACATAAACGCGGTGTTTCAGGCAGTAGAGCACGGCTTCACACGTGAGGAGGCTATGCATTACGCGGACACTCTTGACAGCTTTTTCTCTTTAGCGTGGAGAGAGTTTTTCGGATATTAACGCCTTTTCCTTACCGGAAAGGCGTAAAAATATAGCTAACGGTTAGCAGCTGCTAACCGATTGGAGGTGTTTTAATTTGAAAGAAAAAAAGTCAAATCCCATGGCAAGGATATGGGAGATCGCAAAGCCCGAACACGGCAGGCTGCTTTTGTCCGTCTTACTGTCCGTTCTCGGCGTTGTATCCGGCATCGTCCCCTTTGTTTGTGCTGCCAAGATCATTTCCGGTATGATCTTTGGGAACAGAGAATGGAGTTATTACCTTATATTTGTGATCGCGGCATTTGCGGGCTTTGCTTTGAAGAGCCTTTTTTACGCATCGGGACTGAGCGTCAGTCACAAGGCGACGTTTTCTCTGCTCGGCGAGATACGTAAACAGATCTTTGCCAAGCTTCCGAGGATGCCTCTCGGCACGATCATCGATACGTCCAGCGGCACACTCAAGCAGATCATAGTAGATGAAGTAGAGCGGATGGAACGCCCTATCGCTCATATGATCCCGGAACTGACGTCAAATATCATCGGCGCCATAGCCGTCTGGATCTATATGATGGTCATTGACTGGAGAATGGGACTTATATGCCTTATTTCAGTGCCGGTCGGTTTGATGTTTTTCGGCTTTATAGCCGCAAGCTATTCCAAAGATTACAAGAAGTCCGTTGAGATAACTCAGGACATGAACGCAAGCATCGTTGAATACGTTCACGGGATAGAAGTGATCAAGGCTTTCTTGTATTATTTCTTATATGTGCCGAATGGTTACGGAGGTTCCTGAACAACACCGGAAACAATCATTAACCGTACCGATAAAATCATCTTTCATAAAATTTCACGTTTCCGTATAGGAAACATATCACTTTTTGCCGCGGGCAAAATATTTCACCGGGTCTGACCAAAACGTATAATAAGCGGCGCATTTAACTGATGCGGTTTTTTTGCTTGACTTTATTGTAAAACTATTGTAAAAAGATAAGAAAAGTGTTGAAATATAAAAATATTAGTTATATAATAGAGCCGAATAATTTTATGGAGCTTTTATATTGATCAACGATTTTATTACAAATACGTTCGGCGGCGCCGCGGACTGGGTCAAATACGTGATCACGTTCGTCGTGTCCATGCTGCCGATCGTGGAGCTTCGCGGCGCGATACCCGTCGGAACGGCGTTTCAGATACCGTGGTACTGGTGTTATATACTGAGCGTTATCGGCAATCTTCTGCCCGTACCGTTTATCCTGCTTTTTATTGAAAAGCTGATCGGCTGGTTCAAAAAAACAAAGCGTCTGAGAAAATTCGGCCTCTGGCTTGAATCCAAAGCTGCGAAAAATACTCCGAAGGTGCAGAGATTTGAGACGTTCGGGCTTATGATCTTCGTATCCGTACCCCTTCCGATGACCGGCGCGTGGACAGGCGCTTTAGTCGCGGCTCTCACGGGGATGAAGTTCAAAAACGCCATGATCTCCATAATCTGCGGAGTACTTATAGCCGGCGCGATAGTTACGCTCATCGTTCAGGGCGCGCTCGGTTTTTTGAGTTTTTTGATTTGATTTTTTGCTTTAAATATACCCATCAAGAGCAGGGGAGGGACCGGCCCTTTGATCCTGCGGCAACCTGAAAAAGGTTTAAGGTGCCAAATCCGCGAGATGAGTTTCTGTTATACTGAGATTCGCCCGCGGCGGGGCGAATTTTTATATATTATGAAAAGGACAGTTTTATGAAAAGATTTTTCACATCAGAATCCGTGACGGAAGGACATCCCGATAAGATATGCGATCAGATATCCGACGCCATACTTGACGAAATGCTTAAAGCCGATCCCATGTCGCGCGTCGCCTGCGAGTGCTGCTGCACCACGGGTCTCGTTATGGTCATGGGAGAGGTTACAACGTCCGCGTACGTCGATATCCAACACGTCGTGCGCGAAAAGGTCAGGGAAATAGGCTACGACCGTGCGAAATACGGCTTTGACTGCGATACCTGCGCCGTCATTTCCTGCATACACGAGCAGTCGCCCGATATAGCCATGGGCGTTGACCGCGCGCTTGAGGCGAAGCAGGGAGATATGACTGACGATCTCGACACCGGCGCCGGCGACCAGGGCATGGTCTTCGGTTTTGCGTGCGACGAGACGCCGGAGCTTATGCCGCTGCCTATATCGCTTGCGCACAAGCTGTCAAAGAAGCTTGCAGAGGTGAGAAAGAACAAAACCGTACCGTATCTGCGTCCGGACGGAAAAACGCAGGTTACCGTCGAATACGAGGACGACAGGCCCGTACGAGTCGATACGGTCGTCGTTTCCACTCAGCACGACGAGAGCGCGGAGCTTGAACAGATAAGAGCCGATATAATAAAATACGTGATTAAAGAAGTGATACCCGCGTCTCTTCTTGACGGTAAAACAAAAATATACGTCAATCCGACCGGACGCTTCGTCGTAGGCGGACCGAACGGAGACTCCGGACTCACCGGCAGAAAGATAATAGTCGATACGTACGGCGGCTACGCGCGCCACGGCGGCGGCGCGTTCTCCGGCAAGGACCCGACCAAAGTTGACAGATCCGCGGCTTACGCGGCGAGATGGGTGGCTAAAAACATCGTAGCCGCGGGACTCTGCCGCAAATGCGAGATACAGATAGCGTACGCGATAGGCGTTGCGCGCCCCGTATCCGTCGCCGTCAATACATACGGTACGGAAACCGTGGATTATGAAAAAATATACAAAACCGTAAACGAGAAGATCGATCTGCGCCCTGCGGCGATAATAAATCACTTCGGTCTGCGCCGTCCCATTTACGCAAAGACCGCTTCGTACGGCCACATGGGACGCGAGGATATAGACGCGCCGTGGGAGAAGCTGGATCTTTTGCCTTTATTTGAAGGATTGAAATGACGGATAACGAAAAAGAGCTTGAAAAGCTCACAGGCGTGGTAGAGCGCATCGTTTATCAGAATAAGGAAAACGGATACTCCGTCGTCGAAATAGAAGTAGGCGAGGCGGAGTATGAGACTGTTTTCGGAACGCTGCCGTATATTGCGGAGGGCGAGGTCATAGCCGCTTACGGAAGCTACGTAAACAGCCCTAAATACGGCAGGCAGTTTAAAGTGCAGTCATATGAAAAACAGCTCCCGCAGTCGGAGGATATGATGGTGAAATATCTTTCCTCCGGTACCATAAAGGGTATCGGTCCGGCTATGGCGAAAAAGATCGTAGGAAGATTCGGAGCGCAGACCTTTGACGTTATCGAAAACAACCCGGAATGGCTCTCGGATATAAACGGGATATCTGACGCGCGCGCGGAAAAGATCGGAGAACAGTTCAGAGAACAGCACGGACTGCGCAACGTTATGATCTTTTGCCGCGACTTTTTCTCTCCGTCCGTATCCGTAAGAGCATTCAAAAAATGGGGTACGTCCGCAGTTGAGATAATAAGAAACGACCCGTACGTGCTCTGCGACGAGAATTTCGGCGTCAGCTTTGAAAAGGCGGACAGCGCCGCACGCACCATGGGACACGCGCCGGACAGCCGTCAGAGGCTTTTTGCCGGCGTGAAATACGTGCTTAACCACAACGCGAACCAGAACGGTCACACGTATCTGCCGCTTGAAAAGCTTATAAAGGCGACGGTAGCCCTGCTCGGAGCGTCGCCTGAAAAAACGGCGGAAGCGATAACGGAGCTCGTGGACAGCGGCATCTGCGCCGCGCAGAAGTACGACGGACGGGCGTGCATATTTTTAAAGAAATACTACGATGCGGAGCAGTATATCTGCAATAAACTGCGTCTGCTTGAAAATACAAATATCATAGCCGACGAAAAGAACATCAGCCGCGCGATAGATATATGCGAGGCGGAGGAAAACATAAAATACGCTCCGATGCAGCGCAAAGCCATAATTAAAGCCGTAAACAGCGGCGTTATGGTGCTGACGGGCGGACCCGGAACAGGTAAAACTACGGTTATACGCGCCGTCGTCAAGATAATCTCGCGTCTCGGTATGAGATACGCGCTTGCCGCGCCAACGGGCAGAGCCGCTAAACGCATATCCGAGGCTTCGTCCGAGGAGGCGAAGACGATACACCGCCTGCTCGAGGTCACGTATACCGACGGCGAACAGCAGCAGTTCACGCGCTGCCGCAGCAATCTATTGACGGAGGACGTTATAATCATAGACGAGGCGTCTATGATAGACGTGCTTTTGATGTCCGCGCTGCTCGAGGCGATAAAGCCCGGCGCAAAGCTGATGCTGATAGGCGACGCGGATCAGCTCCCGTCCGTAGGCGCGGGCAACGTGCTTGCCGATATAATAGCGTCCGACTCGGTCAACACCATACATTTAAAAGAGATATTCAGACAGGCGGAGCAAAGCCTTATAGTAACGAACGCACACGATATAAACGAGGGCAGATATCCCGATCTGCACACAAAAAACAACGATTTCTTCTTCCTTCCGCGCCAGACAGACGAGGATATAGCCGAAACGATCACCCAGCTTTGCAAGGTGCGTCTGCCCAAAAAGTTCGGTACCGAAATACTTGAGAATCTGCAGATAATAACGCCCACGAGGATGAGCTGCTGCGGCGTGGAAGCTCTGAACGTCAGGCTTCAGGCGGCGCTCAATCCGCCGTCTCACGGCAAAAAAGAAAAAAGCGCGCGCGGCGTTATCTTCCGTGAGGGAGACAAGGTCATGCAGATCAAAAACAACTACGATATCATGTGGATAAAAGACGGCGCAGAGGGCGCCGGCATATTCAACGGAGATATCGGAAAAATAATAAAGGTCGACAATATGGGCGAGGAGCTCGTCGTTGATTTTGACGGCAGGATCACGGAATACGATTACACGCTGCTCGACGAGCTTGAGCACGCGTACGCCGTAACGGTACATAAAAGCCAGGGCAGCGAATACAAAGTAGTAATAATCCCGGCGTTTCATTTCAGCAAGCGTCTTCTGACGCGGAATCTGCTTTATACCGCGGTGACGCGCGCTCAGCAGATGGTCATAATCGTAGGTGACGAGCAGGCGGTGAACGATATGGTGGATAACGACAGACACGCCCTGCGCTACACTTCGCTTTGCGAAAGATTAACGGACTTTTCATAATGGGCGTACCGAATTACCTTATTGAGCTTCTTTTCCCGCCGCGGTGCAGTATGTGCGGCGAGCTTATGGAAGCGGAAAAAGAAAAAAGATGCTTCTGCGACCGGTGCAGAGCCGTATGGGAGCAGGAGAAACAAGCGCTTTGTCCAAACTGCAGACGCGAGCCGGCAAACTGCTGTTGTATACCGAAATTCAATAAAAACCGCGCCGTCGACAGCTTCAGATCGCTCGTTTTCTACGACAGCGAGAAAATAAAAAAGCTGATATATAAGATAAAGACCGAGAAAAACGGCGCGTTGACGGAGCTGTTGGCAAAAGACCTGTCCGTATACGTTTTAAAATACAACAGGCTTGATCCTGACACGGTACTCGCGTTTCCGGAGAGGAGCAGGAGCTCGATCAAAAAATACGGCACGGATCACGCGGCGGCGCTGTGCAGAAGAGTTTCCGGATTTACGGGTCTATCCGTGTTTACGGGAATAAAACACAAACGCGGAGCGGAGCAGAAAACTCTTTCAGCCGCGGAACGCGGATACAACGCCGCGAACAGTTATTATATCCCGGATAAATATAAGAATGAAATCAAAAACAAGCGCATCATATTTATTGACGACGTGGTGACCACCGGCGCGACATCCGTTGTTTCGGCGGCTTTATGCAAGGCAAACGGTGCGAAAAGTTTTTCGGTGATCAGTATTGCAAGAACACCCTGATACAGGAAAGGAACGGTATTGAAATGAAGATAAGTAAGCTTTTAGCCTTGATATTGGCGGCGGTGATGCTTTTGCCGTTTATCACGTCATGCGATAATACTCCCACGCAGACGGAGGACGTGACGGTGACCCCGGTAACGGGCGGATCTCCCGACGATACGGATGCGACCGCTGCCGAATCTCAAGCAGGGGAAGAGTCCGGCGCAGACACGCGGCCGTCCGATACCGCGGAGTCAACAACGACAGACGCGCAGACCGATAAAAGCACGGATAAGGGGACGGACACTGTGACGGATCCTTTGGACGACGAAACGACGGATGAGGCTCAGACTGCGCCCGTACCCGATGAAACCGAAACGAACACGTCGGATGAGACCATAGATCCGTCGGTCACCGCAAATGAGGACGGCACGACGGCAAACACGCCCGACGAAACGACAAATACGTCTGATACGACGAGTACCGCGGATACGGATAAAACTCCGGATACGACGACGCCCGACGTCACTACGGCGCCGGATACGAATGCCCCCGATACCACGACGGCGCCCGATACCACGACGGCGCCCGACACCACGACGGTTCCCGATACCACGACGGTGCCGGATACCACGACGGCGCCTGAGACGGAGCCTGTCGCGGAAGAAGCAGCGCCTAAGGACCTGTTGTTCCGCCAGGTATACGGAACGGGCTTAAATAACGATACGCCGGCGAGATACAGCTTTATAGAGCTTTACAACACTTCGGAATATCCTCTTGAACTAAAGGGACTTGCGATTTACAGCTATGACGCGGACAGCAAAAAATACGTGTCAAAGGAATTCCCGAACGTCACGCTCCCCGCTTCCAATTCGTATCTGATAAGATGCGCGGAAGCAAAGGGAAAACAGGGCGCCGCGTATAAATCCGAGGGAGAGCGGCTTTCCGTAACGTATTACGATCTGGAGTGGAACATAACGCTTGACAACAAAGAAATACAGCTTATAATAGCGGACAAGGGAAAAAGCTACGGCGACGTCAAGGCGTCCTCCGCATCCGGCGCGTACGTTTACTTTATAGCAACGCAGACGGTCACGTCCGATAAAAACGCAGCGTACGGAATAACAAAGAACAAAGCGGCGTACCGCACTTCGGCGGATGAAAAATACGTCCTTGTCGATTATAAAAACGCTCCGGCGTCGGAGATAATGGATCACGCGCCGATGTGCCTCAAAGGCGATCTGAACGGTCTTGCGTCCGCCGCGGCGAACGTCGTGTCGTTCTCTCACGAAGCCGGCGTATACAGCGACGCGTTCGATCTTACGCTGAAGGCGGCTGACGGATATACGATCTATTATACGACGGACGGATCGGATCCGCGGACGAACGGCGTGAAATATACCGCGCCGATAAAGCTGGAGAAGAGCAATAATATGCTGTGGGGCAACCTTACAAAACTCTGCGCCACACTAAACGGCGCCACCAACCCGAGAAACGTCCGTCAGATGGGCGGCAGAGTCATAAAAGCGTACGCCACGGACGGAAAGAGCAAAAAAACGCAGGTAGCCACAAACACGTATTTCATCGGTACGAAGCTGACGGACTACGATACGATGTTTATAGCCCTGTCGCTTCCCGGCGAGGAATTCTTAAGCTCCGACAAAGGCATATATCATACGCAGATGGCGGATCCGTTCGGAACAAAGCAGAGAAGGACCGCGTTTGCGGAGATATTTGAGGCAAACGGCAAGAGAGTCTCCGCGTCTTATACGGAAATAGCGTTAAACGGCAACGGCTCCCTCGGATTTCAGGCAAAATCCATAAGAATGTATTTCAAAGCCGACGCGGAGCCCGATTATATAGGCAACCCGTCAAAGCTCAAATACGATATTTTCAAGGGTCAGGCAAGAGACGGCGTAACGGAATTCAAACGCATACTGCTGCGCAACTCCGGAAACGACAGCAGCCGGTCTCATCTGCGCGACGCGTATATGCAGCGCCTCTGCAGTGTGTTAAACGTCCCGACTATGGCGTACAGACCGACGTTCTTATTTATAAACGGCGAGTTCTGGGGCGTATACAACGCGCGCGAAAGATACGATACCAAGTATTTTGAAAGCCATTACGGCATACCGGAAGAGGATTTCGTAATGCTTGAATCCCCGTCTCCTTTAACGACTAACGGCAACGGAAACACGCCGTACGTCGTAAACGACGGAAACGAGGGCGATGAAAAACCGTTCCACGAGCTTGTTTCGTATATAGAAAACAACGACTTGTCCGACGATACGAAATTCAAATACGTCTCCGACAGACTTGACGTGGACAATATGATAGATTTCTTCGTCGGCTCGATGTACCTTGCAAATATCGACTGGCCCTGGAACAATATCAAGGTCTGGAGAAACAAGAACGCAAACAGCAAGACACACGATACGAAATGGCGCTTCGTGTTCTGCGATATGGATATGGGCGTGGGTCTTGAAACGGAAATAAACACGAATATGTTTACCTACGCGATCCACGACGGCACAGTCGCGGGCAGAATGTTCAACAGGATGTTAAGAAACGAGACGTTCAAGGAAAAATTCATAAACAGGTTTTATGAGTGCGCGGAAACGGTATTCGATCCGTCTGTCGCGATCCCTGTGCTCGACGAGATGTATAACGGAATAAAAGACATTATGCAGCTCCATTTCAACCGCTGGCCCGGCGACGGCGGCTCGATGAATACCTTTGAATCTCAGATCAACAGCATAAAATACTTCATGAACAACCGCAAAGCCAAGACGATAGCCCATATGGAAGCGTTCTTCAACATACAGCAGAAAAGATTCTCGGTAACGTTTGACGAAGACGCGGCGACGGTCAAATTAGGCTCAAGCACGATAAGCTCCGGTTATTGTTCAAATCTGAAAAGCACCGCAAAGGTGACCGTTTCGGCAAGCGCAAAATCGGGATACGAGGTAGTCGGCATCAGATGCACGGACGCGAAAGGAAATATCAAAACGTATACCTCGTCAAGCGTGTCGCTCAGCATAGAATCAACGCTGAATATCGTTGTTATGACGAAAAAGAAGGGCGTGACTTATACTCCGTCAGTCGCAACGGGCTCGCGCACCGTGCTGGCGGTAGCGTCCGACGGAACGGTTTACGGATGGGGCGCAAACGACTGCGGTCAGCTCGGCATAACCTCAAATACGGTAACAAAGCCCGTGCCGGTGTTCTCCGGCGCAGTAAAAGCGGTAATATCCATGGGCGGCACGGAGAGCGACGCGCCGATGGCGGCGGTGCTCACGCCGTCGGGAGCCGTATATACGACGGGCAACAATTCAAGCGGTCAGCTCGGCAGGACCGGAAATACGTATACGTTCGTAAAGCTGAATCTGGGATTTAAGGCAAAAGACGTATCCTGCGGCTTTGATCACCTTATCATAATCGCGGAAAACGGCGATATGTACGGTATAGGAAACAACGTGTACGGACAGCTCGGAACAGCGAATTTCGGCGGCAACGCGTCAAAGGCGCAGAAGCTTGATACCAAGGTAAAAATTGCGGCGGCGGGCAGACGCCATACGATATATATCAAGGAAGACGGTTCGCTGTACGTTTTAGGCGACAACCGCTGGAACAAATTCAAATCCGGCGCGTCTGAAACGCTTACGACGCCGCTCAAGCTCGGCGACGGATTCAGCTTCGTGTCGACCGGTCAGCATAACGCGCTGGCGGTAAAAACGAACGGCGATCTGTATTATCTCGGCTGGCGCTCCGCAACGACGTTCAACGCCGGTGAAGCGATCGGTACGCCCGTAAAGATAGCGTCAGGCATGAAGGAAGCGTATATCCAGGATGAGCATATCATAATGCTCGGCAGCGACGGCAAGCTCTACGGCTACGGCTTAAATAACTATAAACAGATCAGCGTTGACGGACAGAACAAGAGCAGTCCTCAGTATATCATGGACGGCTGTGTCGGCGGCGGCGCCGGAACGCATTATTCCGCGGCGCTCAAATCCGACGGCTCGCTCGTCCTATGGGGCAATAACTCAAACGGCGTCATCGGCAACGGTAAAAATTCGGATTCCTATACGTCCGCGTATACGGCAATAAAGCTGAAATAGAATAATAAGGAAAAGACCGCTTCGGCGGTCTTTTTTCGTTGCCTTCTCGGTTGGAGAAGCTTGCAGCGAAGCTGACGGATGAGGCAATGCGGGGACTTTTTGCGCTTCGCGCTTGGGGAGCCCCCGCCCCTCTCGTGAACCCCCATTGCAAAACAAGTTTGCAATGGGGAACCCCTCAACACGTCCCCTAAACCCCTCTGCCTCCCCCCCGTTCCCTCGATCAAAGATCGAGGGGGCGCGCCCGAATACGCATAGCGGCGGTGAGTTTTATAAAAGTTTTTGAAAACTGTTGACAAACGGGGAAAAGTGTGATATAGTTAAATCAGCCAAACAAAACTTAATAATTTAAAACAAAAAGAAAGCCCGCATTTTAATGGGGGTTCTATGCTCCTTTTTTGTTTACACTATTTTGAATTTGGTAAAAATGCAGATTCACTTGGTGTAAACAAGGGTTTTCTTGTTGATATTAAGTTTTGTTTGGCGACAATTGGAGTCTGCGTTTTTCGGTGCGTCGACTTCGGTTGGCGCACTTTTTTATTCACCGAAAAAATCAGAAAGGAAAAAAACAAAAATGAAAACATCAGAAAGGAAAAAACAAAAATGAAAACATCAATAAGGATTTTGACATCAATTTTAATTTTATCTCTTACCGTAATGTTCTTTGCCTCATGCGGCGCGTCTGTATCTGATAAAGATATTATCGGGACGTGGACAGGCGAATATGAGTACAAAGGCAGCACGTTCAATGTTGTGATCGTGTTTGAGTCAAGCGGAAAATACGCACGTGTCACGTACAAAAACGGAGAAACCAGTTCTTCCGAAAAAGGCGATTATGAAATAAGCGGAAATAAAATAACGATGTATGATTCGTCTGCGCTTGTTGAACATGGTAAGTCCACGTCTCTGACGTATAATAGCGGGAAACTGTCAAACAGCACTTATACGCTTACTAAATCCAAATAAGTATTATTGCTGATCAAATATAGCAATATAATCGGCGGACAACGCTAAACGTCCGCCGATTTCTTTTATGTTCCGACTTGTCGGAACATCGCATTCGGCATATAGTATTGTGGAAATAAAAAGCGCGGTCGGGCGGTGGGGGGGAACGCCGACCGCGGTGCTTCGCACAAGAAACGGTTAGATTTCCTGTCCGAATGCGCAGCGTTGCGAAAATGAAACTAAATAATAACGCTTTTCATAAACTGCGCTTCGCGCTTGGGGTTCCCCGCCCCCCCTTTCCACCCCAAACCCCGCCATCCCCCCGTTATCCAACGGGGCTTTTTTCCGCCTGCCGCGCGGACGACCCGAGGGGTTCCCCGTTGCGAACAG
>DBWC01000077.1:0-126 GCA_002308615.1 Clostridiales bacterium UBA1248
TCGCCGTTTGTCGCCTCGGCAAGCGCGTAATCGGGGATCATAAGCCACTGATCTGAATCGAGTCTGCCGTCTTCCCGTCCGGTCTTTTCCTTTAAAAACTCATTTATGCGGATAACGCCGTGGCGG
>DBWC01000077.1:236-9055 GCA_002308615.1 Clostridiales bacterium UBA1248
CAGAAGCCCGGCTCAAAATCGTGATCTTCCGATACCTCATCATCGTATCCGTAACACTCGGACCCCGCGCCGCAAAGCCCGATTGCGGCCTTAGGCAGAATCTCCGCAAAATCCGCTTCAAGCATCGGTTTGCCGAATTCTTGGTAATATGCTTTTGATAATTCAAGCCCTTTCATATATCTTTTTCGCCGTCTCCTTCAGTTCGTTAGCGTATAAAAAGTAACCGTAATACTCAAACGTCGGCGCGCATTTGCCGCAGACGAACGCGTAATATCCGTCGCGCCTCAGCTTCGGCGTGTCTATAAGCGCCTTCGCGCGCTCTACGCAGTCGGAAATAAACTCCTCCGCAGCCTCCATACCGAGCTGCGCCTCTTTGGCGTTCGCCATGTTCAGATACGATATAGCCGCTTCAAGCTCTCCGTTTTCGTTTTTCATCATTATTTCTATCGCTTTTTCGTAATACGCGACCGCTTCTTCGTATCTTTGCAGGTCGGAGAGCGCTAACGCCATGTTGTTGTAAAGTCCGCCTATCCTGCCGTCGTTTTCTTTAAGCGTCTTTTCGTATATCGACTTCGCTTTCTCAAAAAGCGGCAGCGCTTTTTCGGATTCCTTGAACGTCTTATACACCGTCGCCGCGTTTACGTACGCCGTGCCTTCGGACGCCGTACCCTCTATGCCAAGAGGGAAAATGAGAGACAAAGCGGAATCTACGGCAAAAACCGCCTCCTCATACCGTCCCGTTTTGCGGTAATATCCCATCATTTCGTTATAAACGGTGAACTGCCCGCGCAGATCGCCGCCCGATTTCGCCTCGGAGAGCCAGTATTTTATATGCCGTTCGGCTCCGTCGTAATCGTTTCTGCCGTAATATTCGTCAAGCTTTTCGATAAATCTGCGCGTGTTGATCGGCTTGATATCGCTTTTGTCCATGCAGAGCACGCAGGACGGCTCCTCGTAGTCCTCCGGTTTTACCGTTTTTTCATCAAACATACGGTTTTGTTCCTTTCATATTCTGTCTTTTATTCTACATTTTAAATATGAATATTTCAACGCACGCGCATATTATAGTAATATTATTCCGTAAATATAGCGTATACGGCTGATTTTGCAGGAATCGGGCGCGGCGTATTCCGATTTTTATTTGCCGGGCGTGAAATGATAAAACAAAAAGCGGCCGTTATTTGTTTTTCGTAAAACGATAAAAACGGCGGAATTCGAGCTAATTATAAATGAATAAAGTCGAAATTATAAAAATATTAAAACAAATTACCACTAAATATAAAACATCGTAAAAAAACATTTACAATTTTCAAGGCAAAAGGGATTTACAAATTACAAATATTATGATATAATACACAAAAATGATTTTTATATCTTTTTTGTTTTTTCGAATTTTCAAATGACGGAAATTGCAAATTTTAATTTCAGTAATCAAATTTCATTTGGTTTTGCCATACGAAATTTAATTAAAAAAATATAAAAAGGAGAAAAACACATGAAAAACCTTGCAAAAGTGCTTAGCGTAATCCTTGCACTTGCAATGCTGGTTGGCATCATGGCGGGCTGCCAGAATACGCCTGTGGAAACAACTCCCGAAACTACGGGTGCCGCACCTACGACCAATCCCGAAGGTGATACCACAGAAGGCGAAACTGATCATCCCGTTGACACCAATGTCAGACCCACTCTGACGATTGACGACAAGAGCGCTTCCTCCGAAACCGGAGCACTTGCTCTTACACCGAACTTCTCCGCTTACGATGCTCTTCAGCACGATGCGGACGATAACGACTGGAAAGTTTACGAAGCGGCTCTCGGCGAGTTCTACAAATATCTGCTCGCTGCGAACGCCGAACCCGACGTTTCCGGTAAGTACGTTTTAATGGCTATGGCGGAAGCTAAACTGCTTGAAAGCGGCGCTTTCCTGCCCACAAGCACCGAAGGCGGTACTGAAGCCATAAACAGAGTTGTTCCTTACACCATATCGAACGCTCTCTGGGGCAATGACAGCGAAAGATTCTACAGCATGCTCGTTTGCAACGAACTGCTGACCAAGGCTGACAGAGACACCCTCAAAGCAAAATATGTTGAAGTTAAGGGCACAGGTACATACTACGATGCAGCTAAAGCATTCCTTGCTGATAAAGGCTACACCTTAAAGGATACCTACACCACGACCTTCAGCTCCGACCCGAAGACTTGGGATATCCTTCACACCTTCCGTGCGGCTGACGCTCGCGCTATCGTTCCGACCTTCGACGGACTTTATGAATACGACAACGAAGGCCGTATGGTTCCCGCTATTGCAACAGGCTACACTGTTTCCGAAGACGGTCTGACCTATACCTTCACGCTCCGTCAGGGCGTTAAGTGGTATACACAGGACGGTTCCGAATATGCGGAAGTTACCGCTAACGACTTCGTGACCGGTATGAAGCACCTGTTCGACTGCAAAGGCGGCACAGAGTACCTCGTAGACGGCATAATCAAGAACGCTCACGAATACCTCGCCGGTGAGATCACCGATTTCGCAGAGGTCGGCGTCAAAGCTGTTGACAACTACACCCTCCAGTACACGCTCGAAAAACCGACTTCCTACTTCATCACGATGTTCGGTTACAACCCCTTCGCTCCGCTGAATGCCGATTACTTCGCATCTCAGGGCGGTGAAGCTCAGGATGCCGAATACGGCACAGACCCGAGCCACATACTCTACTGCGGTCCGTACATAATCTCCGAATTCACCTCCAAGAGCAAGATCGAATACACTGCTAACCCGAATTACTACAACAAAGAATACGTCAATATAAAGAAGATCACCTGGAACTTCAACGACGGTTCCGATATAACCAAGGCTTACCTCGACGTAAAGCAGGGCACACAAGATGGCTGCGGACTTAACCCCACAACCAGAGAAATGGCTGTAAATGACGGCTTCGAGGCTAACATCTACGTTTCCGGTACGAATGCAACGTCCTTCTGCGGATTCATGAACCTCGACAGACAGAACTACGTCACAATCCAAGAATACGGTATGGAATCCCCGAAGAACGATACTCAGAAGGCTGAAACAAAGGCTGCTATGAGCAATCTCCACTTCAGACTTGCATTCCTGTACTCCATAGACAGAGGTCAGTACAACGCCATCATGGTTGGTGACAATGTAAAATATGACTCCGTAAGAAATACCTACACTCCCGGTACTTTCGTTAAACTGACGAGAGACGTAACGGTTGATATAGGCGGCACGTCCACCACCTTCAAGGCCGGCACATACTACGGCGAGATCCTCCAGGCTCAGCTCAAAGCTGACGGATCACCCATCACAGTTTGGAACCCGACCGGTGGTGACGGCGACGGTTCATCCGACGGTTTCGACGGCTGGTATCTGCCCGAGGAAGCTAAGAAAGAACTTGCCAAGGCTATTGAAGAGCTCGCAGCTGCAGGCGTAACAGTCTCCGCTGAGAACCCGATCACAATAGACTATCCGTACTACTCCGCAAGCGCGAATTACGCTGCAAGAGCTGCCGCTCTTAAGGAAAACGTTGAGAAAGTACTTGAAGGCAAAGTAATTCTCAACCTCATCCCGACAGAAGATGTCCAGGGTTGGTACTACGCAGGTTACTACTGCGACGCCGGTAAAGACGTCAACTACGATATGTACGACGTATCCGGTTGGGGCCCCGACTACGGCGATCCCAGAACATACCTCAACACCATGCTTCCTGACGGCAACGGCGATATGACGCACGTTCTCGGCATCTATTGATAATGAGCTAAGACCACTGAGTAAAAATAACTAACCGATAGGGGGAGAGGGGCTTGCCCCCCTCTCCCTTCGATTTATATTAAAGGTATTCAAATGAGTAAATATCTTATAAAAAGAATTATCCGCGGTCTTATATCCGTGGTCATAGTCGTAATGGCGGTCATGCTTCTTGTCTACAACGCCGTGGACAAGACCAAGATCTTCATGATGGACCCGCTGATACAGAAGAAATCAAATAACGATAAGATCTCTTACAGGTATCAGTCCTGGGAGGAATACGGCTATCTGAATTATGTGCCTTACGCCGAATGGCTGAACGAAGAGGCGGAAAAAGGCAATGTTGACGCCGCCACAAGAGACGAGGCGGTCAAAATCGGCGCAAAGGCGGAGGAGGATACGGAACTCACCGCCGAATACGTTAAGAAATTTACGGAATATTACGAGTCGCAGGGTTATACCGTAGAGCGGCTCGAGCCTGTGCTCCAGTCCAACAAATCGCTTGCAAAGGGCGGATCACAGAGGCTTTTTGCGTACAAAAATACTCCCATAATCGTCCGTATGTTCAAATACTTTACGGGTATCGTAAGTATAGATAACATACATTACGCAAAAGGTGAAGTTGAAGGAGAAAGAGGGCTGACGTTCACCTGGTACGACCCGGCGTACGGCGGAGATAAATTCTCGCCGGCAATAATGGGTAACGGTACGAAATACAGATACCTCTTATACTTTGACGATCAGTTTCCTTATATACATCAGAATCTCATAACGGTCAGCCTCGGCGTGTCCTACACGATAAACAAGGGTATTGACGTATGGGATACCATGATACAGCCTCAGGGCAGTATTGTAAAAACGCAAACAATTTATCCCACCGGGTTTGTCGAGGAATCGGCAAACGATATGCACACGCTCAAATATTCGGAAGGCTCAAGAGAATTGGGCGGCGCTTTCGCAAAGACGAGATACACGGACGACTATACGATAGCCGTTACCGAAAAGAACGGTCTTTCCAAAATGGGATATTCATTTATAATCGGTATCATATCGTCCATAATCGCTTATATGCTCGGTATACCGATAGGTCTTCTCATGTCCAGATATCAGGACAAATTATTTGACAAAATAGGCACGGCGTATATCATATTCATCATAGCAGTTCCTTCGCTTGCATATATCTTCATGTTCCGCGCGATAGGTATCATGAACGGGTGGCCTATTACCTTTGACGGGTCGCCGACGGCGTATATTTTACCTGTCGTCTCACTTGCGCTTCCGTCCATCGGAGGACTTATGAGATGGTCAAGAAGATATATGATAGACCAGAAGAACGCGGACTACGTCAAATTCGCACGGTCCGGAGGTCTTTCCGAAGGCGAGATCTTCAGCAAGCATATTCTCAAAAACGCGATGATCATAATCGTACACGGCATTCCGGGAACTATACTCGGTTCACTCGTCGGAGCGATCATCACAGAGCGTGTTTACACGGTCCCCGGTACCGGTGGAATGCTTGTCAACGCTATTCTGGCGTATGATAACTCGGCTATCGTCGGTGTCGCGATGTTCTACGCGCTGCTGTCCGTAACTTCGCTTATCTTGGGCGACGTGCTCATGGCAACGATAGACCCGAGAATCTCGTTCACGTCTAAGGGGAGGTAAACATGCAAAACGAACAACTTGTTGATGTAAAAGCAACGGGTCTTTCAGAAGAAGAGCTGTTTGCCCACTATGACAATAACCTTTATGAGTCTGAAAAGGTCACCGCTCCGCGTTATTCGTACTGGAGATCCGTTTTCCGCGTATTTTTCAAAAAGAAAATAAATATTATATTCCTTGTTTTCTTAGCGCTCGTCATCATTTTCGCATATATATACCCGCTTGTGACCGGATATTTCTTCAACTCGGAAGTGATGTATAATATGAACGCCGCGGACAACTCCGCAAAGCACCTGCTTCCGAATGACGCCATACAGAAATTCGGCTTCAGCTTGAGCTGGATACTCGGTACCGGCGACGTCGGTCAGTCCACGTTTGACGCTTTGTGGTACGGTTCAAGCATATCCGTGTCGCTTGCGTTCATATGCGCTGCCATCAATATGACGATAGGCATACTGATAGGCGCTATTTGGGGCTTTTCCAAAAAAGTCGATATCGTTATGACAGAGGTTTTCAACGTCGTAGGCAACATACCGTACTCCCTTATAATAATGGTATTCGTTCAGATACTTTCACCCGGTTTCTGGACGCTGGTGTTTGCGCTTACGGTGACCGGCTGGCTTGCGATAGCGTACTTTATCCGTACGCAGGTCATAGTCATAAGAGACCGTGAATACAACCTTGCGTCTCGCTGCCTCGGCACGAGCATATTCCGTCTGACGATGAAAAACATCCTGCCGTTCATGACGAGCGTTATAGTTACTCTCGCCGCGGCGGAGATCCCGTCATACATCTCATACGAGGTTTACTTATCGTATATCGGTCTCGGTATGTCTGATATGACTCTCGGTAAAATAATAACACAGACGCAGTCGTTTATGGCTGTTCCTCAGTGGGGCTTTGAATACTGGAGCCCGATCATCATGTCGTCTATCATCACGATAATCCTGTACGTTGTCGGTCAGAACCTGGGCGACGCGTCAGACCCGAAGACGCATATGTAAGGCGGGAGGCAAATTATGGAAGATAAAAAAGTATTGCTTTCAATAAAAGATCTGGTGGTTAAATTCCACGTAAGAAGCAGGGTCCTTACCGCCATAAGAGGCATATCTCTCGATATTTACGAAAACGAATCTATTGCGATAGTCGGTGAGTCCGGCTCCGGTAAATCCGTTTTCACAAAGACGTTTGCCGGAATGCTCGATTCCAACGGCTTTATCCCGGAGGGCAGCATCATATTCAGCGATGATGAGCTTGCGGATACAAAGGTAAAGAAGACCGGCGCTGTTTTAAAGGAAATAATTAACATCGAGAACAGGTTGAACGACTATTCCAAAAAAGAACTCGGATCAGACGTTTATAAAAAGATCAAAGCTCTTGAGTCAGAAAAGCAGCAGAAATGCTCGATGCCTGCCGATCAGCAGGAGGAGTACGACAAAAAGCTGAACGACCTCTATTTCAAACGTACCGACCTGTTCAACTACAAACAGACGCTCGATCCGAGAGCGGAGAGAGCGAAAATATCGGAAACCGCCGCACAGATAGCTGATTACGATCAGAAGATCAAAGAGCTCAAAGCGGAAATATCCGGTATCATCTCCACAAACAAAGCCGCCGTCGCAGCGGACACGGAATATATAAACAAATATAATTCCCTTATGCAGCAGTATAAAGCCGAGTATGAGGAAGAGATAAAGAAAGAAGTTCCGAAGGACATACTTGACAGAAACAAAGTGCTTGCAAAGGAAATATATCTTTCCGTCGGACGCTACAGCTTTGCAAAACGCATATCCCTTGTAAACAAGCTGCTCAAAATATTCAAGGAAGCGTTTATAGAAGGACTTGATATAAACGACGATACAACAAGAAACGAACTGTTTGACAAGGCGGCGTTCCGCGTCAAATACTTAAGAGAAGACAACGAAAAAATATACGGCTGGGCGATACTCAACCTTGCTAAGATGACCTACGCAAAGGACTGGAGCAAGGTAAGAGGCGCAAAGATAGCAACGGTCTTCCAGGACCCGATGACGTCGCTCAACCCGATACTTACAATAGGCAAGCAGATAACCTCCATAATCCTGAAGCATCAGGAATGCTCGGAGATAGAGGCAAGAGCAAGAGCCATAACGCTTATGAAGAAGGTCGGTATCCCGAATCCCGAAAAGAGATTCGACGATTATCCGTTCCAGTATTCCGGCGGTATGAGGCAGAGAATAGTTATTGCCATAGCTTTGTCCTGTCAGCCTAAGATCCTGATCTGCGACGAGCCGACGACCGCGCTTGACGTTACGATCCAGGCGCAGATACTGAAGCTTATCAAAGATCTGCAGAAGGAATTCAAGTATACGATAGTCTTCATCACCCACGACTTAGGCGTCGTTGCAAACGTGGCGGACCGCGTCGTCGTCTTGTACGCCGGTCAGGCTATCGAAATAGGCACGGTAGAGGAGATATTCTACGATCCCAAACATCCGTACACGTGGGCGCTGCTTTCGTCTCTGCCGCAGCTTGCGCAGAGAAACACGAAGCTGTTCTCTATAACCGGTACGCCGCCGTCTCTGTATAACAAGATAGTGGGCGACCCGTTCGCACCGAGAAACACGCACTGCCTGAAGATAGACACGATCATGGAGCCTCCGATGTTCCAGGTGAGCGAAACGCATTTCGCCAAGACGTGGCTGCTTGATCCGCGTTGTCCGAAGACGGAAAAACCCGAGATCATCGACGGTATACACGAAAAACTTATCAAGGCTTTCAATATATAGGATGATATTATGGCTAAAATGAATGATAAAACAGAAACAGCACGTGTGATTTCAGAGACCGCGTCGCATTTTCCCGAGCACGGACCGATAGACAAAAACGGCAAAGAGGTCATTTTATCCCTGCGCAACGTCGATATAACGTTCGGCAAGGGCGACAAACTGAACAGAGCCGTCAAAAACGCGACCTTTGATATATACAAGGGCGAGACGTTTTCACTTGTCGGTGAGTCCGGATCGGGTAAAACAACGATAGGACGCGCGGTCATCAGAGTAAATCCGTGCGCAGCGGGCGAGATACTTTATAAAGGCGTCCGCATATCCGGTAAAATACCGCACAGCCTTGACCGTGAGGTCATAAGAAACATACAGATGGTGTTCCAGGATCCCGCCGCCTCGTTGAACGAGCGTGCGACCGTTGACTACATAGTCTCAGAGGGTCTTTATAACTTCCACCTGTTTGAAAACGAGGCTGAGCGTGTAAAAAAGGTCACCACGATGATAGAGGAAGTCGGACTTTTACCGGAGCATCTGACCAGATACCCGCACGAGTTTTCCGGCGGCCAGCGTCAGAGGATCGGCATAGCCAGAGCCCTGGCTGTCAATCCGCGCTTCATCGTCTGCGA
>DBWC01000077.1:9094-11104 GCA_002308615.1 Clostridiales bacterium UBA1248
AACCTTCTGAAGAAATTCCAGAAGGAAAGAGAAGTCACGTATCTGTTCATAGCGCACGATCTTTCCATAGTCCGTTTCATTTCCGACCGTATAGGCGTTATCTACAAGGGCGATATAGTTGAGATAGCGACGGCTGAAGAACTGTTCGACTATCCGCTCCATCCGTATACCCGTTCACTTATATCCGCTATTCCGATACCTGATCCGAAGCTTGAAAAGAACAAGGTACTGTTCACGTATGACCCGACCGTACACGATTACAGCACGGAAAAACCGCAGATGTACGACATAGGTCACGATCACTACGTCTTCGGAAACAGGGCGGAGATAGAGGAATATAAGAAGATAAGAGAATCCGGCGTCCCGCTTAAATCTATAAAGATCAAGGACCCGGATGCTCCCGAGGAAGAGCAGGCGGAGGAAAAAGAGGAAAACGTAAGTACCGAGCCGATACTCGACGCGCCGATACACGATACAGGAAACAAGCTGTACGCCCTGCTGTCGTTTTTCATACCGCTTTTCGGATTTATAGCATGGCCTATATTCAAAAAGCACCGGTATTATAAAAACTTCCGTATGTGTCAGAAGGGTGCGATCGCAGGCGTCGTAACGATAGGAGTTATACTTACGATATTCTTATTGGCGCTTTTGATAGCAATTATTTAATATCAAATACAAGAAAAAGGCATTGCCCGTTTATACGGGTAATGCCTTTAAGGAATTATATGAGAAGATACGCAAAAGACAAAACTCCGAATATAAAACCCGTAGAGCGTATAGAGCTTCCGGAAAAGCACCTAAAGCTGAGAATAATACTGACCGTCGTCTTTCTTCTGATCGCGGCGGTCGCTATCGGATTCGGCGTCAAATCGTGTCTTTCGGCGGAGAAGGGATGGCAGACGATCACCGTATCTAACGCCGCAAACAGCCTGTCCGGCGAATTTATGCTCGTATACAACATAGGTGAATCCGGCAAAGACGTTACGTCCGAGAAAAAAGCCGTCCAGTACGCTTATACCGCGTCCGCTCAGGAGGCTTACAAGCTGTACGACAATTACGCGCCGGAAGGATATATGTTAAAGATAAACGGGTCTGATGGCGAATCTGTCGAAGTCGACCCGGAATTGTACTCGGCGTTTCAAAAAATGCTTGAATACGGCGGCAGAATGCTTTATTATACTCCGTATTTTGAGTATTACGAGCAGGTTTTCGGAGCTGAGAGCGATTTTGAAGCCTCTATGTACGACCCGGATGAAAATAAAGAGATAAAAGAGCTGTTTCAAAAGCTGTCCGTTTATATAAACGACGATAACGCGATATCTCTCAAGCTGCTTGGCAATAACAGCGTAAGCCTTAAAGTATCAGACGGGTACAGAGCTTTTGCAAAAGAAAACGGTATTGATAATTTTATCGGCTTCGGCTGGCTTAAAAACGCGTTTGCCGCCGATCTTATGGCAAGCCGTATGAAAGCCGGCGGCTATTCAAACGGTTATCTGACAAGCGTTGACGGCTTTACCGAATACTTAAACGGCCGCGGCTACGATTACAGCGTGATATTATACGACCATTCGGATAACACGCTTACGGCGGCGTGCAGGCTTAACGTTGAAAAAGCGCAGAGCAGTGTGTATTTCAAGAATTTTATGATAAGCACGAAGGAAAACGGTTATATATATAATAACGGCAGGATAGTAACGCCGTTTACGGATGAAAACGGAGAACAGCGCTGCGCCTCAAGCGTTATGTACGTTTATTCCAAATCGTCCGGCTGCGCGGACGCGGCGCTTCAGACCGCGGCGATATACGTCTCCGACAGTATAAACGAAAGCAAACTCATATCGCTTAAAAGCACCGGCACATACGCGATCTATATAAAAGACGGCAGTATCAGGTATACGGAGGAGGCCCTGCAGATAGCGGACGTCGACGGAAGATATAAAACCGAATACGTAAAATAAAAAAATCCCCGTCAGGGGATTTTTCTGAGCGAAGACAAACTCCCTCAGTCAT
>DBWC01000124.1 GCA_002308615.1 Clostridiales bacterium UBA1248
GCTGTTTATTCTTCATATTTTCATACACCCATTTATTATTAACTTTCCCGGAAAGCGAAACTTTCCGGGAATGTTCTTATAATCTATTTTTTATTTTGCCGCTTCAGTAATGTCAAATCCGAACGACGCGCAGGGGACGTTCGAGCTTGAGCAGAGCGTGAGCTTTTCCGGGAACGTCTCGGATATAGACGTGTTGTAGGCAACGTAGGTTATCTTTGACTTTGCCGTTATTTTAAGCTGATCCTTGCCGACTATCTCAACGGATTCGGGCTTTGCAAAACTGTTTTTGCCCTCCGTCTTTACTCTGACTCCCTTTAACGAGACGCCGTTTACAGTCAGTCCGTCGCCTACGTGCGCAAACGTTACCGTGACCGTCATGCCGTCGTCTGATACTTCGTATGACATGGGAACGGGACCTTCCGTATAGTCAAGCTCGCCTACGCCGTACATATCCGCGAGTATTATTGCGGACATACGCTGCGAGACTTCCCATTTGTTGTACGGGTGCAGATTGTTTTTGACCGGCTCGCCCGCTCCGTAGGTCTTATCCTTCCACAGATCGGCGGATGTGCAGATGTGGACGTTTTTGCACATGCTCGGTATCGTACCCATGTTAAGTCTTACGTCGGAGAAGTCGAACGCTATGAATATAGGCGGCAGCTCGACCATGTATACGGGATAATCGTGATGTATCTGATCGTGGGCGTTTCTTATATATTCAACAAACGCGGAGAAGCGTTTTGCGTATTCGGTGCTGTTGTTATTGTTGTTTCCGAGGTCGGATTCGCCCTGGTACCAGATAACGCCCTTTATCGGCATGTTCTGGAAGCCGTACATACCGTGGTTATACATGAACGACGAAACGTGCGCGTTTACGCCGGGGGCGCTGTAAACGCCGTTCTTTTCCGTGCTGACGTTCAGCGCGTCGCGCACCTCGTTCGGTAAAAACGCGTGCAGAGCGCAGCCGTTTCCGTCAAACTCTATCATTCCCATCGGGACCTTGCGGTCAAGCTTGTTGTACATCATAATAGCGGTGAAATAGCCGACCGCAGAGAAATCCTTCGCGCCTTCCTCGGGCTTCTGCCAGCCGCGTCTGTTGACCACGTTTTCGCTCACGGCGTTGGTACCTATCTGTATGCCGGCAAAGTCTCCCGCGTACGTTCTGTTGAGGCGTATCTGCAGATCGTTGCTTATTTCAACGTTCTTCGCTTCCTCGCTCGCCTTCGGCTCTTCTAATATATAGGATACGGGATACCAGATGTTCGACTGGCCTATTACCCAGTAAACGTCGCCTACGAGCACGTTTTCAAACTTCTTTTCAACTCCCTCCGCGGCGAACACGCGCAGAGTCTGACCCTCCGTGTTCTCGGGCAGCGTGCCGCCTAAGGTTATGAGCCATTCGCCGTTTTCTATGACGGCGGCGCCGTGCAGTCCTCCGAACTCGGCTTCAACTCTTTTGCCGTTTTCGGATTCGTTCGCCCAGCCCCAGATCCTTATGTATTCGTTTCTCTGAATGACCATATCGTCGTCAAACGCGCGCGATACGGTGAAAGCGGCAGCCGGTTCGGCGTTCATCGCTTCAAGATCTTCCGTTACGACCGGAAGCGTTATTTCCTCAGTCGTTTCTTCTTCAGTCATCACGTCAGTCTCCGTTTCTTCTTCAGTTTCTGTTTCCGTTATTTTTTGTGTTTCGGTTGTTTGCGCGTTTGTCGCCGGTTCCGTCTCCGTACCGGCGGGCGTGTCCGCACAGCCGGTGATAAAAGCGGCGCACATTACGGCGGTTAGTATTACAGCAAGTATTCTTTTCATTTTTTATCTCCGTGAATGATTATTATTTGGTCAGATTAAGTCTGAAAGAAGCGCAGGGAACGCCTGAGCTTGAGCAGAGCGTCAACGTCTCCGGGAAGCTCTCCGATATAGACGAGTTATACATAACGGTCGAAATTTTACCGTTCGCTTTGACCGTCAGCGTGTTTTTGCCCGTTATTTCAACGGACGTCATATCGCCGCCCATTATCTTTACGCCTTTGATCTCCTCGCCGTTGTACGTCATAAGACCGTCGCCCACGTGATCGAACGTTACGGTCGCGGTCATGCCGTCGTCGGACAGTTCGCAGGATACGGGTATCGGACCCTCTTCATAGTCAAGATCGCCTATGCCGTAGTCGTTTGCGAGTATTATTTTAGCCATACGCTCCGATACTTCCCATTTGTTGTAGGGATGCAGGTTGTTTTCGTACGTCTTGTCCTTCCAGGTGTCCGCGGAAGAGCAGATGTGAGCGTTTTTGAGCAGCATAGGTATCGTGCCCATGTTCATTCTTACGCGCGCATAGTCGAACGCCATATAGATCGGCGGCAGCTCCACTATGTATACGGGATAATCGTGATGTATCTGATCGTGCTTGTCTCTTAAATACTCTATAAGAGCCGTAAAACGCGTCGCGTACTGAGTGTTGTTCTTGTTGGCAGAACCGCAGTCGGATTCTCCCTGATACCAGATTATGCCCTTAATAGGCAGATTCTGGAAGGAATACATCCTGTTGTTATACATAAACGAGGACTCGTGCTGATTTGAGCCGGCGGCGCTGTAAATGCCGTTTTTGTCGGCTTTGCTGACCTTCAGCGCGTCGCGCACCTCGTTCGGCAAGAAAGCGTGCAGAGCTGCGCCGCCCGCGTCGAATTCTATCATACCGATAGGCAGACTGCGGTCAAGCGCGTTATACATATTGATCGCGGTAAAGTAGCCGATGGCGGTAAAGGAGCTGGCGCCTCTCGTGGGCTTCTGCCAGCCGCGCGCTCTGTAAACGTCTTCGGTCAGGTCGTTTGTACCTCTTTTGATCTTGCTGTCGAGATCGTCCATACCGCATTTGTAAAGACGTATCATAAGGTCGTCGGTTATTTCGACTTTTCTGCCGGGCTCGCTTGCCAGCGGCTCTGATTTTATGGAAGCCACGGGATACGCGATGTTGGACTGACCGACTACCCAGTAAACGTCGCCCACGAGCACGTCGTTGAATACCTGCTCAACTCCGTCCGCGGCGAATACGCGCAGAGTCTGTCCCTCTGTATTGGCGGGCAGCTTGTCGCCCAGCGTTATGAGCCAGTGGCCGTCTTCGATCACGTCCGCGCCGTGCAGTCCGGAAAACTCGGCTTCCACGCGTTTGCCGTTTTCGGACTCGTCAGCCCAGCCCCAGATGCGTATATATTCGTCTCTTTGTATTACCATATTGTTGCCGAATACTTTTGATACGGTAAAGGACGAAGCGGGCTCCGCATTCATCGCCTCAAGATCCTCAGTAATAACGGGTTCCGTCACTTCCTCTGTCGTTTCCTCCTCCGTTATTTCCTCGGTTTCCGTTTCGGTTTCGGTCTGTATTTCCGTCTCGGTCTGTTCGGTCACCTTATCAGTCGTGCTTTCCGTATCCGCCGGAGTGCCGACGCAGCCGGTGAACAACGCCGCGCACGTCGCGGCAATAAGCAAAAGCGCAAATACTTTCTTCATTTTTTACCTCCGGGATCATTATCCGAGAGTTATAATATCACAACAGAGAAAAAAAGTCAACGCTTTTATCAGTCAAAATTTAAATTTTATACTTTTCTATGCTAAAATTATATGATACACTATAGATTGCTATAATAGGTTGACTATACGTATTTTAGGAGTTGTTATGAAATATTTTGTTTTGCTCTGCGACGGCGCAGCCGACCGCAAAATACAGTCTCTTTCAGACAAGACGCCGCTTGAGGCGGCCTCAAAGCCGACTTTCAATATGCTTTCCTACCGCAGTTTCAACGGAGTCATCTCAAATCTTACAAAGAAATATCCGGCGGATCCAAAAGCGATGTATCTTTCCGTTCTCAACTGCTCCCCGGATGAGCAGAGCGCGTTTTCCGCGTTTGACGCGGCGGGCGCGGGCATAGAACTTACGGATGAGGATACGGTCTACGCCTGTTCTTTCGTCACGCTCTCCGAGGAGGGCGAGCCGTACGCCGAAAAGAAGATGGAAGACTGCGCGGCGCCGGCGTCAAAAGAGGAGATAACAAAGCTGGTAAGCGCGCTGAACAAGGGCCTCGGAACAAAAATAAAGAAATTTTACGTGCTTGACGGATCAGGTTGCCTCATATGGAAAAGAGCGCCCGAGAATACGGAGCTTTACGCCCCGTCCGAAGCTCAGGGAGAAAAGATAGGCGATTTTCTTCCGGCGGGCGACGGAGCGGCGAAAGTCATGCCGCTGTATGAAAAGAGCTTTGAGATACTGAACGATCATCCGGTCAACGTAAAAAGACGCGAGCGGGGAGAAAAACCGCTCAACTCCCTGTGGCTGTGGGCGTCGTCCAAAAAACCGGAAATAGAGAATTTCTGCGAGAAATGGAAAGTATCGGCTTCCGTTATCTCGGATTCAAAGTTTGTAAAAGTCGTATCTGAACTTTCCGGAATGAAGTTTATAGATTCCGCGGGACTTGACAGCGCGGCTTTGGCGAATACCGCGATAGAGGAGTTCACTTCCGGCACGGATTACGTGCTCTTACACACGGACGCGGCGGCGAAATGCGCGCTTGCAGGAGACGCGGCAGGCAAAGTAGGTGCGATAGAGGATACAGACGCCAACATACTGGCGCCCGTATATGAGTATCTGTGCGGCTGCGGCGACCAGTTCAAGCTGCTCGTAACGACCGGAGCCCCGGCGCTGACGGAGCAGAAAGCCTACACCGCGGAGGACCGCGCACCGTTCTTTATGTATAATTCACAGCGCACCGAGGTCGGCTACAAACCGTTTTCCGAAAACAACGCCAAAAAGAGCGGATTCTATCTGCCCGAGGGCTATAAATTCACGTCGTTTATGATCAGATTGCCTGAACCGGATAAAGAGGAGACACAGCAGGAAAATGGACAGCAGCAATAACAATAATAATATAGAAGAAGAAATGACCGAACCTGTGCGTGACGAACAGACCGGACCGGCAGACGGTACGGAGCAGACCGATCCGGTAAGCCCCGCCGAAGAAACCGAGTATACCGAAGAAACGGAATATACCGAGGAAACGGAGTATACCGAGGAAACGGAATATACCGAGGAAACGGAATATACCGGGCAGTCGGAACAGACGGGGAGCACGCGGTTATTTAAAAGAAAAAAGAAAGAAAAAAAATCCGCGATCCGTGAAGTTTTTGACTGGGTGGAGATAATCGCGCTGTCGCTCGCTTTCGTTCTGCTTATGTTTTCATACGTGGCAAGACAGGCGCGCGTGGACGGCGGATCGATGAGAGAGACGTTCCATCACGGCGAATCGATAGTCATATCCAACCTGTTCTATACACCCAAGCAGGGCGACGTCATAGTTTTCCAGGTCCCCAACAGCAGACTTACCGACGAGCCGATCATAAAACGCGTCATAGCCGTGGGAGGTCAGACCGTATATATCGATTTCGAAAACTGGAAGGTGTACGTTTACGACGACGCGTCGCTTACGGTCGAGCAGGTGCTCGCTACCGTGGAGCCGCTTGACGAGCCTTATATAGAGGCTATGAGACAGTCAAAATACAAGAATTCCACAATGAACGGAAGAAGCACGTATAACGGATACTCGTATCCTTTGACGATAGAAGAGGGCAAGCTGTTTTGCATGGGCGACAACAGAAACGGCTCTACCGACTCACGCTGGACGGTCTTAGGTCCCGTGGACGAAAGATACGTTCTGGGAAAAGTCCTGTTCAGACTGTACCCGCTGACGTTTAATTTTGATTGATAAATAATAAAGAATAAAGAAGAAAGAATAAAGAATAAAAAAAGGAAGTTCTTTCTTCCTTATTTTTTAATTGTTAAATCTCAGCTTTTTTAAGGAGGTTATCGTGCCGACAGATACAATACAGTGGTTTCCCGGGCACATGGCGAAGACGAGGCGGCTCATTACCGAAAATCTGCCGTCCGTGGATATAGTCATAGAGCTGCTTGACGCGAGGATACCGTACAGCTCAAAAAATCCGGAAATAAAAAAATTGATCGGCTCAAAGCCGCTTGTCACGGTGCTTAACAAATACACTCTGTCCGACCCGGACGCATGCGGTATATGGCGCTCGTACTATGAAAAAAACGGCGATACGTGCATTTTTACCGACTGCGTGACAGGTTACGGACTCGATAAGATGCGCGCCGTTATAAACGATATGCTTGCCGATAAAATAAAGCGCTATGAGGAAAAAGGCATGGCGGGAAGACATATTAAGGCGATGATAGTGGGCATACCGAACGTCGGCAAGTCTTCGCTTATAAATAAACTTGCAAAAAGCAAGTCCGCAAAGGTCGAAAACCGCCCGGGCGTCACCGTTGCAAAACAGTGGGTCGCAACGTCGCTCGGTATCGATCTGCTTGATATGCCGGGAGTGCTCTGGCCGAAGTTCGACGAGCGGCAGGTCGGCGAAAACCTCGCCATGACCGGCGCGGTAAGGGACGAGGTATTCGAGAGGGAAGCCGTGGCGTACGCTTTGTGCGAGCGACTGAAACGCCTTTATCCCGACCTTTTGTGTCAGAGGTATAAGCTTGAAAAAGAATTTGTTTTAAACTCTGAGCCGTATGATATATTCGAGGGCGTCGCAAAAAAACGCGGGCTTATCGTAAAAGGCGGAGAGATAAACACGGACCGCTGCGCGGATCTGCTCTTAGACGAGCTGCGCGCCGGTAAAATAGGGAAAATAACGTTGGAAAGGCCGAAAAATGCTTGAGTATAATTACGAGGATGAGGCAAGTGCCGAAGGATATGAGATCGTCTGCGGAGTGGACGAGGCGGGAAGAGGACCGCTTATGGGTCCGGTCTGTGCCGCCGCGGTCGTTTTGCCGCCGCACCTCGATATAGAGGGCCTGAACGACAGCAAAAAGCTGACTGAGAAGAAAAGAGAAGCGCTGTTTTCCGTTATCACGGAAAAAGCCGTCGCATACAGCATAGCGTACGCGTCGGTCGAAGAGATAGATGAGCTGAATATTTTAAACGCCGCCATGCTCGCGATGAAACGCGCGATAGAGGGTCTGTCGGTCAAAGCGGATTTTGCGCTCATTGACGGCAACTGTAAAAGAAACATACCCGTGCCGTGCAAAACGGTCGTCGGCGGGGACGCGAAAAGCCCGTCGATCGCCGCCGCGTCGATTCTGGCGAAGGTCAGCCGCGACAGACTTTGTTATGAGCTTGATAAAGAATACCCGCAGTACGGCTTTGCAAAGCATAAGGGCTACGGCACAAAGGAGCATATGGAAGCGCTTTATAAATATGGTCCGTGCCCGTGTCACAGAAGGACGTTTCTGAAATTTTTACATAATGACGACTAACAGGGAATTCGGATATTTCGGCGAAGCCGTCGCCGCCGATTATTTAGAGAAAAAGGGATATAAAATAGCGGCGCGGAACTATTACGTCATCAAAGGCGAGCTTGACGTCGTGGCGTATAACGATAAAACGATCGTTTTCTGCGAGGTGAAAACGAGATACAACGGTGAAAGCCTGCGCTTCGGGCGTCCCGCCGCGGCCGTGGACCAGAGAAAGCAGAGCGCCGTCGCCTCGGCGGCAAAGCAGTATCTGTTCGACCATCCGACGGAGCTTGCACCGCGCATTGACGTCATAGAGGTCATTGTCAGCACGCATTTCGATATCAACGGCCATATGTGGTATTTTATTGATGAGATAAACCATATTGAAAACGCCGTCCTCGCATCACAGAAAACAAGATTCAGTACGAGGGATAAAAGATTTATTTGAAAATCAAGAATTAAGGCTTCGCGACGAATTTGGGGGTTCCCCACCCCTTACGGGAACCCCCACCGCTC
>DBWC01000071.1:0-266 GCA_002308615.1 Clostridiales bacterium UBA1248
AAATCGTTGTAGCTGTCGCCCGCGGCTATCGTTTCAAAGCCTATCGCCTGAAGCGCCTTTACCGTCGTCAGCTTTGACTTTTCCACTCTCAGCTTATAACCCGTTATCTCGCCGTCCTCCGACGCTTCAAGCGTGTTGCAGAAGATCGTGGGTCTGCCGAGCTTTTTCATCAAAGGATCGGCAAACTGCGTGAAAGTATCCGAAAGGATCAAAACCTGCGTTATCTCGCGCAGCTCGTCCAGGAATTCGCGCGCGCCGGGCATCGG
>DBWC01000071.1:322-24088 GCA_002308615.1 Clostridiales bacterium UBA1248
AGCTTGTCGTAATCCGGCTCGTCGCGCGTAGTGCGTCTGAGCTCCGGGATGCCGCTCGCTTTTGAAAATTCTATCCATATTTCGGGGACGAGCACGCCCTCAAGGTCCAAACATACTATATTCATATTAACACCTCGTTGTTTTTTGAACACTATTATACACGTTTTTTCGCATTTGTCAATACCGGATCATTCGTAATCCTCTATCCTCCACTCGTCAAGCCAGTCTATTATAACTCTTTCGCCGTCGAACCGAAGCGGAAGCCACACGTAATCCGCCTCTTTTGTCTTTGCGGGCGGTATGGCGGCGTATTCTTTCTGCACCGCTTCTCTTTGCTCTTCAGTTGAATCCGGATCGAACATCACGTTGAAAAATCTCTCGTAACACTCGTACGGGACGTCCATGGCGTTAGGCATCCAGCGGTCAGCGCAGGCGATATAAAGGTCCTTTTTTCCGGGGACTTTAAAAACGCTCGATATCTGGCTGTGATACGAGGTGCGGCTCGGATCGTCCGGGTGCGGATCGCCTAACACCGTATAAGGCCCGTGCCAGCTGTCGGCGACGGCGACCTCCGAGGGATTCGGCAGATAGCCGGATGTGCCGGAGGTTATGAGATAATGCTTGTTTTTACGCATAAAATGAGCCGTCGCCTCGCGCACGTACGGCGGATGGCTGTGCGGAAAATGCGTTGAATAATAACCTGTCACGTCCGTGTAATCCGACGTAAGATCGGCGCATATCGTCTCGGAATGGACGCGCTCGAAATAGTAATACGCCTTGCCGTCGTCCGCTACGGCGAGATCGAAATCGCCCGCGCTCATATCAAGCGGATAAAGCCCCTCGCGCACCTTCGTATAAGGTCCGGTCAGCTTGTCCGCGGTGAGCACGGTCTCGCTCTGCGTCCCGTCCTTCTGCATTATCTTTAACCAGCAGACGAATTTTTTTGTTTTTTTATTGTATATGATATGCGGTCTGTCCATGTACGAGGACGGATGTATGCTCGATTTCGGATCGTTCGGCTCAGGCGGGATTATAAGTCCGAGATCGTCCCAGTTGTAAAGATCCGCCGAGCGGTAACAGCGGACGCCCCAGTGCCAGATGTTTTTATCCGGATCCGTGAATTCTTTGTTTTCTCCGTACCAGTAATACGCACCGTCAAGATACATGACGGAGCCGCCGTGCGCCTGTATGCGCTCGCCCTTGGTGTCAAGCCATACCTTTCCCGGACGTATGCTGTTATATTTTTCCCGATCGCTCATATTATCACCTTTCTTTGATCATACGCGTAATATATACTGATTGTATCACACGGGTGAAATTTTGTCAAGCCGGATATCCGTACGCCGCCGCAAATGGTTATTGTGCCTAAGTTTATTTGTATACTGTGCACAAAAATATAAATTTAATAAAATAAACATTGACACGATAAAAATAATATGATAAACTTGATTTGATATGAAATCAGTAATACCCAGGCAAAATCGGAGAAATTCGGTGACGCAAAGCTATAGGGCCTTAAACGGCAGCCAGTTGCTCGTTGTAAAACGTTTAGGGTCGCGGTTAAATAAGTATTTGCTTTAAGCCGAAAGAATCATGTTCTGAGGCTTTTTTTTGCGTTCGGGACGAGATCCATACTATGAAGACAAGCAAAAGAGGATTTATTTGATGAACGAAAAGATACCGGGAAAAGCAAAGCGAGTAAAAAGGCCTATAAGGAGAAGTCTGCTCATAGTAATGATAAGTATGTTCGCGGTCTTGTGCATACTTCTCTCTATCATAGCATCCGTTTTCTTCTCAAAGGCGCTTTACGCTCAGTTTGATTCAAAGCTGACCGGAGTCATTACGTATGTTGAAAACAATATTGACGCGGACGATCTGAAAACATGCATTGACACGGGCGTCACATCCGCGAAATATGACGAGACCCAGCAGCTTTTAAATAAACTGGTAGACAGTATAGACGTGGAGTATATTTATATCATAATACCGAAAGAAACGGTTTTGGTCAACGCGATAACGTCGACGAGCACGAAGGAATTCGAAGAAGGACAGGACAATTTACCGATTCTGTTTGAGGCCGACTGGTTCACGAAGGACGAAGTAGCGAAATTCAAAGCCTTCTGGGGTTCTGACGGTATAAATTTCTTTGAGGAAACGGATTCGTACGAGGGTACGGCACAGTCGCGCTACACCGCCTGCAAGCCGCTCAAGACTTCAAACGGGCAGACCATCGCGCTTATCTGCGTGGATCTTGACAGTACCGATCTGCGCGCCATGGTAACGCGTACCGTCGTGATAAGCATAATCATAGTCGCGGTCGTATTCGTCATTTTCGGCTTGTCTCTCATATTGTGGATATACCGAAATATCACCGGACCGCTGCGCGCGCTTGAATCGAGCGCGAACGAGTTCGCCTCCGGCACGAGCGGTGAGGAAGAGCTGAAATACAAAGTGCCCGTCATAAGATCCGAAAACGAGGTACGTTCCCTCGGCGACGCCATCAAGAAGATGACCGATGATATACGGAACTACATAGCCGACAGGGACGAAAAGGAAATGATAATACGCAAAACGGAAGAAGAAAACGCGGTGCTTGCGGAAAAAGCCGCTTCCGCCGCGAAGATAGCGGAGCTTTCGCAGTCCGTTTCCGTTCTGCTTGACAATATGCCCGCTCTTACGTTCTATAAAGACCCGGAAACCGGAAAATACCTCGGCTGCAACCAGTCCTTTGCCGTATACGCGGGAAAAAGCGACCCCACCGGGGTCGTCGGTCTTACGGATTACGATCTGTTTGCCAAGGGCGACGCGGATCATTTCATTGAAGTAGACCATAAAACGATGGCGCTCGATTACCCGTACATAATACTTGAGACCGCCACGGACGCAAACGGGATCCTCAGAACGTTCCAGACGACGAAACTGAAATTCAAGGACTCCTCGGGCAGCCTGAGACTGCTCGGAATGTGTATGGACTTAACGGATATGACGTCCGCAAAGCGTGAAACGGAGGAGGCGCGTAAAGCGTACGAGTCCGCCATGAGCTCCAACCTGACGTATTCAAGCATAGCGCGCGCACTGTCAACGGATTACTCGTATATCTACTACGTCAATATTGTTTCCGGCGAATTTGCGGAATACAAAAACGACAACACCGAGGAATCTCTTGTGATAACGCGTCGCGGAACAGACTTCTTCGTCGAGGCGAGAGAAAGGGCGCTTACCGTAATATACAAGGACGACAACAAGGCGTTCATAGCCTCGTTCACAAAAGAAAACGTGCTTGAAAAAATAGATACCGCGGGAGCTTTCACGGCGACGTACCGTCAGATCATCGACGACGTCCCGGTATACGTTAATATGAAAGCTACGCGTATAAAGAACGACCCGCAGCATATAGTCGTAGGCATATACAGCGTTGACGTTCAGATGAAATACAAGGAAACGCTCGAGCGCCTGCAGGAAGAACAGACGACGTATTCCCGTATATCCGCCCTGTCCGGAGATTTCATATGTATTTATACGGTAGATCCCGGAACGGATTACTTTGCGGAATACAGCGTTAAAAGAGAGTACGCCGAGCTCGGCATTGAAAAAGAAGGCGACCGCTTCTTTGACAGATGCAGGGGAGACAACACCCGCGTCATCTGGCCTGAGGACAGGGAGATGTACCTTTCCATGTTGACAAAAGAGAATATGCTGAAAGAGATAGAAAGTCACGGGATGTTTACGATGAGCTACCGTCTTAATATATCCGGCAGTCCGCTGTACGTATCGCTCAAAGCGGCGATGGTAAAAGAAAAGGACGGACCGCAGCTCATCATAGGCGTTATCAACATCGACGCTCAGGTAAAGCGGGAGAAGGAATATGACTACAACCTCTCCGTTGCGCGCAGCAAGGCGAATATAGACGCTCTCACGGGCGTTAAGAACAAGCACGCCTATATAGACGCGGAGGCGTCTTTAAACGCGATGATAGAGGAAGGCGAGCCGCCTGAATTCGCTCTTGTGGTATTTGACGTCAACGGTCTTAAGATCATAAACGACACGCAGGGGCACAGAGCCGGAGACGAGCTTATACGCGGCGCTTGCATGATCATCTGCAAGCAGTTCAAGCACAGCCCCGTGTTCCGTATCGGCGGAGACGAATTTGCCGTAATAGTGCAGGGGCAGGATTACGAAAGCATAGACGACCTTGTTTTTGGCGTAGAGGAGATAAACCTGAAAAACAAGGCGGAGCACGGCATAATAGTGGCGTGCGGTATGGCTAAATACTCAGGCGAGCGAAACGTTGCGGAGCTGTTTGAAAAAGCGGACAGCGCGATGTACGAAAACAAAAAGATGCTTAAGCAGTAACAACAAAACAAAAAACGGCGTACTTTTAAACGGAGTACGCCGTTTTATTATTCGGTGCTGATCAGATATTATCTATACGCTCGCCGAACATATTGCCAAGCTTTATTAAGCTGTCCGAGTCGTAGTGGCCTATATCCGGCTCGTCGTACGGCTCGTTTGTCGTTGTAAGGCCCGCGCCTATCGTGTCAAGGAAAACGCAGTCCGGCCGCTTTTCGGCGTATTTGCGTTTGATCTCGTTCATACGCTCGTATCGCTCCCAGACCTTGCTTATGCCCGCGTCTATAAACACGCAGCCGTCGATATATTCTGCAAACCGGGTTTTAAGATCGTATAGAAACGCGTCGTAATTATCAGCGTACGCGACGGTCGCCTCTTCACTGTTGGCGTCGCTTTCTCCCTGCATCCAGCAGAGCGCTTTTATTGACGGAGCATAACCTTTATCCTCAAGCGTTTTTATGCTTTCGGATAATAGCTTTACAAGTTCGTTATAGCACCAGCCGGGGCGGAAACTCTCGCCCGCCATAAGCGCTGCCGCCGCGTCTTCTTTCTGATCCGCAAATGAATCCGGATCGTATTTTTTATCCGCGGACGGGGATATGAAATCGTTATAAAGCGTCACGCCGCCGAAAGCGCATTTGACGATGAAAAACTCTTGCCCCGGGTATTTTTTATCAAGCGTCTCGGCTATGCCGACCTCGAGCCCGAACGTATCGTCCGTCAGGACCGTGCAGTTGAACGTCGTTTTTTCAAAGCCTTTGCTTTTTTTATCGTGCGAATAATAATTTATCTTTATATTTTCATACCCGTCGCGCCATTTTCGTATGCGCTCCGGCGGAAAATGCTTTGACAAATACTCAACGTATGCGCAGCCTACGGCGTTTGACTGCCCGGCAAGTATTACGATATCCGCCTTTTTCATATTCATTCCTCTATAAGCGTTTTTTCGGTTTTATAGCTGTCGTACACGTTTACTTTTACCGTGAATTCCGTTTTGTTGCCCGTCAGGTCTTCCGATAAAAGCGTCAGCGTATGCGTGCCGGCGGTTAGTTTTCCCGCGCCGTCAAGCGCGCCGTCCGACCAGATCTGTTTTACCGTGACGTTATCTTCATTGTCGCCCGCGGTCACGGTCAGCGCGGGTATGCAGCCGGTAACTGTGTTTATCTCGGGGACTGAAAAATCTATTTTCGGCGCCTCCGTGTCTTTTTCCTTTACTTTGACGTTCAGCTTTATCTGCGACCGGTTGCCGAAGCCGTCCGTCGCGGTAAGATAACAGGTATGTTCGCCTTTTACAACGTGCCCGTCTTTGTCAAGGGAGCCGTCGGACCATTCAAAAACGATCGGTATATCGCGCTTTTCGTACTCGTCATACGCCGCCGCGTCTATGACGAAAGGCTTGCCCTCCGTTATAGTTATATCCGTTTCGCCGTTATACGTGATTACCGGCGGCACGTCGTCGGAATCCACGTATTCAACGTAAATGCAGTCTATATAAGTTTTCAGCATGCCCGCGCCGTCTGAGTAGCGGAAGCCGAAGCCGAATTTGCCTAACGTGCCGTCCTCATTCAGAAGCTTTGTCATGCCCGAGGCGTCAAGCGTCACGTCTTCCCATTCGCCGGGCTTTGACGCGACGTGACGAAGCTCCCACGATACGCCGGCGTCGACCGTGATGCGCACTTCTTTTACTTCCTTCGGATAAAGTACGCGCATATGAAGAGCTTTTACTATTGATAACGGAATGCTCCTGTCGCTGAAATCGACCGTTATACCCGACGCGCCGTAGTTTGATTCAAGCATCATAACGTTTCCGGTATAACCGTCCGGGACTCCTTCGCTTTTCGCCTCCTGCTCCGTATATATCTTCATTTCAGCATACGTATATGGAGACGTTTTCGCGTCGTGGTCCGTATAAGGTATCTCGTCTGCTGCGTTTTCCGATACGGGCGCGGCGAATACTGTTAACGGCAGCAATGAAAGCGCCAGAACGACCGATAATACTTTAATTATTTTCATGCCGTCACCTCGCGTCTTCAAGCAGGTTGGCGCGTATGGCGTCAAGCTCCGCTTCGGTCATGCCGAGCTCGAGCAGGAATGCGCGCGCAGCCTCGGATAAAGAGCGGCCTTTTGCATAATTCTGCACCGTCTGTCTGAAAGTATCGAGAACGTTGACCATGGCCGACGGCGCGGTGCTGTCGTCGTAACCGCTCATATCGGAAAAGAACGAGACCTCATAATCCATATAAATGTCGTCCTTTGACACGCCGCAGAGCGCCTCGAGCAGAAACGCGAGCGTTCCCGTCCTGTCGCGTCCGAGCGAACAATGGAAATATATGGGATAATTGTCCGCGTCAGCGAAAACACGCAGCTCGTTTAAAAGGTCGTTCTGATATCCGTTAATAAACGCTTTGTCGTACCAGGGCCCCGATACGGCGACGTAGTTTATATCATCTCCTAAGGGCGAGGGACCGCGGTTGGTCCTCTCTCTTAAATCGAGCTCCGTTTTGATCCCGAGTTCTTTGACGAGCTTGTTTTTGCCCGCCTCCGTAATACGCTCGAAATCCGCTCCGCGGTAGACTATGCCGCGTTTTATCTGTTTGCCGTCCCCGGTCTTATATCCGCCTATATCGCGGGCGTTGGAAACGCCGTCTATCGCCACGGTGCGAGGCGACGCAAGCGTTTTGAACGAGAATACGGCTGATTTTACCGTCGTATCCTCATATTCGGATACGACTTGCCAGTAGTATTCGTAACCCGTGTAAAGATCACAGAGAGTAAGCGACGGGACGTTGCAGAGATATACCGCCGCGTCCTTCATTTCCGCGTTGTCCGCTACAAAGACGTTGTGGTATAACGCACCGTCCGTGTTGTCCCAGCTTAAAACGACAGGTACGGGCTCGCATTTTTCCGTAAAATCGCAGATCTTGTCGAGCTTTGACGGCTTGTATTTTTTTACCCACTTTGTCATCTCCTCGGTAAGAAGCGATATTTCCGCGCCGTTTTCCGGATATACGGCGGCAACCGGCTTTCTTTCTTTCACAGCTTCCGTCTCCGTTTCTGTTTGCGTTTCCGTTTCCGTCACAGTCACATCCGTTTTGTCATCCGCGGCCGTAGTTTCCGCGCCGTCTCCGCACGCGCCGAAAGCGCCTGCGCAAACGGACAGTAAAAGCAGGAACAGGACGGCTTTAACCGTTATTTTCATTTATTACCTCCGAATAAGATAATCTTTTACAAAATATAACGTCCGATATCACGCCGCCGCCGACCAGCGCGCCGTCCTCGTCGTAGAACACCGCGGACTGACCGGGCGCGGCGGAGCGTACCGGCTCTTCAAATACGGCCCTTACTTTGTCCTTACCGATTTTTTCTATCTCTGCAAACTGCCCGGGATGGCGGTGACGGACTTTTATATGGCAGCGGAGCTTTTCACCGTCTGTAAGCTCCGGTATGCTCATGAAATTCAGGTCGCGGCAGACTATCTCACGGCAGTACGTTTCATCAGCCGTCCCGAGCACTATCTCGTTATTCCCGGCGCATATTTTTTTGATATACGCCGGGCGGCCGAGCGCTATGCCGAGCCCTTTTCTCTGCCCTACCGTGTAGTGTATTATACCTTTGTGTCTGCCTAATACTTTTCCGTCCTCGTCAACGAAATTGCCCACATCTGAAATATCTTTATCACAATGAGATTTTATAAAATCCGCGTAATCTCCGTCAACTACGAAACAGATCTCCTGTGAATCCGGTTTTGAAGCGACGGAAAAGCCCGCTTTTTCGGCAATTTCTCTGACCTGCTGTTTTGAATACCCGCCGAGCGGCATGAGAGTACGCTTCAGCTGCTGCTGAGTAAGCTTATAGAGCATATAAGTCTGGTCTTTTTCGGCGTGCAAGGCTTTTTTTACGGTGTATCTGCCGTTGTCAAGCTTTATGACGGACGCGTAATGACCTGTTGCAACGTAATCCGCCTGCAAAACGTCCGCGTAATAAAGCAGTTTATCCCATTTTATTGCTCTGTTGCAGACGACGCACGGATTTGGCGTAAGCCCGTTTACGTAATCGTCTATAAACGGCTTTATGACCCTGTCCTCAAAATCGGATATGCAGTTGAAGGCGTGAAAAGGTATGCCGATAAGACGCGCGGTATCCTTCGCGTCTTCTATTTCACAGCAGCGCCCCTCCTGCCCGTCCTCGCCTATCCATGTGCGCAGCGTGACGCCGATAACGTCGTACCCCTGCTGTTTTAAAAGGTACGCCGCGACGGCGCTGTCAACGCCGCCGGACATTCCGACTATTACTTTCGGCATCATTCCACCTCTTCCATTATACCGAGCGTCATCTGCTCAAATTCTTTATGCTCGGCTAACGCTTTTTTTACATCAATATTGTAATCGACGACAGTGCAATGCGCGTTTATATCGTCATAATATTCTCTTATCCTCACGCCGCCAAGCGCCTCCATAGTCTTCCACGACGCCGGATTGTCAAGATCCGCGTCCAAAAGCACGGTAGCTATGCCGTAAGAATCACAGACTTTGAGAGCTAAATACAAATTTATTTTATTATAGCCTTTTCCGCGCTCCGTGGGTCTTATGCTGTAACCGATATGACCGCCGTATCTTTTCAGTTTTTCATTCAACGCAAGGCGGATATTTATCATACCGACGATCTTACCGTCGTTTTCGCGCACCAGAAAATACGTTTTCGCCGGTACTTTTTCCTCGTCCGGTATCTTTACGTAATCTTTTTCTAACTTTTTGAGCCAGCCCTCGTAGTCGTCAAGATATCTGCGCAGGCCGCCGACGCCGTTTATTTCCGAATCGTATTCAAAAAATTCGTTTATATAGGCGATCGCGTCGTCTTTTCTATTGATCCCCGGCACTTCAAAATAAAATTTTTCCATGTTGTTTTTTACTCTTACAAATTGAATTTAAATACGCACGTTTCCGTCTCGCCGCGTCTGACTCTCATTTCATTGTCTTTTGGCAGCTGTGCGATCTCGATAAGCTCCCCGCCGAGATGCTCGCACGTCTTCTTTGACGGCAGATTGTCCGGTCGGCAGGTGATATAAAGATATTTCATACCGTGCTTTCTCGCAAGCTCAAACAAAAGTCTGCACGCTTTTGCGGCGTAGCGGTGACCGCGGTACGCTTCGTCTACGCCGTAACCGATATGCCCGCCGTAATACAGGTTTTCGTTATAGCCGACCCGCAGACTGCACGCTCCCATCACGTTTCCCTGCCTGTCGCATATATTGAAGTGATACGCGGGAACGAACTTTCTTTCCGGGTCCTCGTCAGTCGTTTTTTCTAAAATCAGCTCTATCTCGTCGCTTTTCAAAAAATCGGTATTATAAAATTCCATATAATCAAATCAGCCCAAACGCCCTCTCCGCCGCTTGCAGCGTCTGCTCAATATTCTTACTTCCGTCTCTTATTATCACGTTGAAGCCGGAATTTAAAAGTCTGTCGTAACGCTGCTGCGAGTTTATCCGCATAAGTCCCTGACGGTAGTTTTCCATAGCTTTTTCCGGGTCTTTTTCTTCCATTATAAGTCTGTATAAAAACTGTTTTTCTTTGTCCGGACGCTCAAAAAAGCGGTCGACCGACATTTGCGGCGGCGCGAGCATTATAAGCACGTGAGAATATTCGGCGATCTCTTTGAGCGTATCAGTACAGATATTTGTATCTACAAATATCTTTTTATCCTTTTCCTTTTCGCAAAGCTCTGATAAGATCCTTAATTCAAGTATCTCACACTCCTTTGTCACGCCGTCGATCCACGCCTCGTATTCCTCGGGCGATCTTCTTATGAAATCGTGCCAGTCTTCTAAATCTCTCGTATACGTAAGGCACGGGAATTCGGCTTTGTCAAGCTCCGGCAAAAGCGCGTCGTGATAGTTTTCCTCACAGCAGATACCGTTATATTTTTCGGCAAGCAGCTTTATCATCGTGGATTTTCCCGCGTACGCCGAGCCGTTTATAAAGTAAGCGTTGTTAAATTTCATAGTTCATCAGGCAGTATATCGCCGCTTATATCATAAAGATCGTCTAACTGTATTTTTGTCCCGTCAGACAACAAGATCGTTTTTTCGTATGCGTCATATTTTTTTACCGTTCCCTCTGTCACGGTGTATTTGCCGCCGGTCTTCTTTTTGTCCGGTACGAAATAAGTTATCGTAACGACCGGAGCTTTATCTGAATTTTCCAAAACGACGGACAGCTTTTCCGACAGGCGGAGCTTTGCGTCGTTGTCAAGCTCCGTTTTTTCGTCCGTCGCCCTCGCCGTTTCGGATACGATATCCTCATACCCCGTAAGCGCGGCAAAAGGAGAAAACTGCGCGGCGTAGCTGTCTCTTCCAAGCGGCGGATGCTTTTTTGACACGTGATGCGGAAGATCTATTATTTCATCATATTTATTTGTCATTTATCATCCTCCAAAAACCCCGATTTGTCTGTATAATCTCATATTTGCTTTTTTTTCAAAAGCCGGAATTTATTCACCGGCATCTATCAGTATTGCTCTGCACGGAGAGCCGTCCGCGCCGGACAGATTCAGCGGCGCCGCGTTTAAAAAATAAACGCCTTCGGGAACATCTGCCAAACGGATACCTTCAAGCAATACGACGCCTGATCCCAGCAGTATGAGATGTACTTCCATAGGCGCGTCTTCAGGCCCGACGGTCTGTGACTCGTTGCCAAGCAGCAGTATTTTCTTTGAAGCAAAGACTTTTGCCGCCTCCGAAGAAACCGTTGCATCTCCTTTAATTAGAATTCTTTTTTCAGCCCCGGGATCCTTTTCTTCCGCTTTTTCAAGTATTTTTACGGCGTCTTCACCTGTGACGGTCCCGTTATGTTCTGCAACGTAAGCCGGTCCAACAAACGTATCCAAACATACCCCGTCTACGGTTTTTCCTCCTTTGATGAAATGAAACGGCGCGTCAACGTGCGTGCCGTTGTGAGCGCACATACTGAAAGCCGTAAGGTTGCATACGTCGCCCTTTTCCGTTGAACAAAGCAGCTTTTTTTCGGGCGCCGGGTCGCCCGGATATACTCTGCAACCAAAAACCTCCTGCGAAATATCATAGATCTTCATTGGTTGTTCTCCTTCGAAATCTCACCTCGTCGGGATTACTCTCCCGCTTTATGTCCGCCGACCTGCTTGTTTCTTTCTATCGTCGTCGCGCCTTCCTGCAGGTTCATTCCTTTAAGGATCGCGTTTTTGCCGTATTTCTTTTTAAGCTCTATAGAGGCTTCCTGCACGCGCCGTTCCTTTTCGCGCGCGGCTTTTTCTTCGGCTTGTTTTCGCTCTATTTCTTCAACGTCGTCAAAGAACGTAAGCTGCAGCTGCTGTGGCTGTGTCCTCGCCTCTTTTTCGTCGATAACGTGGTTGGCGACGACGTACATCCTGCGCACGGTCAGGTTTTTGTCAACTATGCGGTCATACAGCTTTGTGACTTTTTCCATGATCAGCTTTGTTGAGGAGGTGAATTTGCCGAGGTTTATCGAGCCGTGCGCCTGCTTCGGCACCTTGCGCCCGTATCTGTCAACTTCAACGTTGCCGCGGTAATCGCTGTCCGTCAGATTTTCGGTATCGTAACCGACCGTCAGTACGATTTGATCCGTCACAAGACCTTTTTCGACGAGATCGAGCACGAGCAGATCCGTCATTTCCGCCGCTATCAGCCGCCCTTTTTCAAACCCGTACGGCTGTGATAAGACCTGGCCGGAGCTTAAGCTGCTGTTTTCGGGCTTGTACGATTTGACGTCGCTGATCGTCGTAGGCTCCCAGCCCCACGCGTGATTTATCAAAAGCTCCGCGTTCACGCCGAATTCTTTATACAGTTTCTCCTCGTTATTAACCGAGCAAAGCGCTATATCGCCGAGAGTGTATATGCCCATATCGGACAGACGCTTTGCTATCCCCGCGCCAATGCGCCATATATCCGTTAACGGGCTGTGATCCCACAACTGTCTTCGGAAACTCATCACGTCAAGCTCCGCAATACGTACGCCGTCTTTGTCCGCTTTCATATGCTTTGCCGTGACGTCCATTGCGACTTTGGCTAAAAACATATTCGTGCCTATGCCCGCCGTCGCGGTGATGCCGGTCTGTTTAAGCACGTCCTTTATAAGCCGCATGGTAAATTCATGCGCGGTAATTTTATCTCTTTTCAAATACGGCGTCGCGTCGATAAACACCTCGTCAACGGAATATGCGAATATGTCGTCGGGGGAGACGTGGTTTAAGTATATAGAATATATCTGTCCGCTGACCTTCATATATTCCGCCATCCGCGGCGGCGCTTTGATGAAGTCGACCTCAAGCGAAGGATCCGAGCGCAGGGCGTTATAATCGTCAGATTTTCCGGAGAAAGCTCTTCCGAGGTTGGCTTTTTTCCGCTGTTTGTTTACCTCGTTCACCCTCTGTATAGCCTCAAACAGTCTCGCCCTGCCGGATATACCGTAGGATTTCAGAGAAGGCGAGACGGCAAGGCATATCGTCTTTGCCGTACGGCTCTCGTCCGCGACGACGAGATTTGTCGTCAGAGGATCGCGTCCGCGCGCGACGCATTCGACCGACGCGTAAAACGACTTAAGGTCTATCGCTATATATTTTTTTTCGCCGTCGTCGATCATAAATCCGCCTCACACAACTGAAAAGAACGTTCTACCGTACTGTCTGTTATTATACTCTGCCCCGGCGCTTTAATCAACCCTTTTTAGACAAATATACAAATAATTTACACATATAAAGGTATAAATATCCGAAAAAAACATGCGGGTACGCGTTTTTTTTTAAAGGAATTCCGGCTATGTATTCCCTCAACCTGGCCGTCCTCTATTGAAAAACCGGAAAAAATGTGGTATAATAAGGAAAAAAGATATTAAAGGAGTAGTTTTTGTGCTGTTTTTTCTGATACGTCACGGGGATCCGATTTACGATCCCGATTCTCTTACGCCGCTCGGTCACCGTCAGGCGGAGGCGCTTGCCAAGCGGCTCGCGTTGTACGGTTTAGACGAGGTGTATACGTCCACATCAAACCGCGCCATGCTTACGGCGAAGCCGACCTGCGAGCTTTTGAAGCTTGAAGCCAAGCCGCTTGATTTTGCAAACGAGATGTATACGTGGGCGGATCTGACCGTCGAGCGAGAAGACGGCGTTGCCGGCATTACGTGGCTTTTTTACAACAGAAGGACTGCGGCGCTGTTCAACAGCAGGGAAATACGCGATTTAGGCGACCGCTGGTACGATCATCCCGCCCTCGCCTCGCATAATTATAAAAAGGGCATAGACCGCATATATAACGCGTCTGACGAGTTTTTTGCCGGGCTCGGATACGAGCATGAGCGTTATACCGGCAGATACAAGATCACAGAGCCGAATAAAAAGCGCGTCGCGCTGTTTGCGCATCAGGGCTTCGGTCTTGCGTTTTTAAGCTGTCTGCTTGACATACCTTATCCGATGTTCTGCACGCATTTTGACATCAGTCCCACCGGCATGACGGTCATAGAATTTCAACATATCGGCGAGTACGCTTTGCCCAAGGTACTCACGCACTCGTCCGACTCTCATCTGTACCGTGAAGGCCTGCCAACGGTATATAACGGCGGCCCGCGTTTCTGACTCCGCGCAAACGACCGAAAACGGCGGCGGTTTTAAACCNNAAACCGCCGCCGTTATATGTTTCGTTTAAGCTCCGCCGCGCCGGATAATAAAAAATAACTCAAATGCTATTGACAATATCGAATATTTCGGATATAATATTTATTTGATCATAACAGTCCCGACCGGACTTTATCAAATGGAGGACAATATGAAAAAAGTCTTATTAACCGTTACCGTTATTATTCTGGCGGCCGTCTTTGCGTTATCCGCAAACGCCGCCTCCATTGCGAACCACCTGTTTGACAAGCAGGGCGGTATTGACGCGGGAGGACAAACGTGGAGCGTTTACGGCTGGATAGTCACGGACGCGGAGATCACCTCCGTCGGCTATATCCTCGATAACGGCGATATCAATTCTTACAAAGCCGTCGTCACAGGTGTTGAAAACGACACGCGTGAGTCGGCGCAAACAAAATCGGGCGTAAGCGACGCGTACCGCGACTTAGCGCTTGAAGACGCCGTCAAGAACGGCGGTATGTCCGCTGGTGTTTCGTGGGATATACTGAGAGCATACAGGATACAGATAGTCATAGATCTTTCCGGGCTTGAGGAAGGTAAGCACACCGTTCTGCTCTGCGCAAAATTCACAGACGGCACTTTTTCAGATGCTTTCAGAACGCAGTCCGAATTTAAATTTACAAAAGCCGCGTCCGGTGAAGAGGTCATCGGCGGCAAAGGCGCCAGCACTCAGTTTCTGATAGACTCGGATACAAGCAGCGATTCGAAGATCGAGATGACAGGCTGGGCCGGCTCTACCGTTGAAACGTCAAAGCTCGGCTACAGGATAGACGACGGTGAGACGCTTTTCAACGATAATTACGTAAAGCTCATACCGCTTGACATACTGGAACCGGGCGACGCCGCTGTCATGGACGCTGCCGGCGTATACGCGTTCCGTTTCAAAGTGAGCTTTCCGTTAAGCGAGATGCCCGAGGGCGACCATTACATAAAGCTCGTCATGATAGATGAAGACGGCGGCGAGACGATCGTCGGATCCGGCGGCGGAAACGAAGAGCTTATGTTCTATTACGATACGGACGATATAGAAACGACCGCCGTAACAACGGAAGCCGTAACTGAGACAGAGTCCGTGACGGAGACAGAAACCGCGACCGAAACGGAAGCCAAAACGGAAACCGAACCTGCGGCCGAGACCGGCACCGAGGCCGTGACGGAAACGGAAGAGGTGACCGAAGAGACCGCAGAAGGAACAGAGACAAAAGAGTCTTCCGAAACAGAAGCCGAGACGGCTGAACAGGGCGGCGATACAACGGCTGAAGCGGTGACTACCGGAGAACAGTCCGGAAACGGCAAGGGTCTTCCCGCGGGAGCGATCATTGCGATCATCGCCGCGGCTGCGGTCGTAATAGCCGTTATCGCGGTCATTCTGGTAAAAAAGAAGAAATAAGCAAAGCCTGTAAAAAAGGAAACGCGCAATGCGTTTCCTTTTTATATTTTCTAACATCAGCCCAGATCCGCCACTATGACTTTCAGCTGTGCTTCAAGTCCCATGTAAGTCGCCGTTATCGTCGTTTCTCCTACGGCAAGCGGTTTTATTATACCGTCTTTATCGACTTCGATTATACTCGTATCGTATCCGGAATATTTACAGGACTGCTTCCAGTATTTCAGATCCTGCGAGCTGCCCGATGCGAGCTCCGTCGTTTTGCCCCAGAGCACGATGTAATCGTTTGCCGCGCTTTTCGCTATAAACTCGGGCTGTTTTACCTCGTCCTTATAGTAAAACGTTACCGTGTCTGTCTCGGGATAAAACGCGACGGGCTCGTCTCTGTTGACTGAGTTGGGGATGACCGTTATCATTGCGGTAAGCGAACCGTATCTTGCGTAAATGCGCGTTATGCCGTTGCCTAAAAGCGTTATAGTCTGATTTTCTTTGTCTACCGAAACCTGCTCGGGATCGTACGTGTACTCGATCTTAGAAAGGATCTCTTTGCCCGCCTCTTTCGATTCTCCGTTTTTGTCCGTATAAACGACCGTAAAATTATACGCCATGCCTTTGAAGCGGACCGGTATATCCGCGGATTTGTACGGTCCTTCAAGCCGTATTCCGGAAACCTCGGGCGCGTTTGCGGTATCTTTTAAATTCGTGTTGTTTGAAGGACGCGATATGACGTTTTCCGGCGTGTTATAGTTATCGGAGCCGATAAACTGTATTGGCGCGAGTCTCAATCCCCATATGCCCCAGCCGGAGCCGTCCGGCGCGTACGCGTAGCCGATAAAATGCTGTTTATTGAATATATCTATATGTCCCGATGCGTCGCCGCTTATACCCATGTTATGCATACCGGATTCAAGCAGCGAATCCGCCGTTTTGTGTTTCAGCCGTACCTCGCTTCTGTAGTAAATCCCGTCGTACGATACGTTTACGTGAACGTAGCAGTCGTTGGAAAATCTGTTGCCCGTCGCCACGGAAACGAAGCATTTATACGCGTCTACGTATTTGAAGTCCGCGCTGTCCTCTCCCAGGCTGTCGTGACGGTAGGCTATGCCGCGGAACTTAAGCGTTTCCGGCCAGTTTTCGCTTGTCGCGTCGGCGGTATACACTCTTGTTGAAAACGTCTCGTCACACCAGGTCACGTACAGATACAGAGTGTCGCCGAGCACGACCATCGATCCTTCGCCCGCGCCCCACTGACCCTTCAAGCCGTCGAAAGCCACGATGGGTCTCGGCTCGGAGCCCCAGCCGTTTCCGTCCCATTTTTCAATACAGGTGCCCGCGGGATCCTTTGTCCTGCCGACGAAAAGGTTGTTGTCAACGCCGCCGGGCCAGAGTATGGACGTGTAAGTTATGTAATAATAATCTCCTATTCTGATCGTTCCGGGGTCGCACGTCCAGTGCCAGTCCTCGCTTGCTGCGGTCGGTCTCATGGCGGCGACATCCGGCGTCCAGGTAAGACCGTTGTCATACGATCTTCTGTAAACGCCCACGTCCGCTTCTCCGCCGTAGCCGAGAGTTCCGGCAAGCCAGCAGTCGATAGAACCGTCGTCGTTGATCATCATGCTCGGTCCGTATCTGTATGTGCCGTTGAATATATCCCAGCCCTTGTTGGCAAGGCGGAAGATAGAGCCGTTTTCAGTTGCTTTATCATCAAGGTACGCGGTTTTTATGTTATAACCGTCCGCGCGCTTTTCAATGTACGGCTCCCCGTCCTTTTCTATGCATAAAACGAGATCGAGCTTTAACGTGTTTGACAAAAGCTGCGCGTATTCAGCGTAGGTCAAAGTGTCGGAATTCTTTTTTGCTAAATCCATATAATCCGATACTCCAGCCTCCGCGGCGACCTTTGCAACGCCGTTTTTATCCGCGTAATCTCTGTAGCCCAAAGCGTATAAAAGTCCGCGCAGCACCTCGCCGTAGGTCACCGGCTGATCCGGCTTGAATTCGGACGATGCGGGCTTTAACATAAAGCCCTGGTTTACGGCTATTTCCGCAAATTTCATATCCTGTGAGTACGCGGTCATATCCGTATAGTCGTTTTGGCATATATAATAGTGCTCGCGCTGAGCGAAACCGGAATATTTTACGATATCATATGCAAACGAGCCGCGGTCAAGCAAAGCGGACGCTTCCGCGTTTTCGTTTCCGAAATACGAATCCGCTTTGAGGCGCTCGAAGATCGCTTCTCCGTTCCCGTCGTCGGGCAGCGGATCATCCGATTCGTTTCTGCCGCTCAGATCCTCGTCGGGGATCGGGTTATCCGCGGCATCCGTTTCTGTCTCAGGAGCCTCGCTTGTTACCGCTTCAGCGCTCGTATCGTCCGTTTTTGCCGTATCGGCCGTTTTTGCAGTCTCCGTCACAGCCGTCGTTTCGTCCGTTGTGACGTCGGGCTGCGTACCGCAGCCGAACAAAACGGGCAAAAGCACAGCCGTGCAAATGATCAGCGCAATTATCCTTAAACGTTTCAAAATTTTGTCCTCGCTTTACATAAAATCGTCTGTTTTGCATCGGGATCGTTATCGTATTCCGATCAGGATCGCCGCATACGATTATATCACATTTAAAAACACATGTCAATATGATATAAAGCAAATTGAAAAAGCCGGATCTTATTGTAAAAACGCGATCCGGCGCGGTATTATTCGTTTTTTAACACGTTCCCGGCGGTTTGAGCAGGCAGTCAAACACCGTCGCCACCCGAAAAGCTCCAGAAGCCCGTCCCGGTCTCAGGGTCCGTCTTCCTTTTTATAACGCCGTTTATGACGGGACGGAGCTCTATCTCCGCGGTGTAGCGCACTACTGTCGATTTTATATGCCCCGCCGCCATGCGATGTTCGCCGTCGCATACGTATGCGAAAACTGCGTGGGTGTGGTGGAAAAGCTCTTTGTCCTCACCAGTCGTGACGCTGCCGTTCAGGGAAACAAGCTCAAGCATACCGGAGATCTCACGCGTATCGAACGCTCCCGTTTCCGGTATGAAGGTCTGTATTTCCGCGCGGCTGCAGCCGCCTATCCCGCTGTATATCGCGGAGCTGATTTTCTCTTTTCTGCAGACCTCCAGTATGCATCCGACGACCTCGTCGCCCTTGTCCGCTCTTATGTAATATGTTTTGTCAAATTTTTTGTATTCCATTTTCAGATCGTCTCCGTTTATATTTCTGCTGACAATTATACCACATACACAGGCGGCTGTCAACATGATCCGGCAGGGATTCAATATAAATTTGACTTACGGATAAAAGCCGCTTTATATGTCGGTGCGCCTGACGAGCTTATATGCGATTTTTTTCTGTTGATCCAAAATAAATCTTTTTTTTCCGGGATAATTTTAAAAAACCTCTTGACAAATCGTGTCGCATGCGATATAATGTAGAAAAACAAGTCGCACGCGACATAATTTTCCGAGGTAAAAGCAAATGAACGATAAATACGCCGCAATAAGACTGAAAAATCAGCTTTGCTTTCCGCTTTACGCCGTATCAAATATGATAACGCGCAAATACAAACCGCTTCTTGACGAGCTTGATCTGACGTACACGCAGTATATCGTTATGATGGTGCTCTGGGAAGAAAACAAAGTAAACGAAAAGTTTTTATGCGATGCTTTGTGTCTGAAATCCAACACGGTCACGCCGCTTCTGAACAAGCTGACCGAAAAAGGCTTTATCAAAAAGGAAAAAGACAAAGACGATGAAAGGCATATAGTGATAACGCTGACCGACACGGGAGAAAAACTGAAGGATAAGGCGCTGTGCGTACCGGTATCTTTAGCAAAAGAGTTGAATTTGCCGCAGGAGGACGCGGCAGAGCTTTACCGGATCCTGTACAAAATGCTTGATGAAGAAAAAAATAAACAATAATATATAAGGAGGAAACAAAAATGACAGTATATGATTTTACGGTAAAAGACAGAAAAGGAAACGACGTAAGCTTATCGGAATATAAGGGAAAGGTCCTTCTGATCGTCAACACGGCGACCGGCTGCGGCTTCACGCCGCATTACGAGCCTCTTGAGGCGATGTACAAGGATCTGCGTGACAAGGGCTTTGAAATACTTGATTTTCCGTCAAACCAGTTTGCGGGTCAGGCGCCGGGAAGCGACGATGAGATACACGAATTCTGCACGCTCAAATTCGGTACGGAATTCCCGCAGTTTGCAAAGATAGACGTAAACGGAGATACCGCCGATCCGCTGTTCGCTTTCCTTGCGTCCGAAAAGCCGTTTACCGGATTCGGAAAAGGCGTCAAAAACGCCATGCTTGACAAGTTTGCCAAAATGAACAACAAAAAATTCGGCGACAAAACGTATATCGGATGGAACTTTACGAAATTCCTTACAGACCGCGAGGGAAACGTTATCGCCCGCTTTGAGCCGACGGAGGATATGAGCGCCGTCCGCGCGGCGGTCGAAAAAGCGATCGGATAATAAAAAGATGAAATACGGAGAAAGTGCTTTTGATATTATCTATCTGCTGTTTGCCTTGACCGCGGGGATATGCGTTCTCTGCATACGGCGCGACAGGATAGGTAAACTGATGGGCTTTGCAACGCTGATCCTCGGCTGCGGCGACGCGTTCCACCTTGTTCCGCGCGTGCTTAACTATTTTATCGACGCCGATTTTACGGCGTGGCTCGGCATCGGCAAGCTTGTGACGTCTATAACCATGACCGTGTTCTACTTGCTTATGTACCGGCTGTGGATAACCGCATACAAAAAAACGGAAACAAAGGGATTGAGCATCACCGTTTACGCTCTTTCGCTGGTACGCGTTATCCTGTGCGCTCTGCCGCAGAACAGGTGGCTTACAAACGACGGCACGTTTGTCTTTGGTATCATACGGAATATCCCGTTCGTCGCACTCGGCGTCATCATCGTATGTCTGTTTTTTAAAACGCGCAAAGAGATCAGAACGCTGTACCCTGTCTGGCTGCTTGTCACGCTGTCGTTTCTGTTCTATATCCCCGTTGCGGTCGCGGCACCGCTTTTGCCGATACTCGGAATGCTCATGCTTCCAAAGACGGTATGCTATATGATACTGATATGCGTGTTTTTAAAATATTCAAGCCAAAAAGAATAATAAGGAGGATAAGAAAATGACCGTAGCTATCCGTTACTATACAAAATCAAAAAAAGGAAATACGAAAAAACTGGCGGACGCCGTATCAAAAGCGCTTGAGGTCGAGGCGCTTGACGTTTCCGCCGATCTTACGGAGAAGGTCGACCGTCTGTTTCTGATAAACGCTATGTACGCGGCGACTATCGACCGCGAAGTCAAGGAATTCCTTGCAAAAAACAAGGATAATATCGGTGAAGTAATCAACATGAACACTTCCGCCTCCGGCGCATCCACCCTGAAAGCGGTAAAGAAAGTGACCGACGAGCTCGGTATAACTTTAAGTGACAAAGAGTTTCACTGCGCGGCGTCCTGGATATTCATAAACAAGGGCCTGCCTTCCGCGGAAGATTACAAACGCGCCTGCGATTTTGCCAAATCGATGATATAACGGCGCCGGACGGTCTATCTGCACAACGGAGGTCAGCATGTCAGAAGAAAACATTGAAGCATTAGCTGAAAAAAGAGAAAAAACGATAGTCAAAACAAGTATAATCGGCATCATAACCAATCTGTTCCTCGTAGGCTTCAAGGCGTTTGTCGGGCTTGTGTCAAATTCGATAGCCGTGATCCTTGACGCGGTAAACAACCTCTCCGACGCTTTGTCGTCTATCGTTACGATAATCGGCGCAAAGCTCGGCACGAAGCAGCCGAACAAAAAGCATCCGTTAGGTTACGGCAGGATAGAATACTTAAGCTCAATGATCGTCGCCGGTCTTGTTTTATACGCCGGCATAACGTCGCTCGTTGAGTCTGTCAAGAAGATAATAACGCCGGAAACCGCGGATTACAGCGCTGTATCCATCGTTATTATCTCCGTTGCAGTCGTCGTCAAACTCGTACTCGGGCTGTACGTTAAAAAGCAGGGCAAAAAGGTCAATTCCGGCGCGCTTACCGCGTCAGGCTCAGACGCGCTGTTCGACGCCGTTCTGTCGTCGTCCGTGCTTGTATCGGCTATTATCTATCTCATTTGGGGCGTCTCTCTTGAGGCGTACGTCGGCGTTATCATAGCAGGATTCATCATAAAAGCCGGGATCGAAATGATGATAGAAACGTTAAACGACATCATCGGCAAACGGGAAGACGCGGAAACGACAAAAGAACTGAAACAGATCATCTGTGAAGAAGAGGAAGTGTTAGGCGTCTATGACGTTACGCTTTTCAACTACGGTCCGAACAAAAATTACGGTTCCGTACATATAGAACTGCCCGATACGATGAGCGTTGACGACGTAGACCGCATTACAAGAAGAATACAGACAACCGTTTTTCATAAGACGGGTATCATACTTACCGGCATAGGCGTCTACTCGTTCAATACCTCGGACGATGAGGCAGCGCATATGCGAAACGCCGTGCAGAAAGCCGTCATGTCACACGACTGGGCGCTGCAGATGCACGGCTTTTACGCCGATACGGAAAACAAGGCGCTTCGCTTTGACGTGGTGATAAGCTTTGATATAGACAAAAAAGAAGCGATGCAGATGCTTTATACAGAGATCGGGGAGCTTTATCCTGACTATGAGCTTATGATAATACCCGACGTTGACGTAGCGGACTGATATAAAAAACTAAATAATATAAAAGGTTGACTTATCCGACCGTTTGTGATAAAATGTAAAAAGAAAAGACAAAAATTACAGATCGGAGGCAAAGAATATGAGACAAAGCGGCGTACTTCTTCACATTACGTCTCTTCCGTCGAACGGCGGTATCGGAACACTCGGACGTGCGGCGTACGATTTTGTGGATTTCATTAAGGATTCCGGCATGACGATATGGCAGATGCTGCCGTTAGGTCCGACGGGTTACGCGGAATCTCCGTATCAGAGCTGCTCCACGTTTGCCGGGAACCAGCTCGTGATCGACTTTGAGATGCTTGAGGCGGACGGACTTCTGCCGGAAGGCGTGTATAAACCGCTTGAAATCAAGCAAAGCGTCGATTTTGAAGCGGTAAAAGAACAGCACAGACGCCTGATGAAGCTGTCGTTTGAAAGCTCCTATCAGAAGCTTCTGCCGCAGATACAGGAGTTTGAAAAGTCTCATCCGTGGGCGCGTGATTACGGCTTGTTCAGAGCGATAAAATCATGCTTTGACGAAAGATCGTGGATGGAGTGGCCGGATCAGAGCGCACGTTTAAGAGTTGACGGGACGATAAAAAAATATAAAAAAGAACTTGCGCCTGAAATAGATTTTTACGTATACGAGCAGTATCTGTTCTTTTTGCAGTGGTCAAAGCTGCACGAGTACGCAAAGAGCAAGGGCGTTATGCTCATGGGTGATCTGCCGATTTACGTTGCGGAGGATTCCGCGGACGTATGGCTCAACCCCCAAATGTTCGAGCTCGACGAAGAATGCAGGCCTGTCAGGGTCGCGGGAGTGCCGCCGGATTACTTTTCCGAGGTCGGGCAGCGCTGGGGCAATCCGCTTTACGCCTGGGATAAGCACGAAGCTGACGGATTTAAATGGTGGGTAAGCCGGCTGAGAGCGCTCGGCGAGATGTTCGATATCTTACGTATAGACCATTTTATCGGATTTGCAAATTATTACGCCATCCCGTCAAGCGAGCCGACGGCTCTGCACGGAAAATACGAGCTCGGCCCCGGCAAAAAGCTGTTTGATAAGATAAAAGAGGAGCTTCCCGGGCTGAAGATCGTCGCCGAGGATTTAGGCGTCATAAATCAGATCGTAAAAGATCTGCTTTCATACTGCGGTTATCCCGGAATGAAAGTTTTGCAGTTCGCGTTTGACGCCGAATTTGAAGGAGAGCTTCCGGAAACGCATACAAAAAACTGCTTCATCTACACCGGCACGCACGACAACAACACGACGCTCGGTTGGTGGGAAAGCGCGGAGCCTGAGGTCAAAGCGAGGGCGGTCAAAGCTCTCGGCATGAAGGACGAGGACGACGGTATAGTCGATCACATGCTTGAAGCGGCGTTTTACTCCGAAGCCGACACGGCGGTCGTTCCGATGCAGGACCTTCTGAATTTAGGCGAGGATTGCAGGATGAACGTACCCGGCACGGTAGGCTGCAACTGGATGTGGAGGATGCTGCCCGTAGATTATAATAAAGTCGCGGAAAAAGTCAGAATGTTAAACATCCAAAGCAACAGAGGAAAATTTTTCTGATAAAAAACCAAAAAAGGCTGTCGTGAACAGAACCGTTAAAAACGGACA
>DBWC01000070.1 GCA_002308615.1 Clostridiales bacterium UBA1248
CGAAAACGAGGTACGAGTTTTCGGGGGTTCACGGGCGGGGAGTCCCCAAAAGCGCCGGAACGGCGCACAAATCGTCGGCGCAGCCGACACCACGAGCAGATCATTATATTATAGCTATATTAATTCAACCTGCAGTTAAATAAAACTTTCCGAACGATACCTGTACAAATCAAAAATTTCTGTTATAATGGTATCGTAAACAGGGCGCCGGTTTCAATATTAAATGGGGAGTATCTATTATGAATATCACTGTAGGAGCGAACATAAAACGCCTGCGTACGGAAAAGGGTATAACGCAGGAACAGCTTGCGGAGGCGATGAACGTCACCTGCGCAGCGGTGAGCAAATGGGAGAGGGGCGATACGTATCCGGATATAACGCTGCTTCAGCCGCTTGCGTTCTATTTCGGCGTTACGCTCGACACGCTTATGGGATATAACAAGGAGAAAGTTGAAAAAGAGATAGAGGATATAATACGAGAGTATTTTAAAACACGCGACCGCCGGATAATAGAAAAAGCGTACAGAGAATATCCGAACGACTACCGGATAATGTATCATTATATGTGGGCTTTCGGCGTAACTGACGCGGAGCCGGATCTCGATCTGGCGCTCAGATACAAGGACGAGATCGAAAAGATATGCGATAAGATCTTAGACGGCTGCACCGATATCGGTCTGCGTACGGGCGCATGGAAGATGAAGGCGATACTTCGTCACGCGGAGGGAAAAACGGAAGAGGCGCTTCAGATCCACCGCGATAACGCCGTAAGCTGGTATATGACCTTTGAGCAGATGAACGAACAGCTTTTCACAAAGGACAGACCGGAATTTTTATACTGGGCGAGCCGCAATATGTACGAGCTCGTGGATTTCGGCGCGGATAAACTCGTAAAATCCAAATTTTACGATCGGAATATACCGTATGACGAAATGGTGCAGACGCTTGAAAAGATCGGCGACGGACTTTACAGCCTCGGCTGCGAGCTGCATTCCGCGTATCTTGTTATACAGGCGTACAGTCTGTTCGGAAGGCTGAGAAACGACCTCATCGCGCGTGAATTTCGCGGAGCGCCGGATACAGATATTATCAGGATAACTGATAAAAATCTTGCCTCCGCAAAAAAACTGTCGGAGCTTTCAAAGACAGACAAGCCGTGCTTCGACGCTCTTGTTGGCAGGTTTCACGTCGACGATCTGCTCGCTTTCGTTGTAAAAAGCGCTTTGTCGTGGCAAAACCCGCGGAACGTAAAGCTGCTTGAAAACAAAGAATATAAAGACATTTTAGAAAAGTATAAAAAGTAAATATAACTTATTAAAACGGGACGGATCAGACCGTCCCGTTTTTTCTTCCCGTTTCAAGAGTGTGACTGCCTTTATCGAACGCAAAAAACGTTTTGTTTGTCGGCTTGCCGTCTAACAACGTTTGTTTATCCGTGTTTTCCGCGGTTATCACGTACCGCGTGCCATGCCGGTTTATAGTGAGTGTGAAACGCGAAAATTCAGAGCAGAAGGACGGGGCCAGGGTAAATCCGCCGTCGTGTTCTTCATAGCCTAACAGATATTCAAGCACTGTGTTGAAATACCAGCCCGCCGCGCCCGTGTACCACGACCAGCCGCCGCGGCCGTACAAGCCCTGCGCTGTATAGACGTCTCCGCAGAGCGCGTACGGCTCGCGTCCGTACTTTATAAAGGATTCCTTGTCCGTACAGTGATTTGCCGGGTTTATCGCCTTTAACATCTCATATCCCTTGTGCGCCATTCCGGCTTTGAAGAACGCGGCTATCCCCCACAGCGCGCCGTGCGTGTACTGCCCGCCGTTTTCTCGCACGCCGGGCGGGTATGATGCGACATATCCGATGCCGTCCTGCCCGTCAAACGGCGGCGAAAACAGTTTGATCAAACCGTTTTTGCTGTCAAACAGCCTTTGATAAACAAGGTCAAGCGAGCTTTTTACGCGTTCTTTGTCAAGCCCCTCCAACGCGGCGAACGCCTGCGGCAGGATATCGATCTCACAAGCCTTATCTCCGCTTTTGCCGAAAGGCGCGCCGCCGTCAAGATAACCTCTTATATAGTGATCCTTATAATACCCGTGTTCCTCGACGGCGGAAAGCAGAGCGGAGGACTGTTTGCGGTAAATATCTCCGTTTACTCCGCACAGCTCGCACAGATACGAAAGCTTTGACAGCACGTCCGCCGCGAAAAGCGACAGCCACACGCTTTCGCCTTTGCCTTTGATCCCCGCCTCGTTCATTCCGTCGTTCCAGTCGCCGCCGCCAATAAGGCAAAGTCCGTGTTCGCCGGTCCTAACGCGCGACGCGGCTTTTATGCAGTGGAGCAGAAGCGACTCTTTTTTGCTTGAACACACGGCTTTTTCGTATCTGTCGCGCTCGTGCTCAAACAGCGGCTCGGATTTTATATACCGCACTTTCTTTTTTATTATTTCCGTATCGTTTGTTATCGCGATATATTTGTAAACCGTATAAGGCAGCCAGAGCATATCGTCGGAGCAGCGCGAGCGTATGCCCGTTTCCGTCAGCGGATGGAACCAGTGCATAACGTCGCCCTCCTCGTACTGATGCGCGGCGCAGCGGAGTATGTGAGCGCGGGCGAGTACCGGCTCGCCGTATGCGGTGCAGAGACAGTCCTGCAGCTGATCGCGGAAGCCGTAAGCGCCGCCGGTCTGAGAAAAACCGCAGCGTGCGAACTGCCGGCATATAAGCGCCTGATAGCGACTGTATAAATTGAAATACATATCGAGAGTATTGTCCGTACTGTGAAGCGAAAACGGCGATAAATACCGTTTTATCCTCTGCGCGTATCTTTTTTCCGCGCCTGCCGCGCCGTTTACCGCGTATTCGACCGCGATATGAGACGCTGCCGCGCCGACCGTGAAGACCGTGCTGTTTTTATGGGCGCAATTTACAGTAACGGTCTTTCCGTCAAAATCCGACGCGGAACCTTTGCAATGGATGAATAGCGACGGGCGCCCGGGCTCAAGCGCGTTTGTGATATACGCCGTGTCCCCGTTTGACGCAAAGCGCAGAGAGCCGTTTACGGCGCGCTCGCCGAGGACCGGCGCGGCGCGGAAGCCGACCTCGCCCTCGCACCTCATATCGAGCTTTATCACCTTATACGGCATACGGCAGTCAACGCAGACGGTCAGAGTATAGGGGATATCATCTATCTCGCCGCGCCATTCCGCGTATGACGGGCGGAAACTGCAATTTCGGCTGTAAGAGAAAAGCTCGTAAGCTTTGCCGCCGCGGTAAAACAAAAGCTCTTCCGCCTCGCCGCCGGGGACGGTATCGTGCGCGGTAAGGCTCATCATACGGCTGTTTATATACCAGCAAAAACCGCCGCTTCTGTCCGTGACGAGCGTGCCGAACGTCGGATTTGCGTAAATGAAGCTCAAAGGAGAATACGTTAAGCCCGACGGCAAAACCGCGCGGTCCTCTTCAAAATACGGCGCAAAAACGTCTGCGGTACGCTTTTTTTCACAGCCTTTTTCCTGCGGTACGTAAGGTGAACTACCGCTTTTGTCCGCTTTTGATATACCGTATACGCAGATGCTTGAAAATACGGATCTTTCGTCATCATCCGCTTCAATTATGAATACGCGCGAGCCGATAAGCGCAGAGACGCCGCAGGCGCCCGCCATTCTGTACAGTTCCGCTTTCTTTTTATTGTAATATCCGTCGTCGTCACCGTAAAGTATGACAAGATCCGCCTCAATCCCGGCGATAAGCAGACGGATCGCCGCCTGCGCGTAACCGGGAAATACCGTGCGCAGCTGTGAAATGCCGTCGTCTCCTTTGCCGTCAAGCAAAATTATCGGTCTGTCGCCCGATACGCCGTGTTTATATAACACGTTCTTATACGATCCGCTTATACGGACCGCCGCGGCTTTGGGCATCGGCCGCATTATACAGCGCAGTATGCGGTGCAAAAGCGCGTTATCGGTCAAAGGAAGCTGAAGTTCTTTCGCGTTTTTTTCGTTTATCGCGTCAAAAAGCGCCTTGTCAGCCGAGTATTTGTCTTTTCCGGCTCCGATGTAAAAGCAGACCTCCGGCAGCTTTGTTTTTGCAAACAGACGCGGAAAAACGCACGCGCCGTAAACGGTTACCGGATTTGAATTGAACAGCGCGTTATACGTTTTATATCCGTGCATCTCGTCCGCGCGAGTGTATACGGACAGCGGCATTACCCTGTCCGTGTAAGCGGCTATACTTATGCAGAAGCCGTCCTTGCCGCGTTTTATGAAGCGGATAACGCCTTTGTCTTCCTCGGAGACGATGAAAAGAGATGAGTACGCGGTGTGCCGGCGGTATTTGTCTATCTGTGTCAAAACCGGCTCAAAGCAGAGCGCGGAGCCGCCTTCGCTTTTAACTTCAAGCTTAAAAGCCGGAGCGGTCTTACAGACGGACAGCCTTGCGCGGCAGTTGTCGTTTTCATATTCAACGTATTCGTCGGTAAACGAGACGGGGCGCTTTATAAGATCAAACACACCGGACGATTTGCAGAGCAGGGAAAGACCGCGCAGACCGTCGGTCCTTTCATCGCATATGCAGATATTTTTATAATAAAGCCCCGTGCCGTACGCGTCGGATACGGCGGTGCAGACCGTGTTCGTTATGAGAGCGCAGTCCTGTTCGTATTCGGTGACCGGAGACGGCAAAGGCTCTTTTGCCGATCTGCTTTTAAATTTTACTGCGCGTGAGGACGGGAATTTTTCATAAAGCAGAGGCAAAACAGAGCCGATACGGTCGTTACGACAGAACCGTTTTATAAAGATCCCGTCAAGGCATCTGTTCGCGGCGGCGATAACGCTCATACCTATATGGTGCGCCATAAAGCATTTTATTACCGCGTAGCCGTCTCCGACTCTTTGCCGGGTAAGATCGACGGCTTCGTAAAATCCGTATTTGCCGTAAACTCCGTGAGCTTTGAGGTTTTTCAGCGTTTTTTCAGCGTCTTTATCGTATGCGAGCATAAGAAAAAGAGAATAAGGACTTATAACGCGTTCTTTTGTGTCCGGACACAGCGAAAGACCGTTTACACCGTGCGCCTTGTACTGATAATTCATATCGGAGTCAAAGCTGTAACAGCACGATTCGCTTACGCCGTGCACGCGTACGCCGTCGAAATCAAACCCGTTCTTTTTCTGCATATACGCCGCGTAACGCAGGGCGCGGCGGTTGAGCGACCCCTCGGGAGAGGGCAGGAACAGAGCCGGCATAAAATATTCAAACGCCGTGCCGCTCCACGACGCTATGCCGCGGTATTCTCCGCGGCCTATAACGGGGCGTGACAAAGCGCAGAGGTGTGACGCCGGCGCGTATCCGTACGCTATCGCCGCTATATCCGTCGTGTGCATCTCCGATTCGTACAGATCGTATTTATTATCCGCGCCGTTTCCCGTACCGATATAGAATAAACCCGATCTTTTATCATATAACTCGCCGAGACCGCATTCGGCTATAAGGCTTTCCGTTATCCCGATAAGCTCGTTTAACCGTCCGTCTTTTTCTTTGTATTCTTCAAGCGCGCTTTGAAGCGCGATAAGGCAGCAAAGGTAATTGCCGCAGTCCACGGTCGAGACGAAATCGTTGATTATGCGGAGCGTACGCGTATCATACCAGTTGTATAACAGTCCGTTTTTTTTCGGTATTTTGGTAAGCGTATCAAGCGTGCTGCAAAGCTTATCGTATATCGTTTTTGAGCTGTATATACCGAGGTCCGCGGCGGCAACGACGGACAAAAGATAAAGCCCTATATTCGTTGGCGACGTTCTCGGCGCCGCGCCGACGTCGAAAAACACCTGATAATTGTCGGGCGGCAGATAATTATGCTCAGCCGTTACCAGATCGTCAAAATATTTCATGTGGTCCGATACGGAGTATATAAGAAAACGCGCGTCGGTTTTCGTCTTTTGCTTTTTGTCCGGCTCTTTTGAAGAAAGCGCCGCGATAAGAGGCGAGAGCATAAACAGCGCGCCGGAGACCGACGCCGCGCCGGACGACGTTATGATAAGCACGAATCCGAAAATGAAAGACGGCAAAAAGGCTTTTAAATAAGATAAACCGTCGCTTTTCATCCTGTCCGCCGCTGACGCCGTAGTCCACTGCAGCATTTTTCTGTGCGTCACAAGCCGTAAAGACGACCGCAGAACGGCAAAAAGCGCGGTCTGCGCTTCGTAAAACAAAAAGCTTATCTGCATAAAAAGAAGGGACACGCATTTTGCTCTGCCGTATCTGTCAAATCTGTTGCAGAAGATACAGAACAGCGACGGTATAATGATACAGCAAAGCGCGGCAAAGGACAAAAGCGGCAAAAGCCCGGATATAAGCCCGTATATGATACACAGGACCGCGGATACGGGCGTTAAGTCACGGATAACGCTGTTTTTAAGCAGGAGTCTGTCAAATACACCCAGACCGTTTTTGTGTTTTTTGTTGTCGGCGCCCGTTACTTTTGAGCGTGTGAACGGCAGCGTCTGCACGTCGCCTCTTACCCATCTTTCAAACCGTCTGAAATACGATAGCGCGTTTTTCGGAGTGTTTTCGTACATCACCGTGTCCGTCACCGCGCAGCAGCGCAGGCGGCAGCCCTCTATCGCGTCGTGAGAAAGTATGCGCTCCGACGGGAAAACGTCAACACAGCATTCGTAAAACGCGGAAACGTCTATAAGTCCCTTGCCGCAGAAGGATCCTTTGCCGTACGCGGCTGAAAGCGTATCGAAATCCGCACCGGAATACGTATCAATTCCGGAATCGGAGGAATATATACTGCAAAACGGCGTGTCCGCTTCGCTTTTGAGCTTCGGCTTTATCCTCGGCTGGAAAATGCCGTGACCGGAGATGACAACGCGGCGCTTTTTATCGATCGTCGGCATATTTGCCGGATGTACCGCACAGCGCAGAAGAGGATCGGACGATCCGGGGTAGAGAAGCGTATCGCTGTCGAGCGTTATCAGATACGGCACGCCGGACAGAGCCGACGGATCGGCTCCGTGTATTTCAAGCGAAGACTGCCCGGTCTTAAGCTGTCTTACAAGCTCGCAGACCGCGCCTCTTTTTCTGTCCGGCGCAATGAATTTTTTCTCTGACCAGCTGTATTTTCTCTGCCGCAGGAACAGAAAAAATCTGTCGCCGTATTCTTTATTCAGCTCGTTTATCCGCTTTACCGCGCTTGATATGAGCGCGTCGTCGTTTTCCGCGTATTTTTTGCCGCTGTCCGGCAGGTCGGCAAGTATGCCGAAAAAAGTATCATCGCGCTTGCCTTCGGTAAAATACATATATTTCAGGTTAAGGCAGAGCTTGTCAAAGTCTCCGTCAAGCACGGCGGCGGTAACTGTAAGGCACGGCGGCAGAGGTATATCTTCATTGACTCTTGCCGGAGTGTACGACGGTATAAGACGGAAAAGCAGCTTGCCCGCGGCAAATTCCGAAAGCCCATAAAACGGAAGCGCGGAAAATATAAGCGCAAACGGATCGCCGCAGAGCAAAAATAAAATACAGTTGAACAGTATAAAAAAACCGAAAAGCAAAATAATATGAAGTAAACCGCCGCGGTTTTTCATACCGAAAAGCACGGAAGTCAGCCTGTGATTCGGTATATCCGATAAAACGCTTATTGCGGAGCGCTTTTTACGCCGCGCAAGACGGTAAAGGCGCAGACGGTACTGCTCTTTCGTCTTATCGTCGCTTATCGCGTAATCCTCGTATAAGGACAGCTTTTTCTGCAGCGGAGAACACTCGTCTGCTATGTTTTTGAAATCGAGCTTATCGACCTGACGAAGAAGAGAAACGGCGTCAAAGTCTCCGTCTGTTATCCTTCTGCAGTATACGAGCGTCAGATACGCCCTGATACGCCGCACGTCCTGATCCGGGGCGCCGTATCTGCGCAAAAACGCGCAGAGCCCGTATTCGTCAATGCGGTGACCGGACAGCTTAAGACGGCTCTCAAGCTCATCGCACAGCTTTTTGTCCGCGTGATGCGATAACATATCCGCCGCGTCCTTCAGCCTCGGTATGATATAATACGCGTTATCCGAGATCCGCATATCGTCTGATTTTCTTATTCTTTTTATAAGAGTGTAACATTCTTTTTTAAGACAGTTTGCCATTGTCCCTCCCGGATAAAAAATCTGTGTAACATTATTGACGCAAAAGCCGCAATTTTATACTATTGTTTTTTTATTTGCGTTGAATAGTACAAAATTGCGCGGTATAATAATGCTGCAAATATGACGGAAAGAAGCGACTTTTGATATGATAAAAGAAAAAAACGTAAAAAAGACGGTCATTGAATATCTCATAATGACCGGCGCGACGCTTATAATGGCGTGCGGTATATACTTTTTCAAATTCCCGAACAACTTTGTAATGGGCGGCGTCAGCGGTATTTCGATGATACTCGGCGCGGTGCAGAACGTCATATCCCCGGCTACCGCGATGCTCATTATAAACGCCGTGCTTATAGTGATCGGCTTTTTCGTGTTCGGGCGGAATTTCAGCGCGCGCACGGTCTACTGCAGTCTGCTTTTGTCCGGTGCGCTTGAACTTATGGAGCTTTTGTTTCCGATGAGCAAGCCGATAACGGACGATCCGATGCTCGAGCTCGTTTTCGCCGTGGCGCTCCCCGCCGTCGGCTCGGCGCTCGTGTTCAATTTAGGGGGAACGACGGGCGGCACGGATATAATAGCGATGATATTGAAAAAATACACGCCCTTGAACATCGGCATGGCGCTGTTCTTCGTTGACGCGGCTATCGTCGCGGCGGGCTTCTTTGTAAACGGCGCAAAAGCCGGTATGTATTCGCTCGTGGGACTGTTGATAAAAGCTCTCGTTGTCGACGTGGTGATAGAGAATATAAACATAAGCAAGTATTTCTTTATTGTCACCACAGCCCCGGAACAGGTCTGCAAATATATAAACGAAAATCTGCATAAGGGCGCGACCGTATGGGAGGGCAAGGGCTCTTATACGAATGAAAAAAAGACCGTCATAATGGCGGTCATGACGAGATCTCAGGCGATAGCGCTCCGAAATCATATAAAGGAAACGGACAAAGGCGCGTTCGTCGTTATATCTTCAACGAGCGAGATCATAGGAAAAGGGTTCAGAAGCTCGGTATAAAAAAATGTCGGTTGGACCGACATTTTTTTATCATTCTATCCTTTTCCCGACCGTCACCGTTCCATCTTCACGCCAGAACAGCTCGAACAGTTCAAGGTACTGCTCGCAGCCCGGCTCGCGCAGGCAGCTTGAGATGTACCATTTGCCCTTGAATTCAAACACCTCCGCGCAGGACGGCACGTTTGCGGGGCAGAGCGGCGGGACAGTCCACGGTATGAGCATACCGAGGCTCTCCCAGCCCTTTACCGGATCGTCCGACACGGCGTACGCCGTTCCGTGATCGCAGTTCGTGTAAAACATATAGTATTTTCCGCCGCGCTTCAAAACGAACGGCGATTCAAGCGCCGTATCGCATATATCGTATGTATAAGCGCCCTCGTCGCGCCAGTTTATCATATTGGCTGACGAGGCGACGCCGACGGCGGGTACGGAGCCGCGCTCCGTCTTTTTTGAGCTGCAGTAGTACATATACGCCTGTCCGTCCGTGTCGACGAACACCATTGAATCGCGGCAGTCCGACCAGTGATCAACGCCCCATTCGCACCATTTTCCCGGTTTTAAGACCGGGTTGTTTTCGTATTTTTTCCACGTGTACAGATCGTCCGATACGGCAAGGCAGATCGCCTGCGCAACGCTGTAATTCACGCCGGTATAATACATATAATACTTTCCGTCCTTTTCGGCGACGCCGGGCGACCAGACCTGATATTCTTCATAGAGGTTTTTGTCAACGGACAGGCACGGCGGCTCGATCTTCCAGTTGATCAGATCTTCCGTTACCGCGTGACCGACGGTATCGACGGTCATAGTGTCCCATTCATATCCTATATAACCGCGGTTGTAGAAGACGTGCAGCTTCCCGTCCTTTATAACGAAGCTGTGATCGACGAGCGCGACGCCCGGCTCGGTAAATCTGCCTTTGAGCGGAAACTCGCCGCGCTCAAGCGTCTCTGTATACGTTTTGGCGCGGCTCATATAGTTTTCTACCGTATGCCCGGAGCCGAAGCCGAAGCGGCCTTTCGTCGACGCGCCGGCTGATACGTTCACGGCTCTTTCAAGCAGGATATTTACTATCGATACGGTCTTAACCGTTTCAAAATCGGTCTTCAGCTTGAAGGGCGCAAGACGCGCGCGCAGATCGCAGTAATCTGTGAAAAAATCCGGGTTGTTTTTATTTGAATTATTATCCCGCATATTTATCCTCATATATCGTTTTTTTCATTATAACATCAATTTGGTGCAAAGTCAACCGAAAAGATAAAAAAGCAAATTATAAAAAACAGTTGACATAAAAAATTCATTGTGGTATACTCTAACTAAAGAAATACAACATTTCTGAAAGTAGGAGTAAAAGGATGAAAAAACAAAAGAAAAAACTGTTTGTCGTATCAAACGCACACCTTGACACACAATGGAACTGGACCATTCAGGACACTATAAGAGACTGCGTCAAAAACACACTGGAGCAAAACTTTGCGTTATTTGAAAAATTCCCTCATTACGTAATGAACTTTGAGGGCGCTTTCAGATACAAGCTCGCAAAGGAATACTATCCCGACCTGTACGAGAAGATGAAAGAGTATATCAAGGAAGGCCGCTGGAACGTAGCCGGCAGCCAGTGGGACGCATCCGATACGAACGTCCCGTCCTCCGAGGCTTTCATGCGTCAGATCTTATACGGAAACGGCTTTTTCGAATCCGAGTTTGGCAAAAAGAGCGAGGATATATTCTTAACGGACTGCTTCGGCTTCCGCTATTCGCTGCCGTCCATCGCCGCGCACATGGGCTTGAAGGGCTTTTCAACGCAGAAGCTCGTCTGGGGCGTCGGCTCTCCGATATACAATAAAGACGGCTCCGTCTCCCGCCCGATGCCCGATAAGGACGCGCCGAGAATGGATTTGGGCAAATGGATAGGACCGGACGGCAACTTTGTTTTAGGCTCGTTCTTATGCGGCGACTATACGCTAAGATTTGAAAACGACGAGCAGAAGCGCCCGCTCCACGACAGAGAAGAATATTTAAAACAGATAGAAAACAACGAAAAATACACAGGCGTACCGTCAAAGATGATGTATTTCGGCACGGGCGACTACGGCGGATCCGCGACCGAAGAATCCGCGAAAATGTTGAACGACGCGGTAGAGCAGAACGGCGACGGTCAGGCGTTCGACGTCGTTGCGGCCTCGTCCGACGGCATTTTCAAGAGCCTTACGCAGAAGCAGATAGACGAGATGCCCGCGTACCGCGGCAATCTGCTCATACCGCACGGCTACGGCTCGCTCACCTCTCACACGATAAACAAGCGCTGGAACAGAAAGAGCGAGCAGCTCGCGGACGCGGCGGAAAGAGCGGCGTCGACCGCAAAATGGCTCGGCGTCAGATATCCGAAAGAGAGAATTGATTTTGCCTGGAAGCTGTTCTTGTGGCATCAGTTCCACGACGATCTGCCCGGCACGTCTATCTTAAATGCTTACAGATTCACGTATAACGATTACGTCATAGCTCAGAATATACTTGCAGCGGAGCTTTCCGCGTCCGCGGACGCCGTTATAGCAAAGCTGAAGACGGACGTTTCCGGCACACCCGCCGTCGTCTACAACCCCGTTTCTTACGGGCGTCGGGACACGGTCAGATTCCCGCTGCCGGACGGCGTCGCCTGCGCCAGAGTATATACCGCTGACGGAGTCGAGGTCCCGTCGCAGATCTCCGGCAAGGATATCGTATTTGAGGCTTCTGTCAAACCGGTCAGCTTCACGGTCTATAATATCGTACCGTCGGATACGCCGTGCGATATGGACACGGGTCTTTCCGTATCATTGTCCGGCCTTGAAAACGACAGATACATAGTTGAAATAAACGGCGACGGCAATATCTGCATGATCTTTGACAAAAAACTCGGTAAAGAGCTTTTGTCCGCTCCGTCTTCGCTCGGCATACGTGAGGACAACAACGAACGCTGGCCGTCGTGGGAGATCAAATACGAGGATACGAAGCTGCCGTTTACGGACGTCGGCGGCGTATGCTCCGTTGAAGTTGTTGAAAACGGTCCCGCGCTCGCCGCTCTGCGCATAACAAGACGCGAAAACGGCTCCGAATACGTGCAGACCGTATCGCTTGCCGCCAACGGGCAGAGAGTAAACGTAGATAACGAAGTACAGTGGCACAACCGTATGAAGCTTTTGTCCGCCGGCTTCCCGCTCACCGCTTCAAATCCGGTCGCTGCCTTTGACCTCGGTCTCGGCTGCGATATAGGCGGTGACACGGATTCCTTCCCGTATTTCCAGCACCTCGTTCATCAGTGGGCGGATCTTACGGACAAGGACGGCAAATTCGGCGTATCGATCTTGAACGACTGCAAATACGGCATGGAAAAGCCGGACGACAATACGTTAAGACTCACGCTCATTCACACGCCGAAAGGCGATTTCAGCGACGATTCAAAGCAGAGCTGGCAGGATAACGGAAGAAACATTTTCGCATACGCTGTCACTTCTCACGGCGCCGACAGAAAAGCGACCGTGGCGGAGGCCGCCTGCTTCAACAGTCCGCTCTTAGCGTTTGCCGCGGATAAGCACGCCGGCAGAAGAACGGAATTATCGTTTGCGTCCGTAAACAACAAAAACGTTATAATCCGCTGCATCAAGCGCGAGGAAAAAGGCGACCGCCTCATCGTTCGCGTTCAGGAGACCTCGGGCTTTGAGCAGAAGAACGTAAGAGTAAGACTGCAGCCCGATATAATAAAAGTCACGGAAACGAACGGATACGAGGATGAAATAAAGAAAATATCAAACGAAAAGCATACGTTTTCGTTTGATATGACGCCGTATTCGGTAAAGACCTTTGCGATTAAGATCAAAGAAAAACCGCACACGGACAGAGCCGGTACGCCCGTAGCGCTTGAATACGATAAGCGCGTGACTACGCCGTGCGGAGATTTCACCAAAGCTGAATTCGGAAAAGGTATATCCATACCGGAGGAGCTGTTTGAAAAAACCGCGGTATGCGGCGGCATAGAGTTTAAAATGGGCAATAAGGGCAGGAAAAACGCCGTCGTCTGCCGCGGTCAGAAGATAAAAATGCCCGCTAAGGCGAAAAAGGTGTTTATACTCGCCGCAAGCGCGGACGGAGACAGAATAGCGACGTTTGCCGCAGGAAAAGCGAAAGTAAAATTCAGCGTGCCCGATTTCAGCGAGAACGTGGGCGGCTGGGACCAGGTCGCCGCGGGCGATAAAGCGTTCATCAAGCGTGAAACGGTCGGTATAAGCTACTCGCACACGCACGACAAGGACGGAGACAGACTTTACAAGTTCGCAAACGTGTTCATGTACGAGATAGATCTGGATAACGCCCGTACGCTCACTCTGCCGAAGGACGAGAATATAATCGTTTTGGCAGCGACTGCGGTAAAGGACGGCGTATATAACGCCAAACCCGCGCAGCCGCTGTATGATACGGTGAAATAACTGTAGGGGAGTGTCTCCCCTCCCGAATTAAAAATCAAGGGCGACCGAATAGGTCGCCCTTGTTATACTATTTTATTTCTTTAAACGACGTTTTTGATCTTAAAAACGTTTTATCTTTACAAACGTAATATCGCACACCGTTATTCGTAAAACTGAAATCCTTTGTTATTGTGATCTGCATCTCTTTTCCTTTAAGATATTCCGACAGCCAGCCGGTGTGTATGAGAAGCGACACCGTGTTGTCCTGGCAGAGGATCGTTATCGGGACTTTGTGGCGGTCAACGCTGCTGCCGGGGAATTCGGAGAACGTGTATCTGCTCATATCCTGCTGATTCAGTTCTTTGATCGATACTCCGTTTATTAGTATATTCGCTTCAACGTCCGGGAATTCGTTTTGCCTTGAATGGAAATGGTATTCTATCCCGTCAAAAATACCGTACGGATAAGACATGAATACGTACGTATAATACGTACCGGACGGCCCCGCAACGCTGTGAGTGACGGACAGACCCTCAGTTATATCCGCTTCATCTATCATAATGCGGAAATTCAGATGATTGCCGTCTTCAAACGTTACGGTTCCGGCAAAGCTGCCTTTTCCTATGGCTTTAACGTCGGCTTCCGGTATTGTTATATTTTTTCCGTCCTGCACATATGACACGTCTTTGTCGTTTATTTTTACCGCGGATACGTCGTATTCTTCAAGCAGGGTGAGCTTAAGATCGCCGCCCTTTGCCGTGCCGTATTCAAACTCTCTGTCCTTTAGCTCGTACGCCGGCTTTTCAACGAATCCGTCGGGGTCGAGCCCGAGCATTATCGCTTTGATACCGTATATCTCCTGCTTTGACAGACCGATGGATAATAGATAGTTTTCCGTCTTTTCACTTACTGTATCTCCGTTAAAACGGTCGAGGTTGTCTAAAACCGGCATGAGCTTTGCCTTTGATCTTTCTCCGACTTTAGAAAAAGACGTCAGCTCAAAATCCTGTATTATCTCTTCCCGTTTTACTCCGAGAAGCGAAAGCAGTATCGCCGCTACCGTTCCCGTTCTGTCCGCGCCGGCGGAGCAGTGAAAATATATCGGATAATTGTTTTTATCCGCAAACGCGCGGAAGACCTTTGCGTAAAGGCTTGCCTGATCCTTATAGAAGGCCCCGTGAAAGTTTATCACCGGCACCTGCAGATAGTTTTCGGCGCTTTGCAGCGCGGACGTTGTTCTGCTGCAGTTTTCGCTTGTGCCGCGCAGATCAAGCTCGGTTTTTACGCCGACCTCGTCGTTAAAATACTTTTTACCCGCGGCGGTAAGCGTGATCTTGTCCGCGTTTACGCAGTCGTCGAGCGCGGAGCCGCGGAAGACCATATCCTGAAGCACGGTATGTCCGTCCTCCGTAACGTAGCCGCCGAGATCGCGCACGTTGCCGTAATGCCCTCCGACGTTTAACACCCTCGGACCGAGAGACGACGTGGAAAAAGACACGGTATCCGATACGGACGCGTTTTCCGTCAGCGCCGTTATACGGACGTAGTATTTCGTCGCTTTGTTGAGATTCGTCAGCTTTCGCTTTGTCGTTATGCCCGTAAGCGAGACAGATACGCTGCCCGAAAGATCTTCGTTTTTCGAGCATTCGAAAACGTAGGATAAGACCTTTTCTTCTCCGTTATATTCCCATTCTATGACAAGATCCTTGTGCTGATCGTCGGAGCCGTCCGTGTAATCGCTTACAACGGCGTCCGCTCCCGCTTCAAGATACGCTCTGACGCTGTCGGTATAAGTATATACCGTATCGCCTACCGGCTTTATCTTTAAGCTTCCGTTTACGGCAGGCGCTTCTGTTTCGGTCTCGGTTTCGACGGGTTCCGCCGTAACGGTATCTGTTACCGCGACGGTCGCTGCCGCCTCCGTCTCCTGCGGCGTCTGCAAGCAGGCGGGTATCCCCGGCACGGTGAGTATGAGTATCAGCGCGAATACGCGGATAAATAAACCGTGTTTTTTCATGTTCAGGTCGTAAGCCGCGCTTTTAAGGCGGCGTATCCCTGTTCCGTATCGTCTGTAAAAGCCACGGCTTTTTCCATGGGGCAGGTGTCCGTGCCCTGACGGTTTATAATGGCGTCCGTAAGCGTACCGTACGTGTAAGGGATCTTATGAGATGAAAGAAATTCGGCACCGGCGCGCGAGATCGTTTCTGCGTAGACCTCCGTTATACCGGCTTTGACAAACAGCATCGCGGCGGCTTTGCCGACTATCAGATCGGCGGCGGAATACCCTTTTAAATCGCGGTTCTCGGAAATGAACCTCATCATAGGCGATATGCCGCGTCCGTCGTCCGTGAAAAACCCGCCGTTTCTGCACAGACATATCGAATGGCCGGGCAGATTCTTTTTCGCCAGCTCTATATCAGTCATTTTTATCTTTTTTCATAAGTGCGCGCAGTCCTATCATTATGACCGGTGCGAGCACCGCCTGCACGCCGAGCCCCGCGAGCCCCGTCACTATCTGTCCCCGGATCACCTGCGGCGTAAACGGAACAAAGGACTGACATATCACCACGGCTAAAAGGAATACGAGCCTGCCCGCGACCTGCGCGGAGATGACCGCCGGAAACGCCCATAAGCCGTTTTTTGAAATTAGCTTTGTAAACAGTCCGGATACCGCCGCGAATACCGCAAGCTCAAGTATCATAAACGGCAGACGCGCCGCCGCCGGCATGGCGCTGCCCATCGCGGACGTTATCGCAAAGCTCACAAGCGGCGAGAGTATGCCGACGGCAAGTCCCCACCGCAAGCCCAGAAGACAGCCCGCCAGAAGCACCGGAAGATACATTGGAAGCCACTTTACGCCTCCCGGCTGTCCGAGCGCCGCGTGCACTATCTGCGGAAGTATGACCGCGAGCACGATAAGGCTTGCGGATATAATGGTCTTATAAGTGACTTTCATCTTAAACGTCACGTTGTTTTGCGTCAATACGTTTTCAAACATTTTAACCCTCCATTTTTCTGCATTCCTTCAGCAGATAGATAACGTCAAGATGCTGAGGACACGCGTCCTCGCACTGACCGCATTCGATACAGTCGGATGCCTTGCCCTTGCCAACGGTCACGTTTCTGTACGCGCCTCTGCCGCCGTCCCAGCCGGGTTTTTTCTTTTCGTCGTTATAAACGGCGAATATCTCCGGTATGGCTATATTCATCGGACAGCCGTCGGTACAGTAATGACATCTCGTGCATTTTATCGAGTTGTCCTTTGCAAGCTCCGCCTGCACGGCCTTTATTACGTTTTGTTCTTTTTCGTCAAGGGGCTTAAAGCGTCTCATGTATGAAATATTGTCGTCCATCTGCGCGATGTTCGACATTCCGGACAAAACCGTGAGTATCCCGTCAAACGACGCGGCGTAGCGTATCGCCCACGAAGCGGGGGAGGCGTCCTTATCCGCGGCTTTGAAAATATCCTTTACGCTCTGCTGCGGATCTGCAAGCGCGCCGCCCTTGACCGGCTCCATTACGACTATCGGTTTTCCGTGCTTTCTTGCGATCTCATAACACTGCCGCGACGCCACGCCGGGATTTTCCCAGTCCGCGTAGTTTATCTGCAGCTGTATGAAGTCAACGTCGGAATGCTCGTAAAGAAGCTCGTCGAGCAGAGCCGGATCGGCGTGGAAAGAGAAGCCGTAATACTTTATAAGTCCTTTTTCTTTCTGCTCCTTTACGAAATCCCAGAGGTGATACTCCTCGTATTTTTTGTAATTGTTGCGCTGCAGCGCGTGGAGCAGGTAATAGTCGAAATATCCGGCGCCCGTGCGCTCAAGACTTGTATAAAACTGCTGTTTTGCGCTCTGCTCGTCCTTGCTTACGCCCGCGTTCAGCTTCGTGGCTATCGTGAATTTGTCTCTTTTATAGCGTTTGACCAGAGCCTCGTTTGCCGCAAGCTCGGAATCTCCGCCGTCGTACACGTACGCGGTGTCGAAATACGTTCCGCCGGCTTCGATGAATTTGTCCACCATAACGCAGGTTTGCGGGATATCTATCTTCCCGTCCTGTGTTTTCGGCAGACGCATAAGCCCGAAACCGAGTTTAAATACCTCTTTTCCGAAATAATCAGACATCATTTCCTCCTGTAATATAATAAAAGCGGGACAATACGGGTGATTTTGTCGGTATTATACCGTCAAAACGGCTTGATCAAATCGATATCATTCGTTTATCCGGGCTTTACGGCAGACATTGATACGTAGTCCGATACGGTGCCGTCGCCCGCCTGCCCCTCGGCGTTGCTTCCGTTTATTATTACGGATCCGTCAGAGTCAAGATAAGCGATGAACGCGTATCCCGCGGCGACGTCCTTAACGCCTTTTTCGACGATCAGAGAGGCGGATCCTTCGACAGCCGGCTCGCCTAAGCAGTTGCCCGTGTTTATGCCGTAGCCGTAAAGCGCGCCGGAATCCGTCATGATAACGACGTCTCCGTGATGTATCGCCGCTTTTGTCACGCCGGATACCCTGATCTGCTGAGCGCCGCTGCTTCCTGCGCCCTGCGAAAATCCGATAAGGGAACGCCAGCCGGCGTAATACAGTTTGCCGCTTTCCGTTACCAGAAGAAGCTCGTGCTCGCCGCTCGTTATATAGCTTACGCCGGATAAGAGCTTATACGGTGCGGTTATGTTTTCTTCAGACGATCTGAATTTGTTCCAGCGTCCGTCTCCTAAAACGTAGCAGTCGCCGTTGGTATCTACGTAAGCGGAATTCCTGCGTCCGGCGGAGATCATCACGGCGCCGTCCGCTATCTTTATAAACGACGTTACCGAGCCGCCCTCGTTTTCCTTGCCGAGCTGACCGTAGCTGTTGTTTCCGATGCCCCATACGGAGCCGTCTTTGTCAAGAACGAGGAAATGGTCGAAGCCGACGCTTATCTCAACGGGTATCCCGTCGTATTCCAGAAGCGTCCACGACGAGCCGGTATTGACGCCCGGTATCACGGAGCCGCCCGTGACGTATATGTCTCCGTCTTTCGTAAGCACCGCCGCGGCTATGTTGTCGTTACGGTTTTCGTAGTCGTTGCTGTGGCATATCTCTATCTGCACGGCGTTTTCAAAAACGAGTCTGGGCTTTGTCACGGTCGCCTCGGACTGTCCGGCACCGAGCACGTTGTTCGTATTGCTGCCCCAGGCGTACAGCTTTCCGTCGGGCGACAGATAAAACATCTCGCAGCCGCCCGCAACGATCCCTGACCTCACAGTAAGGTCGGCGGGCTTATACAGCTTTTTCGTTTCAAAACTTATTTCTCCGGAGACAGTTGTTGAGATCTCAGCCGTGTTTCCCTCAAACCGCGTCATTTTGCCGTCGATGTCCTTGAAAATTATGGCGAGAAGCTCAAATCCTTCCTTTGCCTCCGCGGTTATTTTTACCGTCAGGCTTTTATCGAAGTTCCGCGACCACGAGTTTTGTATCTCTTCGCCGTCCGCCGTTACTTTAAGGCGCGTTTCGGAGAAGCTGACGGACAGATAGTTTCCGCTTATGCTCATAAGATATTCTTCGGATACGCCGAAATAAGAGCAGAGATAGCTTAATACGTAGGGATAGCGTCTCTGTACGAAACGGTGCATATCGTTTATCGCCGTGTTGTACGTCTCCGTGCTCGCGCCCCAGCGCAGCGTCTGAAGATATTCTATAGGATCTCTTTCCGAAACTATCTCGTCAAGCGCCTCGTCCATCAAAGACGGCACGTATATCTCGTTTATGACCTGGTAGAACCGGGAAATAAAGCGCAGTCTGAAAGAGTTGTTTTCCAGAAGATAATGCATTATACTGCTCGCTACCGAGCCGGTGGAGTCCACCCAGCCGAAGCAGTTGGAATTTTCCGTCGTGTTGTTTGCGTCCTTGTAGAACGAGATGCCCATGTCCATGTCGAGCAGTACGAAATGCCATTTGTTGTCCGCGCCGGACGGATCGTCGGATGCGCGGTTGCGCCAGACCTTTATATTGTTTCCGGGAAAATCGAGCGCGCTGAAATAAATACGTGAGATAAACAGATCCATAAGCGAATCAAGATCCAGCTTGCTCTTTACGTATTCGAAATTCTCCTCGTTATCAAGCCTGTTGTGCCTTATAAAATCGACAAGATCGTTGAAATCGTCCGCGTCGTTTTCAAGCCCCGACGTGACGATGAACGGCGCGTTCTGATTGGTGTGTACCTGCGAGTAGTCGCTTTCAATAAGCGCCACGTTGTCCTTGTCTATGCCGTAATGCGACTGCACGTAATCACCGCTGTAACGCTCGCGAGCGTTATATATTCCCCAGAAATCTCCGTTTATGAATACGAGGACGGGAGCGTACGCCATCGTATCGACGTACATATCGTCGCTGACGCGCTGCATATACGCGTCGCGGATGTATGAGTTACCGCAGTCGTTGCCGGAGTTGCGCAGTAAGAGGCGCGAAAAGTCGGTTATACGCTGTCCCTTTGAATTCACGGCGTATCCGTCAAAAAGATCATAATTCAGTTTTGAGTCCGCGCCGCCTTCGGTGTTTTCGGAGCCTTTATAGAACACCTTCATCGAGCGCATTCCGGTGCCGGAGGAGCCGTGACCGCTTATCGCGAGCTCCACGTTCGAATAACCGCGGCGCACGCCGTACTCGTCAAATACCTCCATAAACGCCTTGCCGCGCGTGTTCGGCTCGTTTGATGACGCGTTGAAGTTGTGATAAAAGCCGGGATCTCCGAACATCTGCTCCTGTTCTATCGAAACGGACATGACCGTGACGCCGTATTTTTCCATTTCCGAGCTTACAAAGTATGAGTTCGTGTAAATTCCGGTGTAATCGGTGCCGTTGTACGCGCACGCTTTTATAACGCGCGCGCCGATCATCATAGGCGTCGGGGATGCGATATGTCCGACGTAATCAAGCCCTGCGGTATACGTTTTGCCGAATTTCTTTTCGGTCGTATCGGCTATCGTTATCACGCCTTTATATTCTTTTCTTGTTTCGGACGTCGTGGGGTCCGATCCGTCCAGGGTGTAATACACGGTGCCGTATCCCTCGGGAGCCGTAAGCTCCAGCTTTACGGATTCCGTATAAAATCCGGCGGGGGCGGAGAACTTCACTTCTTTAAGCTTAGACGCGATAACGGACGCGCGTTTTCCGTCCGACGTCACGGGGACTATCTGATTCAGCTTTTCGGTCGTCGATTTGTTCAGGTTCTGCAGATAATATCCGCTGTCACGGTTCAGAGCGGTCCTGACCGCCATTTTGTTTTTTGAATAACCGGAAACGTATCCGGTATCGAATTTATATTCGTCTGAGGCGACGAAATATGAGATCATGCCGGGCTGTGTCTCCGGCGCCTCCTTGGCGTTCGGTTTTGATCCGGAGGGCGCGATCAGAAGCTTTATATCCTTGTTGTTTATCGCGGCGTCCCATTCTGCGTCAAAATCTTCTACGCGTATGATCTCGTTCTTTGTGTCGTAGGTTGATGTCTTTTTTGAAGACGAAGCCCCGCGTATGAGAAAGCTTTTGCCGCTTTCAAGCGTGAAATCGGGCAGATCGAACGAAACGTATTCGGATTTGTTCCCGGTCATGTAATAAAGCGAAAGCCCGCCGAGTTTAACGGGCGACTCCCCGGCGTTTGACAACTCTACAAAGCTGTGCTCGCACGCGGCGTTATTACTGCCGCCGTTGCCGTATACCTTCGATATCACAAGATCTTTGTATTCGGAAATATCGATAACGGGCGTCTGCTCCGGCTCCGTCTCCGCGTCTGTCTCCGCGTCTGTCTCCGCGCCTGTCACGGCGCCGGTCTGCGTTCCCGGAACCGCGGTCGTCTCATCCGTCGTAACGGCGTTGTTCCGCGCCTCACAGCCGTATCCGGATATCATAACGGCGCACAAAAGCAGCGCGCAAAGCGCTGTGGCGGCGTTATGATTTTTTTTAGTTAAGATCACTTTTTTCATATATGCGTTTACTTTCATCCCGTTTTATAAAAGATTATACCATAATCAATATATCACAAAAAAAATGTTAAGTCAATAGACTAATTATTAAAAAAACAACGGCGCGATCTTTCAAAAAAATCCGACAGAGCTCTTGATTACCGGTCAAAAATATGATATAATCGGAATATAAAGCTTACGGCGGTAATTTTCGGTTAGGGTAACGAGAATTATCCGAA
>DBWC01000102.1:0-11579 GCA_002308615.1 Clostridiales bacterium UBA1248
GGGCGATCAATGATCGCCCCTACTTTCATTTTGACAGCGGACAAGGGGTTTATTTTACTGTTTTAACCGTTATCCTGCCGAGATGCGCGGGGATGAGATTGTAATTATCCGTCCACGAATCGCCGCCGGTTACGAAGTGACCGGGGCCGTACGCGCCGTGGAACAGCGGGACTAAATGCAGCGGTCCGAAAAGATTCCTTCTCGTTCCCACAAGCGTTATCTTTATATCTTCTCCGGCTTTCACCGCGTCCGTGACGTCCGCCTCGTACGGCTCCCACGCGAGGATCTGTCCGTTTACCTTGACGAGACTACCGGCAAAATCGTCCGCTTTTATTATAACGCGATCGCCTTCGTTCGGTTTTTCAAACTTGCCGTTCGGTACCGTGTACGTTATGCATCCGGTGTAAAACGGCATCGACTGGTCGTACGTCTCGCCGAAATCCGCTTTATCCGGCAGAGAAGTAAGCGTTCTTTTCGTTCCGTCAAGCTTGACGCCGAAATCGCCTATAAGGTAAAGAGACTCTATGTTCGTCGTTCTCATAAACGCGACCTTGACCGTAACGACGTTCTCACCGTATTTCAGCGCGTCCTTCGGCACGGGCATTTTCTTCAAGCAGTTGTCTATATAGAAATCGTCGGGGTCTGTGCAGGTAAGTGTGACGCCGTTTATCGCATAAGAATTAAGCTCCGGACGCTCGCCGCACAGATATACGTCACCCTCCGGCATTTTTTCAATGTCAAACGTGTATTTCAGTTCGATATCGCCGTAAACTTTCTTGTCGTGCAGCTTCGCGTACCACGGCTGAAGCATCTCTCCGCCGCGGTGTTCGATCCCGAAATGATCGCGGACTTTCTGATCTATCTTAAGTGATTCGGCTGTCTCTGAAAACTCGCCGCCCGCGGGCTTCCACTCGGCAAAGTCAAGCACGCAAGCCTGCGGCTCGTCGCACTCGTAATCAAATTTGCCGTTTATAAAATACATATTTTCAGTATATACCTCTTTCGGCGCCTCGAGCTTCTCGCCGCCGCGTGTGAAGACTGCCATAGCCGATCCCGCCGCTTCGAGCTCGAGCTTAAAAACGATACCGCGGTACGTTTTTTCATACGGTACACCGTAACGTTTTCCGGTTTCAAGCGACCAGAGCTGCGGCTCGTAGCAGTCCTCTGTATTTATGTAATCGTCTTTTATATCAATAGTGATCTCAAGCATACCCGTCGCTTTTTCACGGTTGGTGTTGAGGATCGCAGCGATATATATATCCGATTCCGCGTCGTAACGCGCCTGAACGAATACGTCGCCGCAGTTTTTGCCTTCTCCGTCTTCTACGAATATTGAGTGTATCTCGTGCGCGCCGCAGGGCTTGCACGTCATCTGCACGTTGTCAACGACGCTTTCCTCTTCAAGCGGTATTCTCACACACTCCGCCGCCAGCTTTTCCGGCTCGTCGGACGGCACCGCGTCAACGTATTTCGGTATATCGCCTGCAAATACGATCTTGCCGCCCGCGTCCTTGAATTCCTTTAATATTTTCAGCGTAGTCGGTCTTATCGTTATCATTGCCGATACTATAACGGTCTTGTACGACGCCTCGCCCACGTGCAGTACAGCGCCGTGCTCTGTCTTTTCCACCGTCGTGCGCGGTATCATCATCTGCTCCTCGCCGTAATCGAAATCTATGTGATTGCGGATCAGGATGTTGAACAGCTTCTGATAGGCGCCTTCCGTCTCGTGCGCGAGCGGTGATACGGGGGATATCCACTGCGCCCAGCCTAAATAAGCTCTGCACCATATACTTTCTATCGGGTTTATAACGAGCACGTCGCACAGCGGCTTGCCCTGCTGCATCATAAGTCCGAAGCGCGCAAAATACGTCTCGACGAAAGAATAATCCTTATACCACGGCGATTGATGCAGGATGGAAGCCGGATAGTCGCGCTTCGATTCGCCCTCCATCGTGTACCAAGACAGATGCGGACAGCGCAGATTTATACCGAAAAGCGCCTGCCAGTCGCCGACCGCTTTGTGCGATCTGAGGTTGAATTCCCAGCCGGTGCAGCCGTAAAGCTCGGACAAAAGCCACTTTTTACCCACCTGGCGCGCCGCGGAAGATAGCTGTTTTACGACCCAGTAACAGCGGTTGTGCTCTGTCAACAGGTCTATTCCGGGATAACCCATATGCTCGTACGAGCGCATGAGCGAGCCGTTCGGAACAGTCTGATTGGTAAGGCAATCCTCGTGCAGAACGTGGCCGGTGAAGATCATGTCGTTTTCGTTGCACCAGTCGTTTATGCGCTTCATAAAGCGCTCTACGAAAAGGTTGCACGCAAGGTCAAAATAATTAAGTTTGACGCGGCTTACCGGCTCGCCGTCCTTTTGATAGAAAAGCTCCGGCAGAACAGGGAAGAGATCGTATCCGTAACGCGCTTTGAATTCGTCAAACAGATCGTCGGTATACGCCGTAGCGCAGGATATGACGCCGTCGCGCTCGGATCTGTTGTCCATAGCGTGGCCTCTGTGCGGCTCGTCCGTGAAAATGCCTTTTATGCTTTTGCCAAGGCGGTCGCCGCAGCGTTTTTTGTATTCCTCATGCGTAAGCTCTATGAATTTGTCAACGGCTTTTTTGCTCATCGTATCTATATACGTCGTGCCGTTGTAGTTGCTGTTAGGCTTGTCCGGTATGACTCTGAACTGCAGTATCTTTTTATCCTTTGATACGCTTTTTACGTCTTCCGGTTTGATTTGCTTATATTCACCGAGTTTAAGCCCGTCAAGCTCGGCTTCAAAAACGCATATTTCATCGTCTTTATGCTCATATTTATCGGGAGAAGATTCAAAAATATAAAGCGCTTTCATCCTGTACTGCGGATCGACCGTTACCTTGCCGCCCGCGCTGCCGGACGGCCAGCGGTCCTCGTCGTAAAGCCACGACTCCATGCCGACGGACTCTCCGTAATCCGCCGTGCTGTTTATCAGATCGAACCATTCGTCTCCCAAATACTCGGTTATAAGTCCGGCGCGGCTGTGCATGAAATAGCCGCCGAGACCCATCTCCTTCATAACGTCGACTTGACGTTTCAGCTCTTTTTCTTCAAGCTCTCCGTTCCAGCTCCAGAACGGTTTGCCGCGGTACCGCGCATCCGGCGCCTCAAACGCTTTTATAAGTTCTTTTTTATTCATGTCTGTTTCCTTTCGTTATAAAACAAAATACCGTTACCCGTGTACAAAACACGGGCAACGGAATTAAATCATTTCAGTTTTTCAAAGTCGGCTACAAGCTTGGTAAGCGCTTTGTTAATGCGCGTCGCGCTTTTCTTCGTTGCGGAGGCGATCTCGTTATTGCCCTTTTTAATCATAGTCCTCATAGAAGTGTAAAGCGAGGATACCGTGTTTTCCTCAGCCATATAGCCTATGTCGCAAGCGCGGTTTGCAAATATGATCGGAAGCATATCGTATGATTCCGCGTCGCGCGCGCCCTTTGTCTTAAGCGATTTTTCGTAATACGCGGGCGTAAGTATGTTCTTGCCCTCAACGGCGAGCGCCTGCGTTACCATACCGGCTCTCTCCAGCTTCTGGGAGTCTGCTTTCATATTGCTCGTTATCATCGCGCAGAGCGTGACGGCGGCCACGGAATGAGTCGTATATTCTTTTTGATTTTTATCAAACTTGGGGCAGGGGATTATGCCGTAATCCGTCTCCATCTCGCGCAGACGTATCGCGCACTGCATGACCTCGGAGTAGAACAGCGCTCTGTCCTCCTCAAACATCTGCTGAGCTATAAGGTGCGCCGCCGGATTGACGTGCATGAAATCGTGGCAGTCGAACGTCACCTTGTTTTTTGAGTAATAGATATCGATTATCTTGTCGATTATCGCGGAGTTGCGCTCGTTGTTGAAATCAAGATACGGTATATCTTCATTGTCTTTTCTTATGATTCTGCCGTCAGCAGCGTAGAAAAGTCCCTGTATGAAGTCGATAGTCGTCGTTATGCCGAATTTATCCTGTTCGTCCGCCTGGGCGTTGTTGTTCAGATCCTCATAGAAATCCTTTGCCAGCTCAAGCAGCTTGTCAAACGTCCATTCACCGTTTTTGACAAGAGAATATATATCAAGGTCGAGATTTGACGCTAACTTCTTGTTGAACATCATTACCCACGTGCCGTCGTTGTCCATCGTGGTTATCTCGCCCGTGGCGAAATAGTTTATGCCGCCGATCGAGGACTGCGACAGATACGACTGATCCCATACCTCGCTCTTCAGATCGATATGCGGGACCTCTTCAAGGTTCATAAGATAACCGTTCTGCGCAAGCGTGTAGGCGTTGTTTATCGTCTGCATGACAAGATCGTACGCCTTGTCGCCGGACGAAATATCTTTTTTGACAAGACCGCCTATGCTGCTTCTCGTCGCGTTTTCATCTATTTCTATTTTAATGCCGAATTTGTCTTCCAGTAAAGACATTCTGGCAAATACGGCGCTTATCACCGGATCGTCGCTGTCTGTCTCCGCAAAGAAATCCTTGCATTCCCATTCGCCGTCGCCTTTTCCGGGGCAGAGGACGGTAAACGTCTCGTTATTGTACTTAAGCTCCGGGATGTAATACGTCTCAGCCGGCTCCGTTTCGACCGTTTCCTCTACGGTCGTCACGTCCTCCGGAGCTTTTGTCGCCGTACTGCCCGGATCGCCCGGATCCTGACAGCCGGAAAGCACGGATGAGCACATAAGCACGGACAATACGATACAAATAATGCCTGTTATCTTTTTCATCGTCTTTTCCTTCCTGATGTTTTTTTTCATTTTATCATATAAATATCAAAATGTCAATATATCCGGCGGAATAATCTCTTATAATCAATGTGTTTGATCGTATATGCAAAGTATAAAATTTTATCCGCATTGCTTTTTTTATTAACAATATTATGATACAATATATATGTATAAAAATCTCTTGACAACAATATATAGTAAAGGATGCGTTTAAATGTCTAAAAAAACTATATCAAATGAGGACATAACTCAACTTAAAGGAGCGGACAGAATAAGGCTGAAACCCGGCGTAATGCTCGGGTCCGACGGTATTGACGCCGTCATACAGACGGTGTTCGAAATAGTCTCAAACTCGATAGACGAGGCGAAGGAAGGCTACGGCGACCTTATAAACATAACGCTTTATAACGACGATTCCGTGGAGGTGGAGGACTTCGGACGCGGCATCCCGCTCGACTTCAACAATAAAGAGCAGAGATACAACTGGGAGCTCATTTTCTGCGAGCTGTACGCCGGCGGCAAATACAACAACAACTCGGAATCGGGCAACTATCAGTTCGCCATCGGTACGAACGGCCTCGGCGCCTGCGCCACGCAGTATACGAGCGAATATATGAACGTCAGATCCTACCGCGACGGATATATGTACTCGATAGACTTCAAAGAAGGCTACGCGGTGACCGAGCTCAGCAAAACGGAACTCGGCAGAAAAGAAAAGCGCACCGGCACGGTCATCAAATGGAAGCCGGACTTGAAAGTCTTTACGGATATAAAGATCCCGCGCGACGTTCTTTCCGACATCATAAGAAAACAGGCGATAGTCAACGCCGGACTTAAATTCCGCATTAACTGCCAGGGCGAGGACGGAAAATTCGAGCAGTCGGAATACTATTACGAAGAAGGTATAAAGGAATATTTAAGAGAGCTGGCGGGTGACAGCATTTTAACGCCGCCTGTCTTCTGGACGTCTGAAGGCACGGGACGCGACCGCGAGGACAAGCCGGAATACAAAGTCAAATTCGAGCTTACGTTCTGCTTTACAAAAGGCGTCGGCGAGCTTCAGTGCTTCCACAATTCAAGCTTCCTTGAAAACGGCGGCTCGCCTGAAAAAGCCGTCAGAATGGCGTTCACCTCGGCTATCGACAAATACTCAAAGACCGTGGGCAAGGCAAAAGCGGATATGCGCATACCGTTTTCCGATATAGCGGATTCGCTTGTGATTATCGTCAACAGCTTTTCGACCTACTGTTCTTACGAGAACCAGACCAAAAAGTCAATAAACAACAAATTCATATACGATTTTCTGACGAACTATATAAAGCGCAATCTGGAGATTTACTTCCTTGAAAAGCCGCAGGAGGCTGATACGCTTTACAAACAGATAATCATAAACAAGAAAAGCAGAGAAGCGGCGGAAGCGGCGAGAGCAAACATAGTAAAGGAGCTTGCGCCGACGACAACGGATATCACGAAGCACGTTGAAAAATTCGTTGACTGCAGAAGCCGCGATCCGAAGGAAAGAGAGCTGTTCATAGTTGAGGGCGATTCGGCGTTGGGCTCCTGCAAGCTCGCGCGCGACCCGTATTTCCAGGCGGTCATGCCCGTACGCGGCAAGATATTAAACTGCCTTAAAAGCACGGATTCAAAGATCTTACAGAATCAGATAATAATGGACCTTATAAAAGTCATCGGATGCGGCGTTGAGATCAAAGCCGGCAAAAAAGGAGAATCGGCTTTTAATATAGGCAATCTCCGGTTTCACAGAATAATTATATGTACCGACGCGGACGTTGACGGATTCCAGATAAGAACGCTTATCCTTACTATGTTCTACCGCCTTTTGCCCACGCTCATATCCGAGGGATATATTTATATCGCGGAATCCCCGCTTTATGAGATAACCTGCGGCAAAGAAACGCGCTTTGCATACGACGAAAACGAAAAAGCCGAAATCTTAAAACAGTTCGAGGGCAAAAAGGTAACGATACAGAGAAGCAAGGGCTTGGGCGAAAACGAGCCGGATATGATGAAGCTGACCACAATGGCGCCGGATACGAGAAGGCTCATCCGCATACAGCCTTGCAACGTGGAGGAAACGTTCGAGATGTTCGACACGCTGCTCGGAAACAACTTAGACGGCAGAAAAGAATTCATATCCGCGCACAGTGAAGAATACTATCAGGACGCTGATATTTAAGGTGAGGACGGGATAATATGGCAAGAAAAAAGAAAACAGATGAGCAAAAGGAAATAACAGAGGCTGAGATAAAAGATCAGCTTATAGTTGATACGCTTGAAACGAACTATATGCCGTACGCCATGAGCGTTATACTGAGCCGCGCCATCCCGGAGATAGACGGTTTCAAGCCCGCGCACAGAAAACTGCTTTATACGATGTATAAAATGGGTCTTTTGGACGGACCCAAAACAAAATCCGCAAACGTATGCGGAGAGACGATGAAGCTCAATCCGCACGGCGACCAGTCCATATATGAAACGCTTGTACGTCTTACGCGCGGAAACGAGGCGCTGCTCCATCCGTTTATAGACTCAAAGGGATCGTTCGGAAAGCAGTACAGCAGCGAGCTGAAAGAAGCCGCGCCGCGTTATACGGAGTGCAAGCTCGCTCCGATCTGCCGCGAGGTGCTTAACGGCATAAACAAAAACGCCGTGGATATGGTGGACAACTACGACGGCTCCATGAAAGAGCCGGTACTTATGCCTACCGCGTTTCCGAATATACTTGTTTCGGCAAACACCGGTATCGCAGTCGGTATGGCAACGAATATATGCTCGTTCAACCTTGCCGAGGTGTGCGACGGCACGATAGAGCTCATCAAAAATCCGAAGACTTCTCCCGACAGGATGCTTGACGTCATAAAAGGACCCGATTTCCCGTTGGGCGGCATACTCGTATTCGACCGTGAAAAGATGAGAGCGATATACGAGACCGGTACGGGATCGTTCGTCCTGCGGTCAAAGTACGCGTACGATAAAGACAATAACTGCATAGACGTTTCCGAAATACCGTATTCCACTTCTATTGAAAAGATAATAGAAGAGGTCACAAAGGGCGTTGCCGACGGAAAGATAAAAGAGCTGTCCGACGTGCGCGACGAGATAGGTTTTGAGGGCTTCCGCCTTACGCTCGATCTCAAACGCGGCACCGATCCGGAAAAGCTCATGGCAAAGCTGTTCAAGCTCACGTCGCTTCAGGATTCCTTCCCCTGCAATTTCAATATAATAATCGACAAAAAGCCGGTAGTGCTCGGTGTAAACGACATACTGCTTGAATGGATAAAATTCAGAATGGGCTGCGTCAGGCGCGAGCTTGAATTCGATCTGAACACAAAGCGCGACAAGCTTCATTTGCTCCTCGGCTTAGGCAAGATACTGCTCGACATAGATAAAGCCATAGCGATAGTGCGCGGAACGGAAAAGGAAGCGGACGTCGTGCCGAACCTGCAGAAAGCCTTCGATCTGACGGAGGTCCAGGCGGAATACGTCGCGGAGATAAAGCTGCGTTATCTCAACCGCGAATATATCTTGAACAGAGTAAAGGAAATATCGGCTCTTCAGGCTGAGATAAAAGACCTTGAAGACACGATAAAGAGCGAAAAGAGAATAAAAGAAGTCATAATAAAGCAGCTTACTGAAATAAAGAAGAAATACGGCATACCGAGAAGAACGGAAATACTGTATGACAGTGCGGAGCTGCCGGAATACAAGCCTGAGGAGGACGTGGAGAATTTCAATCTCTGCGCGGTATTCACAAAGCAGGGCTTCTTCAAAAAAATACCGCTAACGTCTTTGCGCAGCGGCGAAAACCATCTGTTCAAGGACGGAGACTATATACTCTGCCGCGAAAATTCCGAGAATATCAAATCCGTTATCTTCTTATCGGATCAGGGGCAGATGTACCGTGCAAGACTTGCCGATTTCAAATCGTGCAAAGCGTCGGATTTAGGCGACTACATCCCCGCAAAGCTCGGATTTGACGAGGGCGAGCGCGCCGTGTATATGAAAACGCTCGACGGATACGAAGACAAGCACAATATGATCTATATTTTTGAAAACGGCAAGGGCGTAAAGGTCCCGATGTCGGCGTATGAGACGAAGGGCAACAGAAAGAAGCTTACAGGCGCGTATTCCACCAAATCGCCGCTTGTCGCCGCGTTCTACGAGGACGAGCCTTTCAATATCGCGCTTGTGTCGGACGCGAAACGCGCGATACTGTTTTCAACGAAGCTCATACCGTCAAAGCCCACGAGGACCGCGGGCGGCGTAACGCTGTTCTCGCTGAAAAAAGGGCAGAAGATAGCCGCCGCTTTCAGAGAGACGGATTCTCCGTACGAAAGCATTTCAAAATACAGAAAGATAAAGCTGCCGGCTGCAGGCTCGGTGCTTGAGGAGTTCGATATAAACGCACAGCAGGTCAAAATGGATATTTGAGGAAACCGTATGGATAAAAGATTTGAACTAATAAAAAAAGCCGCGGTCACGGTGATACTTCTTTGCGTGTTTATGACGACTTTCGCGTTCGGCGTAACGGAGGATTATACAACTGAAAACGATCCTCTCGTTTCGCTGTCGTACATAAACGGCGTCCTTACGCCGGCGTATGAAAGATACGTTGACGAAAAAGTCAAAAGCGTATCCGTTGACGAGATAGTATCCGCGCTTATGGAAAACGATTCTTTCAAGGATTACGTCGCGTCGGTCATCGCATCGCAGTCGTCGGGCGGCGTATCGGGTTCCGCGTCAAGCGCGGAGTTCGTGACGCTTACCCTGTCGGCGGGCAAAAAGATAACCGCGGTCGGCAGATGTGAGATAATAGTTAGGTCCGGGCGCGCCTCCGCTTTCTGCAGAACGGCGGGCGTCGTTAAGGATATCTCCGCAAACAAAACGCTTTCAAACGGCGAAGCGGTCGTCACGGGCGACCTTATAGAGATATCTTATTCCGACAACGCAGGCGTAGCCGCGCTTCAGAACGGGACGGAAGTGCTCATAAGGGGTGAATTCTCAATTGGCGAGTAAAAAGAAAAAGACTGCTCCCAAAAGCAAAAAGATCGTCATAATAAGAATAATATGCATAGTGCTCTCGCTCCTTTTTCTCGGGGGCGTTGTCGTCGCGGCAATAATTTCCGCGCAGGCGTACGAGGAGGAAGAGGACGGAAAGCAGGTGTTTTTACCGGAGGATTACCTCGTCAGAGTAGGTATATCGTTCCGCGACGGAACGCTTGACAGCCACCGCGTGCGCACGCAGAACGGCGCGCCGGGTTTCGATCTGTATCTGACTACGACGGATAACGAGCTTACGTATATATGGACGCTTTATAATAACGACGTGTCCGTATCGGAGACGGGAAATCTGCGTAGATCGTCTTCAAGCGACTGGTATTATTACGCCTCGTCTTCAAACACAGTCGCCGGAGGCTATCATTTGCAGATAACGGACGGATTTGATAACGCGGCCGAGACGGAGAACCGCCTTTCAGATCTGTCGGATAAGGCAAAGGAGCTTGATCTGCCTTTGTATCCGGCTTATATCGGCGGCACGTATTATATAAGGATCGGAGCGTTTACGTCCGTATCCCAGGCGGAGTCCGAAAAAAGCGTTATTGAGGAAGCGCTCGGCTGTACCTGCACCGTAGAATCTCCCACAGCGTCCGGCGTCACCGTGCTTGACTACAAGACGGCGGCCGTGCTGTTCGATTTCGATATGACGGAGCACAAATACGGTCTCGGACTGTACTGCCTTGATAAAAACGGAAGCAAGGATTACGTAAAGACCGTAAAGGGCTATTATTACGACGGAGTAATGGAATTCAGACGTTACAAAGCGTCCGACGCAAACGGCGTTACCATGATACTGATCTCGGAGCTTGAAACGTACGTTACCTGCGTCGTTCCGTGGGAGATATACAACACCTGGCCTATCGAGACGATGAAGGCGTTTTCGGTATGCGCCCGCACGTTCGTCATAGCAAACAGCCACGAGAGGGCAAAGCACAAAGCGTACGACGTTGACGTCTGCGATTCAAGCGACTGCCAGGTCTGCAAGGGCTTTGAGCGCGTGAATCAGAACGTTATAAACGGAGTGGAGCAGACAAAGGGAAAGATCCTTTTGTGCGACGGCAAGACCATAACGACGTATTATACGGATCTGGGCGGCGGCAGTATGGCGGCGGCGCACGAGGTATGGAATATGGACGCGGTGAAATATCTTGTCGGTCAGATGACGCCGTGGGAGGACCTCACCGCAAGCAAATACGGCGCGTGGAGCTTTACGGCAACGCCGGAGGAGCTTTTGCAGAAGGTCAGATCGGCGGGTTATACGTCGCTTACGGGCGCCGTGGCGGACGTCAAGATAAACCGTTTGTGTGAAAATTCAACGTACGTTTATTCCATAACCATAACGGATATTTACGGCGTAAGCGTTACGGTCAACAGATGCAGGAACGTGCGCGGCGCGCTGTCAGGGCTCTTGTACGCCGCTAATTTCGTTATTGAGCATAACGGAAAAATTGACGACGGGCAGAATCACGCCATAAAGGAAACCATAAGCGGCGTGTACGTAATGACCGCGGACGGCATAAAAATGATAGACGGGGAAGACAGGATCAACGTGGTAACGGACGGCGGTATAAAACAGCAGTATCTGCCGCAGCACATCATGGTAAAAACGTCCTCGTCGCTCGTATCTCAGACCGTGCTTATAAAAACGTCGGAAGCAGTCTCGCAGTCGGCAAGCTCAAATTCATCCGATTTCACGTTCATAGGCAGCGGCAACGGCCACGGCGTGGGCGCAAGTC
>DBWC01000102.1:11628-15367 GCA_002308615.1 Clostridiales bacterium UBA1248
CATGTCCGCAGGACAATTCATGCGCCGTGCATGGGGCGACGACCCCGGCGCCCCGCCATGTCCGCAGGACAATTCATGCGCCGCATGGCGCAATTCATAAAAATATCAACAGACAGCCGATTAGAATTCAGCTGTCTGTTTTTTATGTTTTATGATGAATTTCCGCTTCGCAGAGTGAATCGGCTTCGTCATGAATTATTCTGTAAATAACGGAGTTGAATAATATCTGTCGCCGCTGTCGGGGAGAAGAGCTACGATGACCTTGCCCTTGTTTTCGGGACGCTTCGCAAGCTTGATCGCCGCAAAAAGCGCCGCGCCTGAGGAGATACCTACGGAAATGCCTTCTCTTTTTGCAAGCTGTTTTGACGTTGCAAACGCGTCTTCGTTCGCTACCGGGATCACCTCGTCGTAGACTTTCGTGTTCAGAACGTCCGGAACGAATCCCGCGCCTATGCCCTGGATCTTATGCGGACCGGATCTGCCTTCTGACAATACCGGAGAAGTTTCCGGCTCAACGGCAACGACCTTGACGGACGGTTTCTGTTCTTTCAGGTATTCGCCGGTACCGGTTATCGTGCCGCCGGTGCCTACGCCCGCGACGAATATATCTACCGCGCCGTCGGTATCGTTATATATCTCGGGACCCGTCGTCGCCTTGTGTATCGCGGGGTTAGCCGGGTTGACGAACTGACCGGGGATAAAGCTGCCGGGGATCTCGGCGGCAAGCTCTTCCGCCTTGGCTATAGCGCCCTTCATGCCCTTTGTACCGTCGGTAAGAATTATTTCCGCGCCGTACGCTTTAAGTATGTTCCTTCTTTCAACGCTCATCGTTTCGGGCATCGTAAGTATGGTGCGGTATCCCTTTGACGCGGCTATCGCGGCAAGACCTATGCCGGTGTTGCCGGACGTTGGCTCTATAATAACCGAGCCGGGCTTCAGCTGTCCTTTTTTCTCCGCGTCTTCTATCATCGCTTTTGCTATCCTGTCCTTGACCGATCCGGCGGGATTGAAGTATTCAAGCTTGACTAAAAGCGTCGCTTCAAGTCCTAATTCTTTTTCAAGATTTACGACCTCTACAAGAGGCGTGTTGCCTATAAGCTCGATGGCTCCTTTATAAATTTTTGACATTTTATTATTCTCCTTTTATTATTCTTATTTTAACGCGGCAAAGCCGTTTTCAAGGTCTGCTATAATATCGTCTATGTGTTCGGTCCCTATCGATAAACGTATGGTGCTTTCACGTATATCGTTTTTCTCAAGCTCCTGTTCCGACAGCTGCGAATGGGTTGTCGACGCCGGGTGTATAACGAGAGATTTTACGTCCGCGACGTTTGCCAGAAGCGAAAATATCTTTAAGTTATCTATGAATTTCCATGCCTCTTCGCGTCCGCCTTTTATATCGAACGTGAATATGGAGCCGCCGCCGTTCGGGAAGTATTTTTTATAAAGCTCGTGCTGCGGATGATCGGGCAGAGAAGGGTGATTTACTTTTTTCACAAGCGGATGATTTGATAAGTATTCCACGACCTTCTTCGTGTTCCCTGCGTGGCGCTCAAGCCTTAGCGACAGAGTTTCTACGCCCTGAAGGAGCAGAAAAGCGTTGAACGGCGAGATAGCCGCGCCCGTGTCGCGCAGAAGTATCGCGCGTATGTACGTTACGAATGCCGCCGGACCTGCCGCGTCCGCAAACGATACGCCGTGGTAGCTCGGATTCGGCTTTGCTATCGGCGCGTATTTGTCCGCGTTTGATTTCCAGTCAAATTTTCCGCCGTCGACTATTACGCCGCCGAGCGTCGTTCCGTGACCGCCTAAGAACTTTGTAGCGGAGTGAACTACTATATCCGCGCCATGTTCTATAGGACGGATAAGATACGGCGTTCCAAACGTGTTGTCAATAACGAGCGGTATGCCGTGCGCGTGCGCGATCTCCGATAACGCGTCTATATCCGGAATATCGCTGTTCGGATTGCCGAGCGTTTCAATGAAAATCACCTTCGTGTTCGGTTTTATCGCGGCTGTAACCTCATTCAGATCATGTATGTCGACGAAAGACGTCTCAACGCCGAACTGGGGAAGAGTATGTGCCAAAAGGTTATAGCTTCCGCCGTATATGGTCTTCTGCGCTACGATGTGATCGCCCTTCTGTGCCAGCGCTTCTATGGTGTACGTTATCGCCGCCGCGCCGGACGCGAGCGCCAGAGCCGCGACGCCGCCTTCAAGCGCGGCAACTCTTTTTTCAAGCACGTCCTGCGTGGAGTTTGTAAGTCTGCCGTAAATGTTGCCCGCGTCAGCTAAACCGAATCTTGCCGCGGCGTGTTCGCTGTTGTGGAAAACGTATGATGTCGTCTGATATATCGGGACCGCTCTTGAATCTGTCGCGGGGTCTGCCTGCTCCTGACCTACGTGGAGCTGAAGTGTTTCAAATTTATAGTTACTCATTTTATTTTACCTCATTTAAATTTATTTTTTTTGTGACTGCTTCAACATCGGCACGTTTGCATTCGACCGCATCTGAAATTTTCTCTTACAAGCTTTTCAAAATAGTTTTTCATACGTTTTTCCTTTCAAAAAAGCGTTTTGAAATGTAATACCTACTAAACCTATCGGAATTGTAGGCATTATAACACGTATGACAGCTGAAATCAAGTCTGAAATGTAAATAAACTATGATTTTTTATCGGAAGAGGTGAATTATCAAATTGCAAATAAGCGAAACGGACAGCGGACCGCCGGGCAATTATTTAAACAGAATACTTATTTCTGCACGCCGAAAAGATCGTCGCGGTACGCGGAGAGATATTCTATACAGTATTCATCCTCGCCGAGAAGCGCTTCCGCCGCGTAAACTCCGCCTAACAGATCGCGGTTAAGCGGGTCCATTATAGCGCTGTCCATACCGAACATCATGGCGCCGATCAAAAACGCGTGATTTACGGCTTTTCTGTACGGCAGACCGTAGGAAATATTAGAAAGACCGCTTACTATGTGAGCGTTCGGGTATTCTTCCTTTATCTTTTTTGATGCGCCTATGAAATTAAGAAAGCTGTCGGGAGAAGTGCCTACCGTGAATACAAGCGGGTCAAAATATATCCTGTCCTCGTCAATACCGTATTCTTTGACCTTCGCCATGATACCGTAAAAGTTCTGCATCCGCTTTTCTACAGTTTCAGGCATACCCGTCTCGTCAAGGAGCAGAGCAATGACCTTCCAACCCTTATTGTCTTTTATTACCGGGAAGATCTTTTCAATTTTGCTGCCCTCAAGCGATACGGAATTTATAACGCCCGGATTTTTGCAGAGCGGGATACATTCGAGTATGGTATCGGGATTCGGGCTGTCAAGGCTGAATCTCACGTCGGGATGATCTTTTTGTATCAGCTCTATCATCCATTTTAAAATATCCGCGTCGCCGTTCGGCGTTCCGGAGCATATATCAAGATAATCCGCTCTCTGGTCAAGCTGTTTTGACGCCAAGGCGCGTATGAATTCACCGTCGCGGTTTTTTATTGCTTCCGCCACGGATTTTATCGCACCGTTCAGTTTTTCTCCGATTATAAGCATTGTTTTTTCTCCTTTATTTGTTATTATCAAGTTCTTTTATCAGTGCGGGTATTATTTCAAAAACGTCGCCTTTTACCGCTATGTCCGCCAATTTCATCATAGGCGTTGTGTCGTCTTTATCTATTGCTATTATCGTTTTACACGATTGCATACCTATAAGATGCTGTATCTGCCCGGA
>DBWC01000135.1 GCA_002308615.1 Clostridiales bacterium UBA1248
AAATTGCCCTTCGGGCAGTGAAATCGCCTCGACGGCGGTGGGTGGATTTCATTTCACCGAACGTGTCTGCGTTCGATTTCACCTGAGGGCGAAGCCCGAAGATTTCACCTTTTGCCGCAAGGCAAAAGATTTCACTGTTTTGACGTTTGGCACACAAACGTCCTGCTTGCGCCGAGCTGCGACAAAAACCGACTGAAACAAGGATAAGCTTTCCTTACTTCAGCCGGTTTTCATTAACTGTCCTTAAGAGTACCCCGCTTAAGCAGCCCTTTTTTACGTCCCGTAAGGGACAATTCATGCCGTCAGGCAATTCATGTGTCAATAGACACAATTCATGCGCCGCTTTGCGGCGCTATTCATATTATGCAGCAGATTTTTACGTCTGTATGAATTGGCTTCGCCATAAATTGATGCTTGCGCATCATTAAGGCTGCCGCAAATGCGACAGCCCTTTTCCTCATAATTTTGAATTATCAATTCTTAATTTTTTTATCATCTTTTTTATTGAGAAATACCGCGGGTGAATACAGGTAGCCCTGATAGCAGTTACAGCCGAGCTCATGCAGGACGTCGCGCTGTTCTTCCGTTTCCACGTATTCCGCTATTATCTCCATTCCGAGAGACGAGGCGAGATTTGAAACTGACAGCAGTATCTCGCGCGTGTTTATGTGATCGAACAAGCCGCGGACGAGCGAGCCGTCAAGTTTGATTATATCAAACATACTGTCTTTCATATAATGAAGCGACGTCTGACCCATGGAGAAATCGTCTATCGCGAGCTTGAAGCCTATGTCCTTCAGCGTGCGCAGCGTATTTCCGGTCTCCTCGTTGAATTTCAGAGCCGCCTGCTCCGTGACCTCAAGGCACATATTCATCTTTTCTATCGGATAAGTTTTCTTAAGCTGTGTGCAGAAATCCACAAATCTGCGCGTTACTATTGTGATTCCCGTTACGTTTACGGAAAGCTTTACGTCCGGACCGAATTTTTTAAGTACGGCGGGACGTTCTGCAAACGCGCGTCTTATCGCCGCTTCTTCAAGCGTCGGCAAAAATCCGCCTTCTTCAGCCAGCTTTACCACAAGCGGCGGATAAAGCACGCCGTGAACCGGATGACGCCAGCGCATAAGCGCCTCAACGCCTTTGCATTTACCTTCGTACGAATACTGCGGCTGATACGCGAGCGAAAGTCTTTCCTCCGTCTCGTGTCTTATTTCCGCACAAAGCTCTTTTGCAAAGTCTCCGTATATATCCGTTCTGTCCATAAGGCGCGTTACGGCAAGCTCCTGCTCGTGCTCACGGAAGAATTCCGTAAATTCCTTGAATTTATTCCTTGCGCTCTCTTCCGAACGTTTGTCAAGTATACGCACGAACGGGAAGTATATTGCTACGCCGATAATTACGTTTACAAGCTGAAGCAACAGACCCGCTACCGATCCGGTGGCGTGATATCCTCCTATAAGTATAGGCGTGGTCCACTCCACGTTTGACGTTATGAGAGGTACCCAGCCCGCGTACATGGCAAGATAAGCGATCGAATAGCATACGAGCGGAGCCGTAAGGAACGGAATGAGCATTACGGGGTTGAATATTATCGGCAGACCGAACACCATAAGCTCGTTTATGTTGAATATCATCGGGAACGCCGCGGTAAGTCCGAGACCGCGTCTTGCGCGGTTCTTTGAAAACAGAAGTATCGCTATGAGAAGGCATATCGCGGAGCCGCAGCCTCCCATAAGGACGAAGCAGTCAAAGAATTCCTTTGTAAGTATCTGCGTGGGCGCTCCGCCGGACGCGACAGCCGTCTGGTTGATTTCAAGTCCCGGGGCGAAATACTTCTGCATAACGCCCTCGAGCGTGTCGCTTCCGTGAATGCCGAAGAACCACAGAACAGACGATAAAAGCACGAAGAAGAAGCCCTTGAAGTATCCGACCTTTCCGACCGAGAACAGCGCTTCAAACGCTGATGCAAGAAGCTTGTGGAAAGAGTCAACGTTGAATATTTTAGTTATGATAACGTTGATCAGCGCGAAGATTATTACGACGATAGCTATAGGGAACAGAGTCGATAACGTTTTATTGAATTCCTTATCCGCTCCCGCTGTCAGAACGTTTTTGCGCGTTCTGCGAAGCAGACGGTCAAATAATATGTATAAAGCCGCCGCCCCGAGGCCCGTGATGATGGCGAGGAACATGGATTTCGGTCCGGTCCTGTCCGTGCTGAAATCCGCCAGATCTACGCCCGCGAGTATAAAAAACGAAATGACGGAAGATGAAGCCGCGCCTATGATCGAGGTTTCAGGATCCGCCTTTATTTTTACGTATGAATATGTGATAAAAAAAGTCATGTAAACGGAAAGGACGCCGAACGTCGCTTTGTTTACCATCTCAAAAAGTGTGGGGAAAAATCCTCCCGCAAAGGTCTCCATAAAATTCTGGTATGCCTGTACGGGAAACGTCTTAAGAATGAGTGCAAATGCGCCGATTATAAGAATGGGGATGAGGTTAGTCAACCCGCCGCGTATGGCGCGCACAACGGTAAGCTTTTCGATCTTCATCAAAACGTCTGAGATCTTTTGCTTTTGAGACATAGCGTTTGTTCCTTATTATATGACAGTAAGGGGAAATGAGGCTATTTAGAGTAATATATTCAATAAAACTAAGTTTTATTTGAAAAATCCACGCTTTCGCGTGGATTTTTGTGGTGACCCGTAGCAGACTCGAACTGCTGTTACAGCCGTGAAAGGGCCGTGTCTTAACCACTTGACCAACGGGCCGTTTGGTAGCGGAAGTTGGACTTGAACCCACGACCTACCGGGTATGAACCGGTTGCTCTAGCCAACTGAGCTATTCCGCCATAGCACAGTTTTATTTTGGACTGCTCCGGCATTATATCATAATTATACGGTTTTGTCAAGAGTTTTTTTCAAAAAAATGTATTTTGTTTTTTTTATCACGCTTTTACTTGAAAAATTAATAAATTAACTCTATAATTAAAATATGCATAATTATACCATTTTGAAAAATCAGCGTTTTGACGCTGCGATCACCGATATGAACGACTCGGGCAACGGAGTCTGCAGGATAGGCGATATCGTCGTTTTCGTTATCGGCGGCGTGACAGGCGACGTATGCGGTATCAAGATAATCAAAGTCACGTCAAAATACGCCGTTGCAATGATAGAAGAGCTCAAAACTCCGTCTCCGCACAGGATAACGCCCGCCTGCCCGTACAAAAGATGCGGCGGCTGCGCGTTTCAGAACGTAGATTTTGAGTATGAAAATGAAATAAAAAAGAATATCGTATCCGGCGCGTTTTTGCGCGCGGGCGTTTCTCTTCCCGTTTGTGACGTATCTTGCTCCGGATCGTTTTACGGTTACCGTAATAAAGCGCAGTTCCCGGTAGGATACGATAAAAACGGCAAGCTCGGCTTCGGATACTACGCTGAAAAAACGCACGACGTTATTTTCTGCGAAAGCTGTGCAATAACAAAGCCGGAATTTGCAAAGATCGCTAACGCTGTATGCGCGGCTGCCGACAGGTACGGCGTAACGGCTTATGACGAGAAGACCGGAAAAGGGATCTTGCGGCATATCTGTTTCAGATCGGGTAAAAGCGGGATAATACTCACACTCGTTATTAACTCCGATACGCTGCCGCATATCAAAGAGATCATAACGGAAATAATCGGCGTTTTCGGTAATATCTTTAGTATATTCCTGAACGTGAACAAAAAAAGCACGAACGTCATATACGGCGATAAATTCATAAACGTATACGGCGATGAAATGCTGACGGACGAGCTGTGCGAACTTACCTTCGATATCGCGCCCGCTTCGTTTTACCAGGTGAACCACGACTGCTGTGAGGCTATGTATAACAAAGCCGCTTCTCTGCTCGATCTAAAAGGCGGCGAAACGGTAGTCGATCTGTACTGCGGCGTCGGCACCGTGGGTATGTGCGCGGCAAGAAACGCAAATAAGCTCATAGGTATTGAGATCATACCGGAAGCAGTCGAGAACGCAAAGCGGAACGCAATTCGAAACGGATTTAAAAACGCGGAATTTTACTGCGGCGACAGCTCTGTCGTAAAATCGGTCGTTTCCGGCAAGATCGACGCGCTGATCGTCGATCCGCCGAGAAAAGGTCTTTCGGACGACGTCATAAGCTCGATAATTGACTTGAAGCCCGAAAAACTGCTTTACATATCCTGCGACCCGAACACGCTCGCGCGCGATCTGCAGAAATTGCTCATTCACTACACCGCTGACCGTGCTTATCCTTTTAACATGTTTCCACGAACGGGGCATGTCGAGACAGTCGTATTGCTGACAAAGAAATAGACAAATCGATGTTTGACGGAGGAAACAAGAATG
>DBWC01000047.1 GCA_002308615.1 Clostridiales bacterium UBA1248
GGCTTTTTGCCGTAGTAATATACGAAAGTGTCGAGATAGCTTACGGTATAGAACGCCGGAAGCTCCTGCAGAAGATACGGATGCTCAAAACCCGAGAAATCCACGAATCTGTTGTCCACGCGGATGATGCTTCCGTCAAGCGTATACGTGTTCTCCATATACGACGGCGTAAGAGAGCCGTTCAGCGCCCAGTCCTTCGCCTGAGTTTTTACACAGACCGAATCCGCGTCTATCTCAAGATCAATAAGACGCGACGGAGTCCCCGCGACGTCGCCGCCCTGTACCGGGTTGTAGTTCCATTTTGCGCCGTTGAACACGCCGGGATCGTATACGCCTTCGATTTCCGGCGTGCCGTAGTACGACTGCTGTACGAGTCTGCCGGTGTCGTGCTGGTTTATCAGGTTCTCAAGCCCTTCGACCTTGCAGCGCTTGTCCGATATATACGATATTCCGCCGCCCCACGCAAGCCTGATGCCGAGGCGCAGATCGCCGTTTTCGATATAGAAGTTGCCGTCCGCGTCGGTCGCGGGGAGCTGCACGCTTTCGGTCGTTATTTTTCCGAGCCCGAAACCGTACGTCCCGGGCAAAAGCGGAGAGACCTCCGCGTAAGCTATCCCGTCAGCAGATCCGCCGGACAAAAAGCCGCTGATCAGACCGCGGAAATCCCCGTTTCCGGAAGCTTCGAGAAAGAACCGCTCGACTGACGTTTCATCGCCTTTTTTCAGCGCGACGTCTATCACGCACGGCGCAGTGCAGCTGTATCCGATCCGGATGCGGTTGAAAGGAGCGCCGGCTTTCACGTCTGTCAACGTGAACTTTACGGTTCCGTCCGAATAATACATACCGTCCCTTTCTTCATATTTACCCGATACCTCGTATATTTTCCCCTCCGCGGTCACGGCGTCCGTATCCGTAACGGGCACGCTTTCCGTATCCGTAACGGGCGCGGTTTCGGTTCCGCCCCCGCATGACGGCAGTGTTATGAGCGCTGCCGCGGCGAGCGCCGGCGCGAGAAACTTTTTTATTGTTTTTGAAACGTTCGTTTTCATACGTCGCCTCCCGGTCAACCTGTTCTCCATTATGTATTCTACCATATATTTCCGGTATCGTCAAGAGCGTATCCGTTACGAGCGGTTAATTTTATGATAACGAAAACGGCGCCGCGCGCGGTGCCGTTGCATATCGCGTTTTATTCGGTCTTCATCGGGAAAAGCCTGCAATATAGCTTTTTTCGTAGTTTGCAAAAATAGCTTCTATTGTTCACTCTCTTTTATCCTGTTTCGATTCAAACATTTTTATCCTCCGGGGTCTCTCTATCGAGTTCTATTTCGACTCAAACCAGAGGCTTTTTTCTGATTCGATTCGGAATCAAATTAGAATCTTCCATCTTCTTCTGATTCAGAACTCTATCTCCTAATTCGGAGTTAAAACAGATAAATACGGAATATCTTCGTCGTTTTCTCTTCAAATTCTGATTTTATCGGATCTTTTTCGGATAAGAAAAAGACCCTGTTTTCACAAGGTCTTTATTGGATTTATTTGGATTTTTCTCTTTAATTCTTTCTCGATTCAGATTCGGAACAGGATAAAATGGAGTGAACCAAATCGGGGGGAAAGAGGATAAAGAGAGTTGGACGGAGACATAGTATATAGACCTTGTACGGTCAGTATAACTCATTAAACCGGATTTTTCAAGCGGTTTTGACCGAAATATACGAATTGTTTACAAACAGATATATCGACCGGTAAAAGGGCATGGCAATTATCCACATCTTTAATAGGGCCGTTTCCTGATTCATTTATGCTATTATTCACTGTTCCTTATCATTTAATTTAGCTTTCTTTATTCTTATTTTCATCGCTGTATTTATATATTCCCCGATGCACATAATAGTCTTTTAGCTCTTGGCACTGATCGTCCGACAGAATTCTCTCTCGTATACAGAATCTGATCTCACAATCGATCTCCGTACGGTAGCAGTCCTCACAATCGCCGTCTCTTTCGTTGATGCAGATCATGAAATCGTCGATCGCTTTTTCCAACTCTTCCGGAATCGGATAAGAAATATTCAGTTTTTTATACGGGACGTTATGCGGATTAAAATAGCCTTTTTTATTCGCTGTGTAAACCGTTGTTGTTTTTTCCTTGTTAATCTCCGGCAAATTGCTGTTCATTTTTTTTGTTTCTCCTTCAATCTTCTACTTACAGAATTTTATATTGGCAAATACTGTTCCCGCTTACCTAAAATAGCATACTGTCATATCGTATTACCGCCTAAAACCCAGCCGTTGTCACCGTGATATATCATCAGTTTCGTCATACCGCCGTCGATACAGAGATTTTCACCTGTTATAAATCCGGCTTTATCGGAGCAGAGGAAAAGCACGGCGGAAGCTATGTCAAGCGGATTTCCGACTCTGCCGACGGGTTGCTGATACGCGTCGGGACCTTCATATACGCGGTACGCGGTATCTATCCAACCCGGGGATATGGAATTTACTCTGATCTTTCCGGCAAAGCTGACGGCGAGCGCGTGCGTCAGAGCCGAAATACCGCCCTTTGCCGCCGTGTAGCTTTCCGTCTGCGGCTGGCTCATTCTGTCGCGTGAAGATGATATATTGATTATCGAACCGCCGTCGGTAAAATACGGCGCAAACAGTTTTGACAGATAAAACGGAGCCGTAACCCCGACAGAGAGCGCATATGAAAATTCTTCGTAGGAACACGAATCTATACCTTTCATAAGCGGCGGCGCGTTGTTGATCAGATAATCTATTTGACCGAACTTTGCGATAACGCTTTCGGCAAAGGCTTCAATCACGGTTTTATCGCCTATATCGCCGATAAAGTGATCTCCGGGCATAGTGTCGATAACAGCAACGGAAGCTCCGTTTTTCTCAAACTCATCTGCGATACACTTCCCTATACCGCACGCGCCGCCCGTTATTACAGCGACTTTATTTTTAAATTCAATATTCATACGATTTTCCGCTTTCTGCATCACTTTATTGTTCGTTTGCTATTCTTATGTATTTGTAAACCGTCCCGCGGGAGCATTCAAGGATCCTTGACATTTCGGTTACGGTCAGTTGATTGTTCTTATATCTGTTATATGCTTTCCAAAAGTTAGCAGGAATGTCGTCGGCGGTTGTTTGAGGTCTTCCGATCTTTTTTCCTTTAGCGACAGCATTCTTCATACCGGATCGTACACGTTCGCTGATGATATCACGTTCCATTTCGGCAAAGACCGCCCACATCATAAGCATACCTTTAGTCATAGCGTCGATATCGTCGGCGCGGCAATCGACGCAAAAAGTTCCTATTATTAACCGGAGTTTTTTATTTTGGATCAAAGAAAGAATTTCGCAAAGATGCTGCGTTGAACGGGACAGTCGAGACACCTCGGTAGATATGATCGTATCACCCGGCTGAACAATATTAAGGAGCTTTGTAAGCTCAGGCCGATTCGTTTTTGCTCCGGACTCATACTCCCAATATATATGAGCGTCATCTTCAACACCGAGTTTTAAAAGATCTCTTTTTTGTCTGTCTATATCCTGTCTCAATTCCGACGTGCTGCACCGTGCGTAACCGTAAATAACTCCCACCAAAGCCTCCTTGATGTTTACAAAACGGTATATTTTGTTTTGTGAACATTATACCCCGCTTTTTCGGGTTTTTCAAGGTGTGTATTGTAAATAAAAAAGTGTCTTCAAAAAGATTTGTTTTTGTGACGCTTTATTGATTTGATAACATAATAGATAAAACAAGCCGGATTCACTATGACCCGGCTTTTTATGTTCGTTTTTTTCTTTGAAATGTCATTAATCAGATTATCATAAGGAGAATTTTTCAAATTGTTTTGAGATATTATAGGATATATACTTGAAAAAAATATTATTTGTGATATAATATTAAATGGGTTATAATATAGTTTTGTCTTCAAGCAAAGTGTAGGTATAAATGGTTGGTAGGTATATATTGTGGAGTTAATTGATAACACTTCCAAAACGCTGAGGGATGATTTGGCAGATGAAATTAAAGAAGGCAGCAAGCTATCGGTTGCAGCTGCGTGCTTTTCTATTTACGCTTTTCAGGAACTAAAAAGTGAGTTTATGATTATGATAGAAAATAAAAGTAGAGAAGGAGAACCATAATGAATGTAAGTAAACCGACGCCCGGAAAAGACGGCAACAAGTACGTACCTTTTGAAAAGCGTACGGGAGAAAGCTCAACAGTTTTCTTTACGCGCGATCTGTCCGAGAACGGGCTGAAAAAAGTATTTGACAAAGTAAGCTCGGTGCTGTGCGGAAAAATTGCGGTAAAACTGCATACAGGCGAAGCGCAGGGACCGAACATAATTCCGCGTCCATGGGTAAAGGAGTTGTTCGCCTCACGTCTGCAGAACGCGTCGATCATTGAGACAAACACGTATTACGAAGGCAGCCGCTACACTACCGAGGCTCATCGTAAGACGCTTGAGATCAACGGCTGGACTTTTTGCCCGGTAGATATAACCGACAGCGACGGCGTCGCCGTGCTTCCCGTCAAAGGCGGCAAATGGTTTTCCGAGATGCACGTCGGCAAAAGTATGCTTGATTACGACTCTCTTCTTGTCCTGACGCATTTCAAGGGGCATATGATGGGCGGCTTCGGGGGAAGCAACAAAAACATCGGTATCGGATGCGCGGACGGACGGATCGGCAAGGCGGAGATACATACCGCTGTCGGCTCGGATAATATGTGGAGCATTGCCGAAGAGGAGTTGATGGAGCGTATAAGCGAAAGCACAAAGGCGACGATAGATTATTTTGCGCCGCACGTCTGCTATATAAACGTTATGCGCAATATGTCCGTTTCCTGTGACTGCGAAGGTCCGGAGGCGGAGCCTGTCGTCACGCCGGACGTGGGAATCCTTGCGTCGCTTGATATTCTGTCCGTTGACAACGCGTGTATGGATCTGATATATAATCTTCCGGACGGCGGCGGAAAAGCTCTTGTCGAAAGGGTCGAATCCCGTCACGGACTGCGTCAGCTCAGCTATATGAAAGAGCTCGGCATGGGCAACGACCGTTATACGCTGATAGACGTTGACAACGGCGACGCAGTCGTCACAGCCGCCGAAGCGGTAAAAGACGTAAAACCGGGATGGAGACCGGATCGCTATAACACTTTCTTAGGACGCAACAGGCGCGGATAGGAAACGGAAGGAAAAGTATAATGAGCCGGTGCGAAATTGTGAAGAAGATTATAATTTTGCTGCTTTTGCTCCCTGCTGTAATAAGTATCAGCGCATGCGGCGGCGGAAACGGAGGCATAACCGAAATGAATACTGATACAACCGGCGACGTGCTTTTGCCAACGACCAGCCAACTTGACGATGAAACAACAGCAAAGCCGGGATCATATACTCAGATATCTCAGGAAGAAGCCAAAGAGATGATGAAAAAGAACAACGGGCACGTTATCGTTGACGTGCGCCGTCAGGACGAGTATGATGAAGGACATATCCCCGGAGCGATACTCATACCAAACGAAAGCATCGGAACGGAAAAGCCGGAAGAACTGCCGGATCTTGATCAGATAATTCTCGTTTACTGCAGAAGCGGCAGAAGAAGCAAGGAGGCGGCGCAGAAGCTGTTCGATATGGGATATACGCATATTTATGAATTTGGCGGAATAATAGACTGGACGGGAGACATTGTGAAAGACGAAATAACTGAACCTGTAGCGCCAACGTGCGTGCTTGTTATAAAAGTCGGAGAAAAGCTGTTTTACGCAAACCTTGAGGACAATTCGTCTGCAAAGGCGCTTGTTGAAAAACTGAATTCCGGACCGATCACCGTGGATATGCATGACTACGGTAGCTTTGAAAAGGTGGGCGAGCTCCCGTGGGAACTGCCGCGAAACGATGAGAATATAACGACAGTGCCCGGAGATATTATCCTCTATCTCGGAAAGCGTATTGTCATTTACTACGACGAGAACACATGGGATTTCACGCGGATTGCAAAGATTGAAAACACAAGCAAGGATGAACTACTCGCCGCGCTCGGCGACGGAAACGTATCGGTATCGTTTTATCTGGAGTGGAGTGAATGAGCCGATGAAAAAACAGATCAAAACAACGATATTATGAAACTATATGAATTCGGCGACGCAGGCGCCGATACCGTTCTTATTCAGCCGGTGGACGATCACGACCTTTCGGGCATCGAAAACGAGGTCGCGCTCATCGCCGCGAACTGCGGTAAAAGCTTTCGCCTGATCGCGGTCAAAATCGACAACTGGAATACCGATCTTTCGCCGTGGAAAGCGCCCGCCGTGTTTGGAAAAGATGATTTCGGCGGCGGCGCGGAAGAAACGCTCGCGGGAATACTGAAGCTCTGTTCGGACGTGAGCAAAACGTATTATATCGGCGGCTATTCGCTCGCGGGACTTTTCGCGCTTTGGGCGGCGTACCGGACGGACGTTTTCAAAGGCGTCGCGGCAGCGTCCCCGTCGATGTGGTTCCCGGGCTTTGCGGATTATATGAATGAGAATGAGATCAAAACCGGCGCTGTCTATCTCAGTCTCGGCGACAAGGAAGAAAAAGCGCGCAATCCCGTTATGGCGACGGTCGGCGACAGGATCCGCGAGGCGCACGCCATGCTCTCCGGACACGGCGTAAAATGTACGCTTGAATGGAACGAAGGCAATCACTTCAAGGACACCGATATCCGCACGGCAAAGGCGTTTTCGTGGTTGATAAAGAATTGAGAGCTCCCGACAAATCGGGATTTGCGGAGGTAATACATGGAACTGTACGAAACAATCAATCAAAGAAGAACCGTTAGAGAGTTTCTCGATAAAGAAGTCGATTTTGAAGCAATCAAACGTATTTTAGAGGCGGGCAATAAAGCACCGACCTGGAACCATAACCGTAACTGGAGCTATATCGTTCTGCGAACCGATGAAGAAAAAGAATACGCTTTCGATTACGCGAAAAAGATGGCGGAGAAATTCGACGCGGACAGATACCTGAATATGCCGAGACCGTACCCGGTAACGCTCGCGCAGAAAATGTACGGATACGCTGTCCCGAGACAGTTTACGATGCTGAAAAACGCGCCGTATGTTATCATCCCCGTTTTCAAATGCAAGGAACTGAACGGCGAATACGTTTCCAAACTGAATCCGTTCTCGACGATCTGGTGCGTGATCGAAAACATATTTCTCGCGGCGACAGCCGAAGGGCTTGGATGCTCCATGAGGATACCGCTGAACGAGGAACACGACATCGTAAAAGCGAAACTGAAAGTCCCGCCGACGTATATGATCCCCGTTTTTATCGGGATCGGATATACTGACCCGAACGAAACGGTACTTGAACAGAGTTATCCCGATTTGGAGAAACAACTGCATTTCGGTAAATGGAAAAAATGAAGACTATTAGGCGATTTCGATATCCGATCGGAATTCTTTTTCATCGGAAAAACCGACGAAGAAATATCGCTGGTTTGCAGGACCGAAGATACTCCGTCAAAAACGGCAGAACGCGACGACGGATGGCGAGGATTTCGCATTCAGGGAACGCTCGATTTCTCACTGATCGGTATTCTTTCAAAAATATCCGGCATCCTCACGGAACATAAAATCGGGATCTTTGCGGTATCAACGTACAATACGGATTATATCCTTGTTAAAGAAAATAACTTTGAAAAGGCTTTAACGGTATTGGCTTCCGAAGGATATACAATAATATAGATTAGGATTTGCAAAGGCAAACAGAATGATAATTGAAACCGAAAGACTGATACTCCGCCCGTTTCTTGAAACAGATGCGGCGGACGTTTTCGAATACTTACATAAACCGGCGGTCAACTGCTTTGCGTCGATGAAACTGGATACGCTTGAAGACGCAAAAAAAAAAATGAAAAAACGCGTCAGCGAGACTGAATACTACTTTGCTATTACACTGAAAGACGGCGGCAAGGTGATCGGCGAGATCGACGCTTATCCCGAAGCCGGAGAGCCGCACGAGGATGAAACCTCGCCGAAGGACACGTTCAGCCCGTGCTGGATGCTGAATCTGAATTATACCGGAAAAGGCTACGCCTATGAAGCGGCGCACGCTTTCTTCGATTACCTGTTCAATGAAAAAGGCGCAAGGCGGATATACGCTTATACCGAGGATACTAACCTTCCGAGTCAGCACCTTTGTGAAAAACTCGGAATGCGCCGCGAAGGATTGTTCCTTGAGTTTATCTCGTTCGTAAACAACCCGGACGGCACGCCTCGTTATGAGAATACATATCAGTACGCGATTCTGAAAAAGGAGTGGGATAAAAGAAAAGCATGACGCAATACGAAAGAATGGTAAAAGGTCTGATCTACGACCCCGCTGACCCGGAAATCATGGCGGAGCAGGTCCCGTTTCAGGATAAACTGTGGGAATTCAATCAGTTGAAACCCTCTGACTATGAGAAAAAACAGCGATATATGAAAGAGGTCTTCGCCGAATGCGGCGAAAACTGCTATATCGAACTGCCGCTCCGAGCCAACTGGGGCGGTCATCACCTGCATTTCGGCTCAAATATCTACGCGAATTCCAACCTTACGCTTGTGGACGACGGGCATATCTACGTCGGCGACAAGGTGATGTTCGGACCGAACGTGACGATCGCGACGGCGAATCATCCGATCGATCCCGAACTGCGCACCCGCGCTCTGCAGTATAACAAGGACGTGTATATCGGCGAGAACGTATGGATCGGCGCGGGAGTAATCATCGTGCCCGGAGTTCGTATAGGCAAGAACAGCGTTATCGGCGCGGGGAGCGTCGTGACGAAGGACATCCCCGAAAACGTCGTTGCAGTCGGTAATCCCTGCCGCGTATTACGGGAAATATCCGAACGCGATAAGGAATTCTTTTACAAAAACGAACGGATAGACTGGGAAGAGTTGGATTGACCATGAAGTTTAAACACACAAGCCGTCCGGGCTTCCTTCTCGGATTTATAGATTTTTTCACAGCCGGATTATTCTTCCTGCTGTATATGCCTCTCGGCGGACTGCAGAAGGAACTGGAAGATATCCTCGGCCACAAGGTTCGGCCGTACTGGCAGGCGTATCTGCTCGGTATTCCGACGCTGTTCATTTATACGCTTGTATGGATGGCGAACATATCTGAAGAACTAAAAGCGAAAGCGACCGAGCTGGGTATTGAAGGTCCGCATACGTCATGGAAGCACATGTTCTGGTGGAACATGCTCGGCTGTCTCTGCTTCGGACCGATGATCGCGACGCACAGATTCTTCAGAACGCTGAATAAGGTTGAATCAGAACTGAACAAATGTGGATCAAAAAACTGAAAGGAACCAGGATAGATTTTTTATCCGGACTGATGAATCCGGTTTTTGAGGTATGATGAAATGACGATAAGATCTGCAAAAACAAGCGCGATACTCATTATTTCGGCGGTATTTCTGTATATTTTGTGTTCATGCAAAGCGAACGCGCCGGACACGATGTCTGACGCAATTACAACAGAAACGTCAACGGAAACTGAAGCTTTCACAACGGAGAAAGAAACGGAAGAGGCAGAGATGAAGCTGAAAGACAATATTACGTTTGAACAAAGCGAAGAGATCATAATTCGTCCGTTTTCCTGGGCGCCGCGCGTTTATTATTCAAACGGCGGTGAGATTATCGCAGGTTACGAGACACCGGAGGGGATAAAGACCGCTAAAAGCAAGGACGGCGGCAAAACGTGGTACGGCGAAGCGGATGCCTCGTTTTTTAAAGATCTCAACTGTGCAAACGTAAATTTCTTTTTTGATGGAGAACGTATTTATCTCGCGTACCGCGCCGTAGGGAATACCGATAAAGGACTTTACACCTCGCTTCAGGTAAGCGTATCCGAAGACAACGGCAAAAGCTGGTCGTATCATTCGACCGTCGCCGAATACACGGACAACAAAGGCGGCTGCGGTGTATGGGAGCCTTATCTCGGACTGCTTAACGGCAGACTTATCTGTATGTATGCAAACGATCATCCGTCTGTGACGAAATATCAGAATATAGAATATCTTGTGTGGAACGGAACTGAATGGACGGAACGCACCGTAATAAGCGACGGCAACGCTCATAAATCGCGTGACGGAATGCCCGTCTGGTGCGAGTCACCCGACGGCGGTTATCTATGCATTATCGAGAGCACGACGGAGCGTAATAAAGGCTATCCTTTCGTGCTTAAGCTGTTTTATTCGGAGGACGGCGTGAACTGGTCCGAGCCGAAGATAATATATAAGCCGTCGTCAAAGAATTCAAAAACCGCCGCGCCGGGCGTTGCCGTTTTGCCTGACGGACGTCTGGCCGTCAGCTTTCAGACGGACGAGGACGCGACCGTAAAGGGCGACTCTCAAAGTGTTATGAAGATAATGATCTCTGACGGCACGTCTGTAAAAGAGCTTGATAAAACACATTTCTCAACACCCGAAAACATTTTCGGCACGCCGGACGGAGAATCGTCTGTATGGAGCGGTATTTTTTACCGTGACGGTGTGATATATGCATCCGCAGGAACGAAAAACGGCTCGTCGCTCAAAACCGCCGTGGTGTATAATAAAACAAAATCGTAAAACAATGAAAAAACTGAACAAAAAAAGGCTTTGTCTTTATACGCCGCCTTTACCTGACAACACGTCTATGCTTGATACGATAGAACTTGCGGAAACGCTCGGACTCGGCGGCATCGAGCTTATGAATTTTTGCCGTGAGCTGAAAACTCCCGATATTGACGGTGCCGCGCGTTTATTCAACGCCGCAAAGGAAAAGGATCTGTACGTACCTTGCCTTACCGTCAACTCGGATATCCCGACTTCCCCCGATGAAGCCGTGGAGACGCTGAAAAAATACGCCGATATATGCGCAGCGTTCGGCATAAAATATCTGCATCATACGATAGCTAAGGACTTTCATTGTTATGATATATCCGATATTGAGATAAACAGAAGATTTGAGGTATGTATTCCCGCGGTAAAGCAGGTGTGCGAATACGCAAACTCGATAAATGTCAGTATCTTAACGGAAAATCAGGGTTTTGTCTTTAACGGCGTATCGAATATGCGGCGGCTGTATGAAAGAACCGGAGGGAAAATCGGTTTTATCGCCGACACGGGAAATACGCTGTTTTTAGATGAAAAACCTGAGAAATTCATAAAGGAATTTAAAGACAAAGTTTATCACGTACATATTAAAGATTATAAGATTGCAGACGGTGATGATCCGGATGAGCCTATATATATTTCACGCGGCGGGATGCGCTTTACAGACGCCGAAATAGGCACGGGGATCATCCCGCTTGACCGTGTGATAAATACGTTGAATGATATAAACTACCGCGGTATGTTCTCTCTTGAATTCAACGGCGTTAAGGACTGTGAAGAAATAAAACGAGTGCTGAAAAGAATTACCGAATGATGACCTGACCGATTATCTTGATATGCGGGCATAAATCCGACGAATGATCCCGACAATAATACAACAAAAAAAAGCAACGAATTAAGTAACCGATTATGTTAATTGATTGTTCGCTGCTTTTTTATGTTATTTTATTAAACACCCAAATATATAGCGCTCAATAATATATAGAAATCTTATTCCTCATCATCAAACGAATAATCATTCAACTCTTTGTATCGGATCTTTTTCGGATAAGAAAAAGACCCTGTTTTCACAAGGTCTTTGATGGATTTTGATGGAGTTTTTCTCTTTAATTCTTTCTCGATTCAGATTCAAGAGAGGATAAAATGGAGTGAACCAAATCGGGGGGAAAGAGGATAAAGAGAGGTGGAAAGGATCAACGGCTGTCCATTTCCATTCTTCTTTTTTCTATTTTGATTCAAACAAGTTTTTTCTGTCATATTGAATCAATCGGACTCGAAACGGAGGCTCACTCCATCTCATTCCATCTCGAATTCCGACTCGAAACAGAGTCTTTTTAGAGTCTTCCGTCTTGCTCTAATTCTCCTCTAAATCTCTGAAAAGAGAGAGAAAAGATGGATTTTCTATAGAAATTCTGCATTTTTCTTTCGATTTTGGAGTTGGACAGAGTCTTTCGGAAATAGAAAAAAGACCCTGTTTTCACAAGGTCTTTGATGGATCTTGATGGAGTTTTTCTCTTTAATTCTTTCTCGATTCAGATTCAAGAGAGGATAAAATGGAGTGAACCAAATCGGGGGGAAAGAGGATAAAGAGAGGTGGACAGGATCAATGGCGATCATTCCCACTCCACCGTGGCGGGGGGTTTGGAGGTTATGTCGTATACCACGCGGTTGATGGTTTTAACTTCGTTCGTTATGCGGCGGGAGGTTTTATCGAGGACGTCGAACGGGACGCGCGTCCAGTCCGCCGTCATAAAGTCGTCCGTCGTAACGGCGCGTAGCGCCACGGTGTAGCCGTACGTTCTCGCGTCGCCCATAACGCCGACGCTCTGCGTATCGGTAAGCACCGCGAAGTACTGATTCGATTTGACGTTTGCCGCTTCAAGTTCTTCTCTGAAAATGGCGTCCGCCTCACGCAGCGTGTCCGCTTTTTCCTTCGTTATATCGCCGATTATACGCACTGCGAGACCCGGTCCGGGGAACGGCTGACGCATAACGAGCTTTTCCGGTATGCCGAGTTTAAGTCCGACGGCTCTTACCTCGTCCTTGAACAGCTCGCGCAGAGGCTCTACTATGCCTTTAAACTCCATTACGGACGGCAGGCCGCCGACGTTATGGTGGCTTTTTATCGTTGACGCGTCACCTTTGCCGCTTTCTATAACGTCCGGGTATATAGTTCCCTGCACCAGATAGTCCGCGTTTCCTATGACGTGGCTCTGATCCTCAAACACGCGTATGAATTCCTCGCCTATAATACGGCGCTTTTTCTCCGGCTCTTTTACGCCGGCGAGCTTTATAAGAAATCTGTCTTCGGCATTTACGCGGATGAGATTCATATTGAACTGATGACGGAAAATGCGCTCAACGTCGTCGCCCTCGTTTTTGCGGAGCAGTCCGTGATCGACGAAAACGCAGGTCAGGTTATCGCCTACCGCTCTGTGTATCAAAACCGCCGCGACGGACGAGTCGACGCCGCCGGACAGGGCGCACAAAACGCGTCTGCCTTTAAGCTCTTTCTTATATTTTTCTATCGTTTTTTCTATGAAATCGTCCATTTTCCAGTCGCCCTTGCAGCCGCAGACCGCGAAAATGAAGTTATATAGGATCTTCGTTCCGTATTCGGTATGCGTTACTTCCGGATGGAACTGCACGCCATATATGCGGCGGCAAAAGTCCGCCATAGCGGCGCACGGGCAGTTGTCCGTGTGAGCGATGATCTCAAAGCCGTCCGGTATCTGCTTTACGTAATCCGTATGGCTCATCCAGCATACGCTTTTTTCGGGAACGTCATTAAAAAGATCGCATTTATTTACGTACACGTCCGTTTTTCCGTATTCGCTTATGCTTCCGGCGGAGCATATTTCACCGCCCGCCATATACGCCGTGAGCTGATGGCCGTAGCAGATGCCGAGCACGGGCACGCCGATATCAAGGATTTCCTTATCGTAATGCGGAGATCTTTCGTCGTAGACGCTGTTCGGTCCGCCCGTGAAGATTATGCCTTTATAACCCTCTTCTTTTATCTCGTCAAGCGTTATTTTGTTATACGGTTTTATCTCGGCGTAAACGCCCTGTTCGCGCACGCGGCGCGCTATCAGAAGATCGTACTGGCCGCCGAAATCAAGAACAAGAATCTTTTCCATAAAATACCCTTAAAGCGATATTTCACTTTCCATATCCGTCGCCTCTTTGAGCACCGGCGAAAGTTTTTCCACGTATCTTTGCACCTGCTCTCCGCATCTGCCCGTGTAAAGTGACGGGTCGAGCACGTTGTTTATCTCTTCCTCGGTCAGGCCGAATTCCGTATGCGCGGCGAGCGCCGGGATCAGATCGCAGTCAAGTCCCTCTTTCATCCTTGCCGTCGCTTTCATCGACTCCTGCCTTATTATCTCGTGTAAGACCTGTCTGTCTTTTCCGCGTTTTACCGCTTCCATAAGCAGATTTTCGGTCGCTATGAACGGCAGGTATTCGGATACTGTCTTTGCTATGACTTTTTCGTTTACAACGATACCTTTCGTTACGTTCAGCATAAGACGGAGCACCGCGTCCGCGCATAAGAACGCTTCCGGTACGCTTATCCTTCTGTTTGCGGAGTCGTCGAGCGTGCGCTCGAGCCACTGCGTTGAAGCGGTCATATAAGCGTTTGACGCGTCCGCCATAAGATATCGGGAAAGCGAGCAGATGCGCTCGCATCTCATCGGGTTGCGCTTGTACGCCATGGCGGACGAACCGATCTGATTTTTTTCAAACGGCTCTTCAAGCTGTCTGTCGTGCTGAAGCAGTCTCATATCGTTTGCAAATTTATACGCGCTCTGCGCTATTGCCGAAAGCGCGTTTATGATCGCGGAATCCGTTTTTCTCGGATAAGTCTGTCCGCATACGTCAAAATACGAATCAAATCCGAATTCCGCGCAGATCATCCCGTTCATCTTATCGATCTTTTCGGTATCGCCGCCGAAAAGCTCCATAAAGCTCGCTTCCGTGCCCGTCGTGCCGCGGCAGCCGAGCATTTTTATACGGCTTACCGTAAAGTCAATTTCTTCAAGGTCGGAGGCGAGATCCTGCAGCCACAGCGACGCACGCTTGCCGACGGTGACGAGCTGAGCCGGCTGATAATGGGTATAACCGAGCGTGGGCAGGTCTTTGTACTGCAGCGAAAAATCCGCTAAGTTCCTCATTACCGCCAAAAGCATTTTTCTTACGTACAGCAGCGCGTCGCGGTAGATTATCATATCCGCGTTGTCGGTAACGTAACAGCTCGTGGCGCCGGAATGTATTATTCCCGCCGCGGACGGAGCCGCCTTGCCGTAAGCGTAAACGTGCGCCATAACGTCGTGCCGCACTTCTTTTTCGCGCTGCGCGGCGACTTCGTAATCTATATCGGTTATATGGGCTTCAAGCTCTTTTACCTGTTCTTCCGTTATCGGCAAGCCAAGCTTATGCTCGGCGCGTGCCAGAGCGACCCAGAGCCGTCTCCACGTCTGGATCCGCGTATCAGCGGAAAACAGTTTTAACATATATTCCGATGCGTAACGCGACGATAACGGAGATTCGTATTTATCCCTGCTCATGCGGTCCTCCTTATCTAATGATTATGCTGTCGCGTTCCGGTCCCACGGAAACGTAACCTATGCGGCAGCCGATCCGCTCTTCTATGTACGTTACGTAGTTTCTCGCCTGCTCGGGGAGGTCCTCCCAGCTTCTGCAAGCCGATATATCCGTTTTCCAGCCGGGCAGATATTCGATAACGGGCTTTGCATCGAAAAGCGCCGCGGGGAACGGGAATTCGTCGGTCTGTTTGCCGTCAAGCACGTAATGCGTGCAGACGGGAATCTTGTCCATATATGAAAGCACGTCGAGCTTTGTCAGTGCTATGCACGTCGCCGCCTGCACCTGCACGCCGTAGCGCGTTGCGACTATGTCGACCGGTCCGACACGGCGCGGACGTCCCGTTTTTGCGCCGTATTCTCCTCCCGCCTCGCGCAGCTTTTCAGCCTCTTCGCCAAACCATTCACAGGTGAACGGGCCCTCTCCCACGCAGGTGGAATAAGCCTTGACGACGCCTATTATGTCGTCGATCTTAACGGACGGACAGCCGGAGCCGATAGGCGCGTACGACGCCGTAGTGTTTGACGAGGTCGTATACGGAACTATACCGAAATCAAGGTCGCGCAGAGAGCCGAGCTGTGCTTCAAACATTATGCTCTTGCCGTTTGCCTGCGCTTGTCTGAGCAGTTTTCCGGTGTCGGCAACGTACGGTTTTATCTTATACGCGTATTCTTCAAGCCACGCATCAAGCTTTTCCATGGTGTAAGGCTCGGCTCCGTATACGCGGGTAAGCGTGAGATTTTTCCATTCAAGCAGATCTGCAAGATGCTTTTTCAGCTCCTCCGGGTAGAAAAGCTCTCCCGCCAGAACCGTCTTTTTCTGGTACTTGTCCGAATAAAACGGCGCTATGCCCTGCTTTGTTGAGCCGTATTTTTTGTCCGCGAGGCGCGCTTCCTCAAGCGCGTCAAGGTCTCTGTGCCACGGGAGCAGAAGCGACGCGCGGTCGCTTATCTTAAGGTTTTCTTCGCTTACAATAACGCCTTTTTCGGTGACGGTCTTTATCTCGGATAACAGATTCTCCGGGTCGAGCGCAACGCCGTTGCCGAGAACGTTAACAACTCCCTTGTGGAAAATGCCGGACGGAAGAAGGTGAAGCGCGAACTTGCCGTATTCGTTTATAACGGTGTGTCCCGCGTTTCCGCCGCCCTGGAACCTGACGACAAAATCATATTTATCGGTTATGAGGTCGACCATACGGCCCTTTCCCTCGTCACCCCAGTTGATACCTACGACTGCACAGTTTGACATAACGTTTTATTCCTTTCAGCGATAATACGATACCAATATCGTATAATACAATATCTTTTTTTCATTGTCAAGCACATATTGTTTTTTTCTTCGGAAATTATAAAAAAGTAACGGTGAACAAACGCGGTTTTGTAGTATATTACATACGGCGGACGCTTGACAAAACCGTCAAACGGATGTATAATAATAAAAATACCGAAAACTATGAAAGAGTGGTCTGTATATGGAACGCATAACCGATTATTTCGGAAGTCTCGTTTTTAACGATACGGTGATGAAAGCGAGACTGTCGCCGGAGGTCTACGGTTCTCTCAAAAAAACGATAGAGGAAGGCTCGGCGCTCGACAACAACGTCGCTTCCGCGGTCGCGGAGGCGATGAAGGACTGGGCGACGGAGCACGGCGCAACGCATTTTACCCACTGGTTCCAGCCGCTTACGGGCATCACGGCTGAAAAGCACGACAGCTTTATATCGAATACGGACGAAGGCGTGATACTTGAATTCTCCGGCAAGGAGCTTATAAAAGGCGAGCCTGACGCTTCGTCTTTCCCTTCCGGCGGTCTCCGCGCGACTTTTGAGGCGAGGGGCTATACCGCGTGGGATCCGACGTCGTACGCTTTCATAAAAGGAAAAACGCTGTGCATCCCCACGGCTTTCTGCTCATACGGCGGAGAGGCGCTTGACAAAAAAACGCCGCTTCTGCGTTCCATGGAGGCGATAAGCAGACAGGCTCTCAGAATAGTTCGTCTTTTCGGCAACACGGATGCGAAGCACGTGGATACGTGCGTCGGCGCGGAGCAGGAATATTTTCTTATAGATAAAAAAATACACGGTCAGAGAAAAGACCTCGTTTTCACGGGCAGGACGCTTTTCGGCGCGAAGCCGCCGAAAGGCCAGGAGCTTGACGACCACTATTTCGGCTCTATCAAGCCGCGCGTCGCGGAATTCATGGAGGATCTTGACAAAGAGCTCTGGCGCGTCGGCATACTTGCGAAAACAGAGCATAACGAGGCGGCTCCGGCTCAGCACGAGCTTGCGCCGATATATACGACGACCAATATAGCGACGGACCACAACCAGCTCACTATGGAGCTGATGCAGAAGGTCGCGGCGCGCCACGGGCTCGTATGCCTTCTGCACGAAAAGCCGTTCGCCGGCGTCAACGGCTCCGGCAAGCACAACAACTGGTCGCTCAGGACGGACAACGGCGTCAATCTGCTCAAACCCGGCGACACGCCGTACGAGAACGCGCAGTTTTTGCTGTTCCTGTGCGCCGTGATAAAAGCCGTTGACGAATACGCGGATCTGCTCCGCATCTCGTCAGCAACGGCGGGCAACGACCACCGTCTCGGCGCAAACGAGGCGCCGCCCGCCATCGTATCCATGTTTTTGGGATCGGAGCTCACGAACGTGCTCTGCGCCATTGAAAACGACACGCCATACAGCAAGACGGAGCGTATGGAAATGCTCTTCGGCGTTGATTCTCTGCCGAAATTCTTACGCGATACGACGGACAGAAACAGAACGTCGCCTTTCGCTTTTACCGGAAACAAATTTGAATTCCGTATGCTCGGCGCTCCGAGCAGCATAGCGGATACTAACGTCATGCTGAACGCCGCGGTCGCGGACGTGCTTTGCGGTTTTGCCGACAGACTTGAAAACTGTTCTGACTTCGATACGGAGCTTCACGAGCTGCTGAAAGAAACGATAAAAGACCATAAGCGCATACTCTTTGACGGCAACGGCTACGGCGACGAATGGGTAAAGGAAGCGGAAAAACGCGGTCTGCCGAATTTTAAAACGACGCCCGACTGCATGATACATCTGCTTGACGAAAAGAACGCGGATATGTTCGCGCGCACGGGCGTTTTCTCCGCCGCGGAGCTTAAGTCAAGATGCGACATAATGCTCGACAACTATATGAAAACCGTCGGTATAGAGGCGGCAACGATGGCGGATATGAGCAGAAGACAGATCATGCCCGCGGTATCGGCGTATTCCGCGGAGCTTGTGTCAAGGCTTGACAAAAAAACGGCGTCTTACAGAATAACGGCGAAATACGAGTTAAAGACGGCAAAAAGGCTGTCCGAGCTTCTCGATATAATGGCTGAAAAGACGGACGAGCTTGAGCAGACCATTGACAAAATAAAGGATATAGAGGACGTTGCCGAACACAGTTACGCCATAAGAGACCGCCTGCTGCCCGTTATGGAGGCGCTGCGCGCCGCCGCGGACGAGGCGGAAACGCTCACCGCCGAGGAATACTGGCCGTTCCCGACGTACGAAAAGCTTCTTTTCAGCGTGAATTAAAAAGAGGCTGCCGCCTCAATGAATTGCGCCGATATGCGACAAAAACCGACTGAAATAAGGATAAACTTTCCTTATCTCAGCCGGTTTTTATTAACCGTCCTTTAGAGCGCCTCGCTTCCACGGAGCTTTTTTTGATCATTCAACAGGTGTTTCGTCCGCCTCTTCGATCTTCTTTGCGACTTTCTTCGCGGTGCCGGTCACGGCTTTTCCGAACGAAATGCCGGTCTTGCCGAAGTCGTGTCCGACCTCGCTCCAGCTTTCCTTCAGGCTTTCTCTTTTTACGCTGCCGTCCTCGTCCTTCGGCTCCTCGTCAAATATCTTGTCAGCGCCGACCTTTACCGATTTTACTATAGACTTGCCGAGTCCGGAAAACGATTTTCCCAGGCCCTTGCCCGTATTTTTCCAGTTATCCTTTACGCTCATTTTCGCTGTCTCCTTTCGTTTCTTTTGTTCTTATCCGTCATTATTATACCCGGATAATGTTAATAAATCAAGTACCCGAATATCTTTTAATAAATTTTAATATTTCTCTTGCATTTTTTCATTTTGTGTGATAAGATATAAAATAAGATAGTATGCACAAGTGATATTACCGAAAAGGAGAACATAAAATGAGCCTTCATCAGATAATACATACCTACCGCAAAAGCGGTCTGTACGGAGGCGGAGCGGGTTTCGGCATCCTGAGCTCCGATCGTGATTACCCAAAGCAGGACGATTTCGGAGAATTACTGTATAACTACAAAGCGCCGACGCTCGATATGGTCAATCCGGAATACTCGGAGCGTATAGCCGCGCTCATGCCCGTGGCGTACACTTACAGATATAAAGGCGGCTCGTGCGCGATGACGCGCTCCGCGTGTCTCGGCCGCGGATCAGACGGCGCGATGAACCATATAAGCCATTCCATACTTTTTTCCGAAGACGAGCTCGGCGCGTATCCGTGCGATCTTATCGGTTCCCCGTCGTTTCTTCAGACGGCGTCAGCCGACGCCGTAAATTCTACAGCCGGCGTGGGATATATGGGGGCTCCCGTTTTACAGTCCGGCAGCGAGATAACCGTCAATAAAATAATGAAATTCCTTTCTCTGCCCGGTAACTTTGAGATATTCAAAAATATGTTCTGGGCGCTTATGCACAAGGACGAGACGAAGCGCAGGATAATAATCTGCGACGAGCAGGAGAACACCGTTTTATGGATAGCGGCGCTGAACTACGCGCTTCCTTATACGTACGCTAAAAAAGTATCTTTCTCAACTTACGCCTACGATCCCCGCACCGCCGACGTCGACGTCTGCGGCGTCGTCGCGCAGTGCACGGCGTATAACAGAGACCTTTTTGAAGACGACGGGTTCTTCGTATTCGACATCACCGGCGGCGAGTGCTTCGACCCCGGCGTATACCGTGAAGACGTTGATTTCTTCTCGTTTTTGGAAGAGACGATGCTCCACAATTACGCGCTCCTTAAAATATTCCACGCGTATATAGAGCAGTTCTGCGATACGGACAAGGTCACGCCAGCGCTTTGCCCGGCGTATCTTATGAGCCGCGCCTCCAACTGCTATACGGACGCGGGCGACGCGTTCAAAGCCGTATCGGAAGACGAATTCGACCGCATAGCGGAATACTCCGGCAGACACGCGCGTTACGGCGGAAAACTGCTTTTGTTCGAGGCAATGCTGAACGTAAGCGAGGCGATCCTCGGCTTCGGAAACTCGTATATGACGAAGGTCATAGGCTATATGTCTGCCGTTTATAAAGACGCCTCCATGGTGCTTCAGAACGGATTCAGATCTTTGGCGGTCGATTCCGTACCGATAGCGATGATATCGCGCGACATAACGTCCGGCGGCTTCAGCGCGTATTTTGAAAACGTACGCAAGATGACGGCGTTCTGCGGCATAAACATAGTGGACGAGCTGATGAGCGAAAAGAGCCGCAAGGCGCTTTTGTGGGTAGCCGGCTATCAGCACGTAGAATGGAAAGCGGACTTCATAGTATCGCTCATATCCGAATATATACACAGCCACGCGTCAAGCTACGAGTGTCTTGTACCGGAGGAAAAGATCGGCGGCTTTTTGTCGAGCGTTATGCTTGAAAGATACGCCTGCGGTACGGACAAGGCGGCGTCCGATCACGCGCTTTCCTTATTCGTCGACGACGTGAAACGCTTCTGCACGGTTGAAGAAAATCTCGAAGCTACGACGGACAGGATGAAAGACGGGCTTGCCGTGCAGGTCAACCTGACGACCGCTTTTGCGGAGCAGGCGGCGGCTCACTTAAAGGAACGCCGCAAGGAGCTTTTCAACTTCCTTGCCGCCGCGGAAAAATACGATCTGATGTGGTCCGTTCTGCGCCAGATGATAACGACTTACGACATAAAAGAGACAAATCAGATCCTCTCCGAGCATCATACGGAATACTTTTCGGCGTCGCCGGACTACGCGCAGCGTTATCTGCCCGCGGCTCTTGAAGAATATCATGAAAACTACAAACGCAAAAAGCCCGACGGCATAAAAGAAGCGGACGAGCTTGTTTTCGGCATACTGCTTTCGGAAAAGCTCGTAATAAGCATATCGGACGAGGTCACGGAAGGGATCCTTTCAAGGATCAAATACGGCAAGCCGAATAAAGACGCGGAAAAAGAGATAAACGACCTTTACGAATACGAATGCGGCGTTCGCGGCAAGGAACTGAACGGCAAGCTGCTTTGCATCGTCTTCGGAGCCGCCGCGGCGGGCATAAACAACCGCAAGGACTACCACAGCGCGAAGCCGTACCTGTCCTCGCTCACGGAAAAAGAACAGATAGATCTTACGCGCCTTACCGAACGCGAGGCTGAAACGTATCAGTCATGGGTGCTTCCGATGTTTTCGGAAAACGCGGAGGCGGAGGAGATCCCGTATATCTACGGTCTTTTCAGAATGAACGTCGCCCAGTCAAAGGAATTTACGGATTGCTTCTGCGAGGAATGGCTGTCGCAGAGCAAACGGTCAAGCGAGTATTCCGATTTCTGCACGTTTTTGAGCTTCGTGTTCACGACGCTCGGCGAAGAGGAGCTCCAGGTCGTATCCGACAAAGTGCATAAGCTGAATTCAAAGAAGCTGGAGCAGCTGAAGCTCGATGCGGAAACGGCGTTTTCCAAAGATTTTGCGCTGAAAGAGAAATTCAACAGGCTGCTTGAGATGCAGCCTAAAAAGAAAGGCTTATTCGGACTGTTCAGAAAATGATCTTCATAAAGAGAAAAAGGGCTGCCGCATTCGGCGCGGCGTGATAAGGAAGTTTTTTGAATGATTATTTCCGCGCCGAAAATGAAGTCGCCCATCGGGCTAATGAAGACGCTTCGCTAATGAAGGAATGAAGTCGCTCACTACGTTCGCTAATTAAGGAACGAGGGCGACTTCGCTTCATTAGTGAGCGCCGTGGTGCGAACGTCTTCATTAGGGCGTCAGCCCGTCTTCATTAGTGAGCGAAGCGATCGTCTTCATTAAACCGACTGAATATGAAAAGCAGACTGATTTTAATTTCAGCCTGCTTTTTAAGTGCTCACTTACTCACCACACGGACTTGCGGTGAAATAACTGCCTTATGACGCCGCGCCGAATGCGGCAGCCGTTTTGCGTTATGCTTTTATCAGTCCTCGTCCGTCGGACCCTCGTCCTCTTCTATGTAGGAAAACTCTTCGTTGCACGCCGGGCAGATGAGGTGCGCGTAGTCGACCGTCGGAGGAACGCATATGGTCTCTCCGCAGTTGGGACATTCGACTTCTATAACGTCGTCGTCATAGTCTTCGTCGTCAAAGTCGTCATAATCTTCATCTTCGTCGTCTTCTTCGTCATAGTCCTCTTCATCGTCAAAGAGATAATCCTCAACGTCGCCGAGGTCCTCGTCCAGCTCTTCAACGTATTCGTTCAAGCGGTCGCATTCATCCTCAAGAGCTCCGATACTGTCGGAAACGTCCTCAAGCACGTTTATTATCTCGTGCAAAAGCTTGCCTTCATCGCTTTCGGCGCTTATTTTCATTCCGTCGGCAAGTCCTTTAAGATACGCTGTTTTTTCGCTCAAAGTCATGGTGTTTTCCTCCGTTTCACTAAATCAGCTTACTGCTGTTTTGCTCTTTCAAGATATTCGCCGGTCCTCGTGTCTATTCTGACGACGTCGCCTTCGTTTATAAAGAGCGGTACCTTGATGACCGCGCCCGTTTCAAGCGTGGCGGGTTTGTTGGTATTGGTAGCCGTATCGCCCTTGAAGCCGGGGTCCGTCTCCGTTACGGCAAGCTCAACAAACATAGGCGGTTCTACCGCGAATACGTTGCCCTTGTACGATACGATCCTGCATATCATCTCTTCTTTTACGAACTTGAAGTTGTCGGACAGCTTATCCGCGTCAAGCGGTACGAGCTCGTACGATTCAAGATCCATAAAATAATACAGACCGCCGTCGTTGTACGAATACTGCATGTCTTTTCTCTCGACAACAGCTTCTTCAAATTTATCTGTCGGTGAGAAGGAACGCTCTATCACGGCGCCCGTGATAACGTTTTTCATCTTTGTGCGGACGAACGCCGCGCCCTTGCCGGGTTTTACGTGCTGGAATTCAACTATCTGCATGACCTGTCCGTCAAGCTCGAATGTTTTTCCGTTTCTGAAATCGCCTGCCATTAACATAATGGTATCCTCCGTTATAATTCTCTTTTTTGCCGATTAATATAATACACCCTAATATCAGTGCTTGTCAATACAAAATCTGTAATATTTTTTAAATTTCAATAAGATTTTTGGGCGATGCGGATATATCGCGGCATCCGTCGCTGTAATGAAGCACCATGTCCTCTATCCTGCAGCCGTATTTTCCGGCTATATAAATACCGGGTTCTACCGTGATGACGTGTCCCTGAGTCAGCTTAACGTCGGGTCTGTAGCCGCTTACGCTCGGCATCTCGTGGATATACAATCCCACGCCGTGACCTAAGCTGTGTCCGAACGTGCCGGGATAGTCCTTGTCTATAATATCGCGGGCGATCTTGTCAAGTCCGGCGAGATCCGCTCCGGGAACTGCAGCTTCAAGCGCGGCTTCCTGCGCGGCTTTTACCGTGTAATACAGTTTTTTCATGTCGTCGTCGGCTTTGCCTACGACGACCGTACGCGTCATATCGGAGCAGTAACCCAGATATTTTGCGCCGAAGTCCATTGTGAGAAAGCCCTTCTGCACCTTTACGTCGCGCGGCACGCCGTGCGGCATGGAAGAAGCCGTGCCGGATACGGCTATGGTCTCAAACGCCACGCAGTCCGCGCCGTGAGTTCTCATATAAACCTCAAGCTCGAGCGCTACTTCTTTTTCCGTTCTGTCGGTAGAGATGAAGCCCAGGATGTGATCGAACGCCGCGTCCGCTATGCTCTGCGCTTTTGCTATATAATCGAGTTCGTCGTCGTCCTTGAATTCACGCAGCTTGTCCACCGCGTTGCCTATCGGGATAAATTCTATATCCGCAAACTGCTCTTTGAAGCGCTGAAGCTCCGCCACGGTAACGCAAAGATCCTCAAATCCGACCTTTTTCACGCCGAGATCGGAGAACAGCTCTTTAAGCGCGCCGCCCTTGAGCAGGACTTTTACGGTCCCCTCGGACGCTTCCGCCGCCTCTATGTAGCGCGAATCCGTTATAAGATACGTCTCTTTCGGCGTTACGAACGCGTAGCCGTCCGTATAAGCGAACGCCGTTGCGTAATACTGGTTTACCTCGCTTGTAAGCAGTATGCCGTCGCACCCTTCCGGGATGACGCCTTTGATCTTTTCAAACTTGCCTTTCATATATATCGTCCTTTTCTTTTTTTCTTATTTTATCATAAACGAAAGAATTTGTCAATGGGGAGGAGGCAAAGAAGAACTAATAAAGAATAAAAATCGGTGTCCCTGCGGGACGAACCGTGCGGCGCACAGTTTGTCGCGCGGCGACTCATCTTCAAAAAAGAAAACCGCACATGGGGGAGTGCGGTTTTCCCGGGTATTCCGGTCCGCTTTTAAAACGGCTCGGATTCTTTTTCGGCGACGTATCGCGGGTAATTGAAATGGATGACGTTGTATGCGTCCTTTCTGTTCGCTTTTTTCTCCATGATTATTTCGTTCGCCTTTTTGATCGTCGCCTCGTTTTCCTCGTCGCTTCTGTCTTTTACCGGATGCGTCAGCCTGATTATATAAGGCACGGCGGAATCGGACAGTCCTTTCAGCTGCAGCATATCGATCTTTTCGGTCTTGCCGCTTATATACGCGTTCACGTTGTATTCCGCGATCCTTGCGTCCACGTTGCAGAAGCATAAAACGCCGAACATCACGGCGAACACGGCGACGAGCGTACCGAAATAGTTGAATTTTGAAAAGATCTGCTTGACTATTATGAAGATGAACGCGAAGGCGAGCAGTATCATGAACCAGCTTGTGAACAGGCGCAGTCTGCTCAGACCGTAAGCGTCTATATACATTATCATTTTTGACATCGCCACGGCTATCAGAAGCAGCGTGAAGCAGCACAGTACGACGGAGAAAATTTTAAGCGGGACGGTGGCTTTTCCGTCTTCCTTTTTCTTGGTGAACACGGAAAAGATTACTATGACCGCCATATTTATCACCGCCACGGCGCAAAGCTCGAAGAAGCCCTGGCGCGCGTATTCCGCGTACGTCATGCCGTCCGGCAGATTTGCGGCAAAGCCGCCGAAATAATATTTTGCCTGTACCGATAAAAAGGCGACGTAAAGCAAACAAAGCGGGGTGACCGCCGCGTACGCGATCAGCCGCGGAATGACGGACACCGCGTTTTTAAACCGCGTATGCTGTTCCGGTGTGAGGACGTTTTGATGCTTTTGTTCGGCGTTTGACAGAAGCGAGCCGAAGATCAGCATTGAAAGCGGTATGCCGGCGAAGAACCACAGTATCTCGTCAAATATGCCGTGCGACAGAAAATCAACAGCCGACGCCATAACGTTGTTGAATCCGACGTCAGCCGAGCAAAGCAGCAGCGCCACTACGACCGTGGGGACGACGGCGACGGCGAGACCGACAGCTATATGCCAACCGCGGAAACCGCTTTTCTTTTCCCTTTTTCCGGAGAACGCCGCGGGAAAAATACTTGCGACCGACGAAAACGGCATTATAAGCACGGATTTTATCATATCGAAAACGAACGTGTCGTCTATAAATCCGCCTCTGCCGGAGCCGTGCGTGAAATACGGATAAAACGAGAGAGCGCCGAAAACGAAAACGGCTGTAAGCGCCTTTATAAATCCGTCGTCCGACAGTAAAAACACCGACGAGAACGCCGTTACCGCCGCAAGGTACAGATAATGCGGCAGACGCTGGCGCGCGCCCTTGCACCTCAGATAAACGACGGTGGCGGCGACCGTCAGTATCACCGTGACGAAAGCGCCGAGCCCCGCGTCATTGAAGCTCCTCAATAAAAAATATCCCAAAATGAAGCAGACGAACGCAAACACGCGCTCCGGTACGCCGTACCTGCCTGTTTTTATTTCCTGCTCCGGTATAAACCCGATATCCATGATATCTCTCCTTGAAATTTTTTCTTATTATAACACGCAATTTGTGATTTGTCAATACTATTTTATCGAATTTCGATAATTTTTATTTCTTTTTTGCTTTGTGCGTTTAAAAGCGCCGCCGCATTTTTCCCGGGTGCGGCAATAAATATTTACAAATCCTTATTCTGTAACAGTTTAAATATAGGAAAAAAAGGGATATTATTTATAAAAAAACGGAGATACCGATAATATGAAAAAACTGAGTGCGCTTCTGCTCTGCGCAATATTTATATTTACTTTATTTCTGACGTCGTGTCAGACTCTGCCGGACGAGACCGCCGCTTTGTCTTCGCAAACGGAGACGGCGGCGGAGACGACGACGGAAGAAAGCACCGTGGCAAAGACCGAGACGGAAACGGAGGAGGAGACCGAGACGGACTCCGAGACGGAGGCGGAACAGTCCTCTCCGTACGGAATGTTTACTATGGCGGACAACCCTGTCAACGCCGCGGTATCCTCGCCTTACGCCGTTCTGATCGACGCAAAGACAAAAGAGATACTCTACATAAACTGCGAACCCGACAGAAAGATATATCCCGCGAGCACGACGAAGGTGCTGACGGCGTTAGTCGCTTTGAAATACTGTGAGCCGGACGTCGTCTTCAAACCCGGGGACGAGCTTACGCTTATAGCGTCCGACGCCTCCACGGCGTATATAAAAACTCACCACGAGCTTTCGCTTGAAATGCTTATAGAGGGAATGATGCTCCCGTCCGGAAGCGACGCGTCTTACACCATCGCCGCGGGCGTGGGCAGGATAATCGCCGGAAACGACGCGCTGTCCGGCATAGAGGCCTCCGCCGTGTTCGTTGAGGAGATGAACAGATACGGCAAAGAGGAGCTCGGCCTTACCAACTCTCATTTCACCTGTCCCGACGGTTATCACGACGACGATCATTATACGACGCTTATCGACATAATGACGATAGCGTATGCGGCGCTGTCCGATCCGATAATAATGAAGTACGCGGGACTCGAGCACGACGACGTAAGATACGCGAGCGGACATAAAAACTCCTGGACAAACAGCAACAAGCTATTGGATCCGGACAGCCCGTATTTTTACGAGCACGCGATAGGGATCAAGACCGGAACGACGGAAGAAGCCGGCTGCTGTCTTGTCTCGTGCGCAGCGTTCGGCACGAAAAAAGTTATCGCCGGCGTTTTCGGCGCCAAAAACAATAACGAGCGCTTTAAGGATTCAAGAAATCTGCTCGTGATAGGAATGAGCAGATAACGCGGCTTTTTTGGATCATCCGTATTGACAAATAATACGGTATGTTGTATAATGGACAAGAAGACAAAGTAAGGGGGGGAGAAATATGCCTGTATGCCCCGTATGCAAAACGTTTTCCGAGGAAGGAAAAGCGTACTGTACGGAATGCGGTACCAGACTGACAGATCCTTTGCCGCAGACCGCGGACGATAAGGCCGACTGGCAGACGAGATATAAGCAGTACAGCGGCAAGACCGACCGGTACGAACACCGTCCGGAGGTACGGCAGACCCCCGTGCAAGCGGCGCCGTCCGACGGCGGCGTCACCGCCGTAAGCATCGTAAGTCTCGTTTTCGGGATCCTCGGCTTTGTTTGTCTTTTCCTCCCGCTTTTTTCGATACCGGGGCTCGTGACCGGCATAATAGGCACGGTCAAGGGCAAAAAAGTCATGGCGAAGATCGGACTCATACTCTCCGTCATAAGCCTGGTGTTCTTTACGATAGCCTTTATCATATCTGCGATAAACGGCTTTGACTTCAGCGCGATCAGTATTAAAAACCTCGTAAATATACGATAATCCACTATTCAGTAAGAAAGGAACGTTATCATGCCATACTGTTCAAAATGCGGCGCGCCGAACGAAGACGGCGTATCCTTCTGCACAAACTGCGGCACTCCGATGAATAGCCAAAGACCTCAACCCCAACCCCAACCTCAACCTCAGCCCCAACCTCAGCCTCAGCCTGTTTATTACGCGCAGCCTCAGCCTCAGCCTCAACCGCAGCCCGTTTACTACGCACAACCGACGGCTCCCGTCAAAAAGCCCGTCAGCAAAGGCAGAAGCATAGCAAGCCTGATACTTTCCATTTTCAGCTTCATTCTGGCTTTGACCGCGCTCGGCACGTCGTTCATACCGGCGTACGGTCTTGCGTCCGGTCTTTCGTGCGCGTTTACCGGCCTTATAATGGGCATCGTTGCCTGCGCTCTGCGCAAGAGAGGTCTTGCGATAGCCGGTATAGTTATCAGCGCCATCTCGATAGTGCTTGCGATCGCCATGTTTATTATCTACGCGATAATCGGCGCCGGCGCCGCGGCTTTGAGCAACGGCGATTTTTCGAATCTGTTCAACGATATTATCAACAGTATCAAATAAAGCAATATCATAAAGGGCTGCCGCAAATGCGGCAGCCTTAATGAATTGCGCCGCAAAGCGGCGCATGAATTGTGTCTATTGACACATGAATTGTCTGACGGCATGAATTGTCTCTTACGGGACATTAAAGGAGCTGCTTTGCGGCAGCCCCTTTTATTTTACTTCCGCAAATCTAACGGCAAGGACCGTCATATCGTCGCGGCTGCCGTATCTTTGTTCCGCCTCCTCGAGCAAGGCGTCGCATATTGCCGCGGGATCTCTTTGCGTTATACTGCAGATCAGATCGCAGATCCACGGCGCGTCGTCTGACGAACCGGTTATGCCGTCGCTCACCATTATCACAACGTCGTCCGCAAGCAGCTTGAACTCGACCTTTTCCGCGCACAGCTCCTTCATTATGCCGACGGGCGGGGTGTGAGAGGCTATGCGGTAGACTTTTCCTTTACGCAAAACGAACGACGGAGACGCTCCGCATTTGTAAAACGCCGTCTCGCCCGTCATAAGATCCGCCTCAAGCAGATCGACCGTTGAAAAGCACTCCGCGCGCCTTTGCCTGATTATCTGATTGAGCGCTTCAAGCGTTACGGCTCTGTCGCATCCGGCGTAAAGCAGTCTGCCCAAAACTATGCCGGACAGCCTTGACGACGCGGCGGCGTCCCTGCCGCTGCCCATGCCGTCGCAGACGGTGCAGAAAAGCCTGTCTTCACATTCGGTATAAAACGCCGTGTCGCCGTTGACTATCTCCTTCTCCTTCGGCTTGTCCGCTATGCCGACGTCCGCGGAAAGCAGCGGCGCGCTTTGCATACGGAGCACGGCGAGACCGGACGAAACGGACACCTCCGGGTCGGACAGCTTTATGCGAAGAGCTTTTTCCGCCGCCGCTTTAAGCTCTCCGGCGCTCTGTTTTATGCGGCGGATGTCCGCGCCGGTAGCCGTGACGTACTTTTTTCTTTTTCCGCATACGACTATGTCGCCCGAAAAAAGCTCTCTGAAATAAGGCAAAGACGACAGGGTTTTCGCGCACGCCTCGTCTTGCTCCATACCGTCCTTTTCAACGCGCCGCGCGTAAAGGATCTTTGAAATGACGGCGCAGTCCGAGGAGACCACGCCCGCCTTGTCGTGATCCGCCAGTTTTTTTATATATTCGGACACTTTTATATTCAGCTTTACCGGTATAACGTCGGCGTGCGCGCAGACGTTTTTTATTTTTTCCGGCAGATCCGCGCTCTGCAGATTTCTTTTTTCCTCTATAAGAGAAGACATACGCAGAAGCTCTTCCTTTTCTATCCTGCCGCGCAAAGGAAAGCACTCGTACCTTTTTCCGCAGCCGCGGCAGAATTCGTCAAAGACCTCGCCGGACGCGGCGCAAAGCCCGGCTTTGTCCGGTCTTCTTTCGCTTGCGGATATATCCGCCGTAAGCTCCGATATGCTCTTATAAGCGTCCGCCAGCCTTTTTATCTCCTCTTCTCTGCGTTCAAGCCCGTCCATATACGACACGGTTTCGGAATAAGACGATAAAAGCGCCTTTACCTTTTTATCCGTAACGCCGTTTATCCGCTTTACGACTCCGAAATATTCCGACGCTGCGGCGACGCACGAAGCGGCGGCGGCCTCCGGCAGATTTGAGGTCAGCGCCGTGATGCCGCCCGTCTGCAGTCCCACGAAAAGCCCCGCGACGACGGAAAACAAAACGCCGATATAAGCGGAAAACGCCGATAAAAGACCGCATAAAAAGCCGACGGTGCCGAACATCGGGCAAAGCGATATGTCAACTGCGGCGCCGCATAAAAATCCCGCCGCAACGCCGCGCAGAGCGCCTCCGCGCCTCGCCGCGAAAAGAGTCAGAGCAAACGCGGAAAGCGCGGACAACGATACGCCGAGCAGAGCTGCGCCTTTTAGAGAGAGCACGAACGAAAACATCATCGCGGCAAGTCCCGCCTCGTATTTTTCCGTGTTTTTGTTTTCTTTATCCGTGAAGCAGGCGTACGCGTATACGGCGCCGCACGCGCAGAGTATGAAAAAAGCCGCCGCGAGAAGATCGTAATAACGGAAACCGTTATATATTATCCTTATAAGGGACACGGTCACGGATCCCGCCGCGGCGGAGGATATCCTTGAAGCAAGGCCGTCGTTCAAAGCGTAAAACGCAGATTCTTTCCTGTGCAGAAAAAACGACAGCGCGTATCTGAAGCCGAGCGCGACGAGCGCCCCCGATAAGTATATGACCGTGTTGTCGCCGCCTGCGGCGACAGCGGATACGATCAGCCCCGCGGCGGCAAACGGGATCCCCTCTCTTGCCGCGCATACAAAAGCGAGCCCGAGCGGCGCCGTCTCGAATATAAGTTCCGCCCCGCCGAACATATATGCTATGACGCCGTATGCCAGACCGTATAAAACAGCTGTTCTTTTTTCTTTTAAAAACTCCGTTATTTTTGCCGCGGCCGTACTTTTAGCCGGAAGCGATTTTGTTTTTTCTTTCATTTTGACGTTTCCTCTTCCTTTTTCGGTATCACACATATAATACAGCAAGCAAAGCGATAAACGTGTCGCAGTCTCGTGTCGCAGAATACTTTTTTCTTGCGATAAAAAGAAAAGAAACGGCCGCTTTTTGTGTTAATATCCGTTTTAGTCGCCGTATGACGAGATTTAGCGCACGGTTTTTCAAAAGCGCGTACGGGCTGAAAAATAATTTGAAAAAATGTGCAAAACGGATTGAAAAGTTTAAAAAAATATGTTATTATATAGTAAATTAGCACAATATTATTTACAGAGAGGATATGACGATGAAAAAGGTTTTATGTGTTATGTTCGCCGCTCTTATGTCCTTATCCGTATTCTTTGCGGCGGGATGCGCCGAGAAGCCGGATCAGCCCGTGACGGCCGACGTGACGACCGTTGAGGAGACGACGGAGCCTGAGGTGACGCAAGTTCCGGACGATCTGCCGACAGTCAACTACAATAAAAGAGTTTTCCGTGTGATCCTTCCCGACGGTATGCAGGCAAGCGACGTGTATACCGAGGATCACGAGACCGCGGATCCTTTGCACGACGCCGTTTTTAAGAGAAACAACAACGTTATGGAGCGCTTCGGCATAGAGCTTGACGTTTCAACGGACGAATACTCCGCCGTCAACACAAAGATCAGAAACAGCGTAAAAGCCGGCTCTGACGATTACGATCTTTGCTTCGTACATATGGTGAGCGGCGCGGCGCTCACGCAGGACAATCTCGTTCTGCCGTTTGAAAAGCTGCCGTACGTGGATCTTTCAAAGCCCTGGTGGGACAAAGCCATAGGCAACGGCTTCTCCATAAGGAACAACCTTATGATGGTAAACGGAGATATAAGCCCGACGAGCTTCAGCACGACGTCCTGCCTGTACTTCAACAAAACGATGTTCGACCGTCTTGATATGGAATATCCGTATCAGCTCGTAAAAGACGGCGAATGGACGCTTGACAAGCTGTTTGAAATGACAAAAGACATAACCGAGGACAAAGACGGCGACAGCAAGGTAACGCCGGAAAGCACGGCTGACGTTTACGGTCTTGCCTCGTGGTATCTCGACGTGCCGTACAGCTTCTATTATGCGGCGGGCGGTATGCTCGTATCAAAGGACGAGGAAGACGTGCCGTTTTATGATCCGCAGCTTGAACGCGATACGATGATATACGATAAGATCTATAAAGTAATAATCACGAACAACGCGTATTACGAGACGAAGATCGACAATTTCCCGAACGTGGCAAAGGTGTTTGCGGACGGCAGAGCGTTATTCTACGACGCAAAGCTGGCAAGCGCCGAGGAGCTGCGCGATATGGATAACGATTTCGGTATCCTTCCGGTCCCGAAGTTCGATTCCGCGCAGTCAGATTACAAATCCTTTGTCAACGGCGCGGCGAGCATGGTATGCGTGCCGGCGACGGTAAAAGAAGCCGACCGCGATTTCGTTTCGATAATCATCGAAGGTATGGCGTCCGAGGCTTACCGCGTGGTAACGCCGGTCCTTTACGAGACGTATCTTAAACGTAAGGTCACGCGTGACGCGGAATCCATGGATATGATAGACTACATAGTAAGGAACCGCGTGTTCGATATGGCGTACGTCAATATGCACGACGGCGTAGGCTCATACGTAAGGGATCTTTTGCAGAAGGGCTCCACGGATATTTCAAAAACGCTGCAGAGCTATAAAAAATCCGCAAAGAAGCGTATAGAAAACATAGTAAAAGCCTTTGACAAGACCATGGCAAACCAGTAAAGCCGTATAAACAAGAGGGGGAAACGAAACGCATATAAAGACCGTTTCGTTTCCCTTCTATATAAATAAAGAAAGGATCTAATATGACTTATCTGCAGAAATTAAAAACGCTTGATAATTACAGAGCAAACGGAAAGCACGCGGAGCGCATCTGTTCCGAGCTGACGTACTTAGACGGCATATCAAAAACACAAAACGGCAAATTTGACAGCCTTATTGAGCAGGCGGCGGATCTTCTGCTCGCCGATATAAACGAAAACGGCGTTATGACGAAGGCCGCGGCAAACAAAGCGGAGCTGCTTCTTATGCCGCTTCAGCCGGAGGCGAAAAAATACACGGAGCTATTCATATCCCACGCGCATATAGACATGAACTGGATGTGGGGATATAACGAGACGGCGTCTTTGACCGTGGACACGTTCCGCACCGTACTGCAGCTCATGAAGGAATTCCCGGATATGACGTTCGGTCAGTCGCAGGCGTCGACCTACGAGATAATAGAAAAATTCTGCCCGGAAATGCTTACCGAGATAAAGGAAAGGATAAAAGAGGGCAGATGGGAGGTCACCGCGGCGGAATGGGTGGAGCCGGACAAAAACATGCCGGACGGCGAATCGCTTACGCGCCAGATGCTCCAGTCGAGAAAATATCTGTCAAAGCTGCTTGACATACCCGCGGGATCGCTTGACATAAACTTCGTTCCGGACACGTTCGGCCACAATATAAACGTGCCGGAGATACTTTCCGATATGGGCGTAAAATATATGTATCACTGCAGAGGTCACGAGGGACCCTGCGTTTACCGCTACGCTTCCCCGTCCGGCAAGAGCGTGCTCGTTTACCGCGAATACGCGTGGTACAACGGCGATATAGCTCCGTTCAAATTCGAGATAGTGCCGCGCTTCTGCGAGAATGAAAAAGTAAACACGTATCTGTGCGTTTTCGGCATAGGCGACCACGGCGGCGGACCGTCGCGCCGCGATATAGAGCGCATAGAAGAATACAAGACCTGGCCGCTTACGCCGGTGATCCGCTTCGGCACGTTCAAGGAGTATTTTAAAATACTTGAGCAGAGCGGTCTTGATTTCCCGGTGTACGGCACGGAGCGCAACTTCTTATTCACCGGATGTTATACGACGCAGTCGAGGATAAAGATGGCTAACCGCATATCGGAAGCCCGCCTGAACGAGACGGAAGCGCTCTCCGCGGAGGCGTCGCTTCTTGCCGATGCTCAAAGAGAGCCGGACAGGCTCGACCGCGCGTGGAGAAACACGCTTTTCAACCATTTCCACGACATACTTCCCGGCTCCGGAACGGTGGAAACGCGCGAGTTCGCGCTCGGCCGCTTCCAGGAGGCAATGGCCGATCTGAACATATATTCAAATCTGTCCATGCGCCGTATTTCGGAGGCGACGGACACGTCCTCCATACCGTTTACCGAGGGCAGGGAGACGATAGCCGAGGGCGGCGGCGTCGGATATTTCCAGTCGCAGAACACACATTTCAAATTCACCGCCGCCGAGCGCGGAAACGGACCGGTGCGCGCGTTCCAGCTTTTCAACACGACCGGCTTTGACAGAAACGAATATACGGAGATAACCGTCTGGGACTATTGGAACGGCTTTGCGGAAGCCGTTATGACGGATGAGGACGGGGTCGAAATACCGTTCTGCGTGTTAAGCGAGGGGAACGGATACTGGGGACACCAGTTTGCCGTGCTTTTGGTAAAGGCGAGCGTACCCGCGTTCGGATATTCGACCGTGATACTGAAGCAGCGCGAGCCGGACGGTCACAAGACCGTTATCCCGCACGTATACGAATACGTCGACACGCATATAAACGACGAGCCGCTTTATATGGAAAACGAACTTGTAAAAGCCGTATTTGAAAAAAAGAGCTGCCGTCTTATAAGCCTCATAAACAAAAAGACGGGCCGGGAGATGATAAAGGAGCCGTCGTGCTATTTCAGATACGCGGACGAAAACCCCGTGTACGGCATGACGAGCTGGCGCGTAGGTCCCTATATGACGACGCGCGATCTTAACGCCGAGTGCGGCGTAAGATTCACGGCGCTTGCAACGCATCCGCTTTACTGCCGCATTGTTTATGAAATGAGCTTCGGCGAATCGCGCCTGACCTGCACCGTGACCCTGAAAAAAGACAGCCCCGTGCTTGAATTCGATACGTGCGTCGACTGGAGCGAGGCGGCGGTACACGGACAAAAGATACCGCAGATAAGCTTTGCCGTACCCGTGGGCTACGACAACGGCGGAGAATTCTCTGCCGATATACCCTACGGCGTGATAAAGAGAAAACAGCTCGCCCACGATATCCCGGCGCTGTCATATATCTGCGCGGATAACGAAAACGGGTCGCTTGCGCTTATGACCGACACGAAATACGGCTGCAGATATTACGATAACGTAATGTCCGTAACGCTTATCAGATCGGCTTATAATCCCGATCCGTACCCGGAGCGCGGTATACACAATATCCGCATAGGCGTAGCGGTGTGCGAGCCGGAGCAGGCAAAGGATATTTCAAAGGCGTTCTGCAGCCCCATAGCGTTTTTATCCGCCACAAAACACGGCGGCTCTCTGCCGCTCAAAGCATCGGCGCTGTCCGTCTCCGGCGACGCGGTCGTATCCTGCGTTAAAAACTCCGAGGACGGAGAAGGCGTCACGGTAAGACTTTATAATACGGACAAAGCTGAAATAAAAGAGCAGCTTTCGTTCTTCAAAGCTCCCGCAAAAGCTTATATCTGCCAAAGCGACGAGAAAACCAGACTCGGCGAGGCGGAGATAAACGGAAAGTCGGTGCTCGTAAACGTACCGGCTTACGGCACGGTAACGGTCACGGTATATTTTTAAAGGAGTGTTATAATGCAAAAGAAGCTTACTTTGCTGCACAGTAACGACATACACGGCGATTTTCTGCCGAAAAAGGACGAGGGCGGAAAAGAAACAGGGGGGCTTGCCCTGCTTTCCGGCTACGTCAAAAAGACGCGCGCGGAAGAGGAAAACGTGATCTTTGCAAACGCGGGAGATATGTTCCGCGGCTCCGTTATAGACTCCGAATTTATGGGGCTGTCTACGATAGAGCTAATGAACGCGTTAGCGCCCGACGTGACGACGGTCGGCAACCACGAGATAGACTACGGGCTTGCGCATCTTTTGTTCCTTGAAAAATGCGCCAAATTCCCCATTATAAACGCGGATCTTTATATAACGCTCAACAACGCCAGACTTTTCAAGCCTTATATGAACATAGAAGTCGGCGGTATGCGGATCATGTTCATAGGACTTCTGACGGAGGAGGTCATAAGCTCCGCGAAAAGCGAAAAGGTCATAGGAACGTATATAGACGTGGAAAACGCGGCGAAGGAAGTGGGCATAATAGCCGACAACTACCGCACAAAAGACACGGATATGCTCGTGCTGTTGACGCACATAGGCATAGAAAAGGACCGCGAGCTCGCTTCCCTGCTCGATCCCGACTGGGGCGTCGATATCATAATCGGCGGTCATTCCCACACGTTTATGGATGAGCCGGAGATCATAAACGGCATACCGATAGTCCAGGCGGGAACGGGCTCCGGTCAGATAGGACGCTTTGACATCGTCTACGATGACGAGGAAAAGCGCATAGTGAGCTGTGACTGGCACCTGCAGCCGATAAACGAGGACACGGCGGAGCCGGATCCGATATCGCAGGCTCTGCTTTCACGCTACAAATCGCAGACGGACGCAAAATATCACCGTCTCGTAACGTCGTTTGCGCGCGAGCTGACTCACCCGACGCGCATACAGGAAACGGAGATGGGAAACCTGTACTCGGATCTTTTACAGGAGGATTCGAGCTTCGATATAATGATGATGGGCTCCGGCGCCATACGCAAAAAAGCCATGGGTCCGGTCGTCGAATATCAGGATATGGTGGAAAACACGCCGTTTGACGATCAGCTTTTCATGCTGAAGGTAACGGGAGACGAATTCAGACGGATGATACAATACGTTATGCGCGACGACGCGTGGGAAGGCCATACGGAGTTCTACCAGTATTCCAGAGGCGTCCGCATCGTCTACCGCAAAAGCACTCGCACGCTGCAGGAGCTGTCGTTTCGCGGCAAAGAGATACAGGACGGCGACGAGCTTCTTATCGCCATGCAGACGTACCACTATAACAACTTTGAGGAATTTTTCAACGTGCCTATAGAACCGATAAAGGAGCGTATGCGTCCGCGCGTCGTCGCGACGTCGGTCAACAACATAATCGAAGAATATTTCTCCACGCACCAGGGTCTCGACGCGCACGTTGAGGGAAGGATAGTCATACTTGACTGAAGAAAAAATCCGGTAAAGCAGAAAATCGGCCCGGAATGATTCCGAGCCGGTTTTATTATTATTTTACCTATTCCAAAACCACCGTTTTCGCCCATTCTCTGAGCTGCGGGAGATTATCTTCAAATCCTTCTTCAAGCGTTGTAAACCATACGACGTACACGAGATTTTTGTTCTCAAACAGAAACACCGCGCTTGAATATACGCAGTCGTCCGCGTCTTCCTTGCAGGTGAAATACGATAGACCTTCCGTATTATAGCTTTTGACGTCCCTCAGCTTGAAATGATCGCTGTAAAAATCCTTTGCCCCGTCCATCGTCACCGCGTCCTGCGGATCGGTTATAAAAAGCTCGCATGAGCAGAATTCGCCGCCCAGGAACACATAGTAATCCGTGTGCGTCTCATCCTCGATATCGAATTTATTCGTCAGCGTTATGCTCAAGCCCTCGATACCGTACGTTTTCGGACGCTCCATGTTCAGGATGCCCGCGGCTAAAGCGGCGACGATCAGAGAGGCGACGGCGACGATAAGGATAATGAACCGCGTCTCAATGTGTTTTTCCTTTTTCTCATTGAGCCTGCCGTCCATATCGACTTTTTCGTTGTAATCCATTTCCTTCCCGTCATTGTTGTTCACTTCGTTTCCTCCGGATATAAGCCGCTGCCGGTTTTTTAATTTAATCGAATTTTACCGATTTTATCCATTCAAGCCGGGTCTTTTCTCTTTTCGCCATCGTATCGGGGTCGCCGACTATTTCAATAATATAAAAGCAGTCTTTGTTCTTTAAGATATAGAAATCGCTTTGCAGTACGATCTGTTCGCCTTTATACTCGGAAGTATACTTATGGCTGAAGCGGACGACGCCGTCCTCCGTAAAGCCGACCTCCGAATCGTCAAGCGAGTTTACGAGTATAAGAAGCTCCGCGTAACGCTGCGCCGTGGTATCAAGCGAAAGATATTCCTCGTTGATCTTTTCGTAAGACAATATAACCGCCTCCTGCGTTGAATATACGCGGCGGCGCCCGTCCGACGTATCGTCGACTCTGAATTTATCCGTCAACGTTATGCTCATGTCGCCGTAGGTGTAGACCTTTGGCTGTTCGCGGTTCAAAAAGCCTCTTAACGCCGCGAATCCGATTACTACTCCAAGCGTTACCATAACGGATACTATAGATATGATAACGGCGGATTTGGGACGGTTTGCCCGGCTTTTGCGGCGGAACTCCTCCGCTTCTTCACCGCCGTTGTCGTCGAATATAAACGGGTTGCCCTGAAACGGGCGGAGTACGTTATGCCCGGAGAGCGTTACCGGCGCGGCCGAAGCGGGAAGACGGTATCTGTCAACGCAGAAGCTTTTGCTCAGCTCGTCTGCGATAACATATAAAGAGCACTCTTCCTCTGTTATCTCAAACGTTTTCTCCTCGCCGTTTTTCAGCGTTCCGAGCATACGGCAGTTTTCGCCGTTTATCACGCTGTCGCATACCTCGCCGTCGGTTACGTAAAGCCTTATGCTCATCGCGCAGGCGGTCAGTTTTTTCGTTCGCTTAAGCGTAAGCTGTCTCATTTCGTTTCCTCTAAATATTCGTCGTAGGTGGTCAGCTTGTCGTAGAAGCTGCCGGGCGTTACGTCGATTATCCTGTTCGCGACGGTCTGGTTCAGCTGATGGTCGCGTGAGCAGAAAAGTATGGATTCCGGGAATTTGGTCATGCCGTTATTCAGTGCCGTTATGGATTCAAGATCCAGGTGGTTCGTCGGCTCGTCCATTATGAGCACGTTGCCGCCCGAAAGCATCATACGGCAAAGCATACAGCGGACCTTTTCGCCGCCGGAGAGGACCTTTGCCTGTTTGAGCGCCTCGTCGCCGGAGAAAAGCAGCTTGCCGAGCCAGCCGCGCACGTCGGATTCGTAAGTCAGAGTCGAGCAGGCGCGTATCCAGTCAACGAGGTTTTCCTCGTGACCGTCAAAATATTCGGAGTTGTCCTGCGGCATATACGCGACCTTCGTCGTGACGCCCCATTTATACGAGCCGGAATCCGGCTCCATTTCGCCGGATAAGATCTTGAACAGCGTAGTTCTCGCTATCGGGTCTTCGCCCACGAACGCGACCTTGTCGCGCGGACGCAGTATAAAGCTGACGTGGTCGAGTACGACTCTGCCGCCTATGCTCTTGCAGAGGTCCTTTACTTCAAGCAGGTCGTTTCCTATGGAACGCGACGGCTCAAAGCTGATGAACGGGAAGCGGCGCGACGATACGGGCATATCGAACAGGTTGATCGATTCAAGCAGTTTCTTTCTTGACGTTGCCTGTTTTGACTTCGACGCGTTTGCGGAGAAGCGCTGGATGAATTCCTGCAGTTCCTTCGCCTTCTGCTCGTTCTTCTTGTTCTGCTCTCTCATCTGGCGCTGACGTATCTGCGTGTATTCAAACCAGAAATCGTAGTTGCCTACGGTCATCGTTATCTTACCGAAATCAACGTCGACTATATGCGTGCAGACGTTGTTTAAAAAGTGTCTGTCGTGCGATACGACTATGACCGTGCTGTCAAGCTCGGCTAAAAAATCCTCAAGCCAGTTGACCGTCACCAGATCAAGACCGTTCGTCGGCTCGTCCATCAGAAGTATATCGGGATTGCCGAAAAGCGCCTGCGCCAAAAGCACTTTCACTTTCTGCGAATCAGTAAGCTCAGACATGACAGTATAGTGATATTCGTCGGTTATACCGAGGTCGTTCAACAGTATTTCCGCGTCGGATTCGGAGGTATAACCGCCGAGCTCGGCGTATTTTTCCTCAAGCTCGCCGGCTCTTACGCCGTCCTCCTCCGTCATTTCCTCTTTTGAATAAAGCGCGTCGCGCTCGTCGGCTATTTTTACGAGCTCCGGATTGCCGAGCAGCACCGTGCGCAGAGCCGTGCAGTCGTTATAAGCGTAGTGGTCCTGTTTCAGCACCGACAGACGCTCGTTAGGCGTTTTATAAACCTCGCCTTTAGTCGGCTCAAGCTCGCCTGAAAGGATCCTTAAATACGTTGATTTTCCCGCGCCGTTCGCGCCTATTACGCCGTAGCAGTTGCCGCGCGTGAACTGCAGATCGGCTCCTGCGAAAAGCGTGCGCCCGCCGAACTGAAGCGATACGTTGTTTGTTCCTATCATTTTCTTTTATCCTTTACGGTTTTATTAAGGTTATAATATCACAATCTCGGTTATAAGTCAATAGAATTAAAAAGAATATTGTCAAACGCCGAAGCGTCGGTCCTGCGCTCAGAATATCCCAGGCGTGATCTCAAATCCCGCCGTGTAAGTTTTGCCGGGCTCAAGGCTTATAAGATCCTTTTGCTTTTCTATGTCCGTTATCTCGTTTTCTTTTGCAGGAAGCGACGACCACGGCTCGATGCATAAAAACGGCGCCTCGCTTTTGGTCGTGTGCCATAAGCCGAGATACGGAAAATCGCCGAAAGACGCTTTAACGCCGTACCCGCCGGTTTTAGGGCGAAGCGTGACGTAGCCGCCGCAGTTCTTCAAAACGACAGCGTCCGAATCGAACAGCGAATGCTTAAGGTCTATGCGTCCGTCTGTCAGTTCGAACGGTTCAAACGCGCCCTTGAAAAAGCAGTCGTCGCTGAAAAGCGCTCTTTGCGGCGTCACGCCTTTATCAAAGTAAACCGCGTAATCTTCAAACGACAACCCGTCTGTAAGCGGCACGTTGAAGCCCGGATGACCGCCTATGCCGAAATACATCGCGCGGCCGTCGTTGTTTTTGACGGTGTATACGACCTTGACCGTATCGCCGCGTATCTCAAACTTTACCGCGTACGCAAATTCAAAAGGATACGAGCCGTCCTTCAGATCGGCTTTTTTAAACGAAAAAGTTAAGGACGAACCGGTCGGACCGTCAAGCGAAAGTTCGTTGTATTTTATGAATCCGTGTATGGGCAGGCTGTATTTTCTGCCGCCGTAATAATACGTTTTCTCCCACAGACGGGCAACGTACGGAAAGATATTCGGGGCGCGGTCGCGCCAGAACGGAGCGGTTCCCTGCCAGAGGAATTCCCTGCCTTTGTATTTAAGCGACTGCAGCTCCGCGCCGTATGAAGATACGGAAATTTCAATATCGCCGCTTTTTATGATATGGATACTCATATTTTTAAGCCTTTTCGGGTTTTTTCATTTCTTTTGTCCGCGACCCGCCTATGTCTCCGTCTGCTCATACAAGAACGCGGGCAGCGGGAAACGGGCGGGTCGTGTATTTATTATCGGGTCAAAACCGGTTATACGTATATTCTCTTATTTTGCCGGAGGGACTGCACCGCAAAGCGCTATCGCCGGAGCGGGAAGCGTTGTTTCGTTTACGTTGGCGTTTCCGGAAACGCTTACGATAGCGTCGCCTTCGTCGGCGGAGCCGAGTACGAAGTAAGATCCTTCAACAAAAATGAAGCTTATCGTGTAAGTACCCTTCTGATACGCTTTGCTGAAGTTTACCTGAACAAAGCCGTTGGCGTCGTTTTCATGGTCGCCTATAATCTCGATCTTTTGCGATTCAAGCTCGTCGCCGTTGTCGTCAAGCAGGCTTACCGTAAGCGTTGCGGAAGGCTCGACACCGGCGTAGCAAGCCATTACGAAACCGTCAAACGCGTTGGGGGTGATGAAGTTTGCGTCTATGCTCCATTCGGGAACGTTGGGATTGATAACGGGACCCATCCACCAGCCCGTCGGGAACCAGTTGCCGGCTTCGCAAAGCCACGTGTCGGGATCTTTTTCGCCGGAAGGCGCCGCGGTCTCGGTCTCCGTCGCGGCTTCCGTCGCGGCCTCGGTCTCCGTCGCGGCTTCAGTTTCGGTTTCCGCTTCCGTCACAGCTTCCGTTTCGGTTTCTGTCACGGTTTCCTTTTCGGTCGCAGCTTCCGTTTCGGTTTCTGTCACGGTTTCCGTCTCAGAAACGGTATCTGATTCGGCAGCGGAAACGCTTTGAACTTCCGTTTCAGTCTCGGCGTTGTTTCCACCGCAGGAAACAAGTAATACGGACAGAGTGAAGATCAGTATAAAGACTATTGCTTTTTTCATTGTTTTCCTCCAAATAATAATTTTGTCCATTATATCATATACAGCGTTTTTTGTCAACTTGTCAGCCGAACATTTTGGTTTTGTATGTATAATCAAAGATCCGGGCTGGCTCTTGACAGCCGGAAAAGCCGTTTTTATTTCGTCAGCGCTTTTTTGCGCCGGCCTGCCGTTTCGGTGATCTCACCCGCGCCTTTGAGAGTAAGCTTTGTTATTACCGGACCGACGAGCTCGTATATGAGCGTCGCGCAGAGTACGACCGCGCGTATCTGTTCGGCGTACGCCGGCGCCGCGGTCTGCGCAACGAGCGTAAGACCGATAGCAACGCCCGCCTGCGGCACGAGCGCCGGACCTAAAAATCTGCGCACGGTCTTAGGCGCTCTCATTATCACCGCGCCGAGCCACGCGCCGCCTATCTTGCCGGCAACTCTTGCAAGCACGTAGATAACGCCTATAACTCCTATCTGCGGCAAGATCGTTATATTCAGCGCCGCGCCGCTCGTCGCAAAGAACAGAAGATACAAAGCTGGCGTTACGCCGTCAGCGACGGAGAGTATGCTGTCCGATTCGCTTGACACGTTGCAGAACACCGCGCCGCACGCCATACACGCCAAAAGCGACGACCAGCCGAGCAGATTTGCGATACCCGCGCACGCGAAAACTATGCCTACCGTGATTATCTGTCTGTTGCTCGCTTTTTTAAAGAATCTAAGCGGCAGCTTGAATATAACTCCGCAAGCCGCGCCTAAAATCAGCGCGCCGAAGATCTCTATAAGCGGCATATAGATCGTTTTTGCCTCGAATTTCCCGCCGCCGATGACGGAGGCTATCGCAACGCAGACGGAGAAAGCCGTGAGCGCCACCGCGTCGTCAAGCGCGACGACGGAGACAAGCGTGTCCGTGACCGGGCCTTTCGCTCCGTACTGCTTTATGACCATGAGCGTCGCCGCCGGAGCCGTTGCCGCGGCTATCGCGCCTAAAATAACCGCTAACTGCGGATCGGTACCGATCGCCAAAAGCACGCCCTGAACGGCAAAAACCGCGAAAAGCGACTCGAATATCGCGATAATGACCGGCGTCATGCCTACTTTTTTCAAATACGAACGCTTGAAGCCGCAGCCGATAGTGAACGCTATGAAAGCGAGCGCCATATCCGATATGACGCTGAAATCGTTTATAACGTCAAGTGGGATTACTTTTGTAACGTACGGACCGAGCACGAGACCCGCTATCAGATACCCCGTGACGTTCGGAAGCTTTATCAGCTTTACGAGCCTGCCGCAGAGCAGACCCGCGATAAGTAAAATACCTAAATATAATAAAGAATTGAGCTGCAACGGTATCGCTTCCTTTCATTCGCCGTGAGAGATCCCCTCGATATAAAGCAGGGGAACGGAGAACATAATCGCGCTGTCAGGCTTGTCAAGATCGCCGACGATCTTACGCACCGCGTCTTTCGCTTTCTCCGCCATCTCGTCGGAGCAGACTATGAATATGGTTTTCGATTCTGAATGACTGACGTCAAAAAACGCGCGGAAGCTGCTTATGAAATGACTCTCCTCTTTTTCCGCCAGCGCGTGCGCCATACCGACGGAGCTTACGACCGTCGCGCCGCTTACGCCGACAGCTTCAAATTCGTCCAACAGCTTATCAAGAAGCTCTATTTTGTTCAAAACGGTGACTAAAACCTGATTATACATACGCAAGGTCCTCCTTTTTCTTATATTTTATCACTTATCAGACGTTATTTCAACAGTTATTTTAAACAAATATGGGTTAATATTAAAAATAAAATCCGGTCAATCGCAGGGGCGATCATCTATCGCCCGCTTTTTTATCCGCACAAAAAAGCCATTATTTACTTTATTTTTATTGACTTATACTTTATATTCTGCTATACTTATTCAAACGGAGGTAGTAAACCTTGAAAAAATATCTTTGCATAATACTCGCCTTGCTTGCTCTGACGCTTTGCGCATGCGGGCAGGCGGAAAATACCGTCCGCGTATACGATACGCAGGGACAGATACCGTCTCATATGAGCCGGCTTTATCCTGATTTGAAGGACGATACAAGATACGCCGTACTTCTGCGCCGGTACGACGAATCCGATACGGCAGTTGCCGTGGCGGACAAGCCGGACGGCGAGCTTACGACGGTTTATTCTTTACCGGACGGTGTTCTGACGTACGAGATCACGGCGGGCGACGGGCTTATAGCGTTTTACGAGCTTACGACGTACAGCGACGGCAGCGTCAGTTACGCTTTAAAGATAATAGACACGAAAAACAACAATAAAGTCCATTCGCCTTACAAAAAGACCGTTTCCGAGGATACCGAGATACAGACGCGCTTTATCGTTATTTTCGATGACTGCGTTTATTATCTTACAAAATCAAATCTTCTCGGCAGATGCCGCGTTATGAAATATTCCGTAAAGAACAAAGAGCTTACCGAATATCAAAGCTATGATTTTACGGAAAACGATATGACCGGCGGAAGCTCCTGCACGTTCATCTCGGAGCGCTCCGGTTATCTTACCTGCGGCGTGGTGGACGGCAACAGAACGACGCTTAAAACGTACGACCTGACGACGAACGAGCTCGTCCGCGAAAAGCCGCTTCCGTACGGTGCGGCGCTCGTATATATGGCGGACCACGATTACGGCACAGGTCTTTACGCGATGTACTACATATCCGCGCAGGGCGACGAGCGCGTGGCGGTATTCGCATATTCCGACAGCGATGTGCGCGACGTTGTGACGCTCGACGAAGACTCGTATATAAGCCGCGAGGAGGTGCGCATCGCAAACGACACCGTATACTTCGGACTTCAGGATACGTCAAAGGAAACGCCATACGCTCAGTTTACCGGCGTGACGGTAAACGCCGTGACCGAGGAAACGAATAAATACGACGGCTGCCTTCTGCTTTTCATACAGGACGGCGGGATGTACGGACTTTGCTTTGATCAAAAACAGCCGTACGAAAAAATGATCTTAAAGAAATACTGAAAAGGAGCGAAAAAATGACGAAATACGAGCTTCCGTTAAAAATTGTGCACGGTTTTGATTTTCCGGACGATATGCCGGAGGACGAGATACGCGACAAAATAAAAAACCGCCTTTTGGCGCTTAAAGAAAAAGGCTTCGGCGGTATCGTGACGAACGTCGCTTTCCGCGATTATCTTAAAAACGAGCATTTATGGCGCGTTTTTGATATAGTATTAGAGCAGGCGAAGGAAAACGATATGCGCGTGTGGCTGTACGACGAGGACGGATATCCGAGCGGAGGCGCGGGCGGTCTTACGATAGAAGAAAATCCGGATTTCGAAGCGCGCGCCGTCGTAATGCTCCACGCTTTCATAAAACCGGGCGAAAGCTGTACTTTTGAATTTCCGCGCGGGCACGAGTTCGCGCTCGCCGCAGCGACTTACAAAGTCAAAAGCGAGGACATCTCGCAGCTTGACGCGGAAAGAGCGTACAAACGCTATGACGTTTACGGAAAAAAGGATGATCTGACCGTAAAAAACGATACGAACGGTCTTTTGTTCGCCGCGTATTTTATCAAAAAGCACGTTTACGAGGGCACGCACGCCGAGCATAACGTCTGCGAATGCCGCCGCTACATAGACATAACGAACCACGACGCGGTCAGAGCGTTTATAAAAAATACTTACGAAGAATATACGAAAAGATGTAAGAGCGAATACGCCGGCAACAAGCGAGAAAACGGGCTTATAGAGGCTATGTTCACGGACGAGCCGTCGCTTATGGGCGTATATCTTAACGCCGGGCTTTATCCGCCGCGCGTTCACGACGAATACGACGACACGCTGCCGATGTACCCGATGACGACGTGGGGCAAAAACATAGACAACCGTCTTATGACGAAATACGGCATAAACATTTACGACTGCCTTATTTATCTTTTCGGCGTCGATACGGAACAGGCGCGCGAGGTGCGCTCCGCGTGGTATACGGAGATGAGCCGTCTTGTCGAGCAGGCGTACTTTGAACAGATCTCCGACTACTGTTATTCCGTCGGTCTGCCCTTCTCCGGTCACATCCTGCTTGAGGACGATATAAGGCTTCACCCGATGTTTGAGGGCAATTTCTTTTCGCTTCTCCGTCATATGCATTATCCCGGCATAGATATGCTCCAGTCGATACCCGAAACGGTATACGATATGGCGTTCACGCCGAAGCTCGTCTCGTCCGTCGCCGTGAACTACGGCAGAGAGCACGTTATGAGCGAGGTATCGGCGCACGCGCAGGGCGGAAACGTTACTGACGATCAGATGCTCTGCTCACAGCTTTTGCAGTACGCTTTCGGCGTTGACACGTTCACGTCCTACTACGGCGAAAATATAATGGAGCCGGAGAAATACAACAAATACAACCGCTGTATCGGCGCAGTGGATGAGAATATGCGCGGCAAAGATTTTACGTCCATAGCTTTATATTATCCCTACAATACGATAGCCGAGAACACAACAACGAATATAGACGGTCTGAATAAGGACAAAGATATGGTAAAGATAAAGAACGCCTGCGCCGACGGACTTATGAGGACTGTAAAGGAGCTTAACGACAATCAGGCTGTTTATCATTTCGTCGATCTTGAATTGCTTGAACACTCCGACACGTCCGAGGGTTTTATAGATATGCCGCTTTATAACGGCGTGTTCTTTGAGTCGCTTCTGATACCGCCCTGCACGTTATCCGACCGCGAAAAAGAGATAATTTCGCGCATGAGACTTGACGGAGTACACGTATATTTCGCGGAGGACTGCGGTTTTACGGCGGAGGACACTGATGCGATAATCTGTTTAGGTATAGAGGACGCCGTTGCCGCCGCGCAGTCCGAGGGCAAGCCGTTCAAGGTCGGCGGAGATCACAAAGGCGTCGCCGCGCTTTACAGAAACGGCAATCTGCTCCTCGTCAACGCGGAAAACAGAGATAAAAAGATTTACGTTGATATCGGCTCGGATACAGCCGACGTATACGATCCGCTGAACGACGACTACATATTTGCAGAAAGAACCGGCA
>DBWC01000108.1:0-657 GCA_002308615.1 Clostridiales bacterium UBA1248
CACTTGACTTGACAATTTGCCGGGGACGCCGCCGGCGCGGCTAAAGCCGCAACACAAAGGAATAAAAAAGACTGTCGGGTCTTCGAAAAACAGGAAGATCAGACAGCCTTTTTATCCTGTAAATTTTACTTGTCAATGAATTAAAATCAGCCGGCGGACGGTGGGGGGGCATGCTATAATATCAAGTGCAACAAAAATAAATATTGACTTCAAGATGTCCAAGGTGTAAAATGAAGTTCCCACACAAACATAATGCACGGAGGACAAAATGAAGCCGTATACTCATTTTACACCAGAAGAACGAATTTGTCTAGAGGTAATGCGAAAAAAAGGAATAAAAATTTCTGAAATTGCAAAAAGCCTTAATAGAGATAGGAGCAGCATATACCGAGAATTAAATAGAAATCAAAGCAAGACAGGAGAATATACGGCAATAGATGCTATATATCTCTACAAAAACCGCAGGAAAAGAAGCGTTCGCAGAGCAAGAATAAAACCGAACTCTAATATATATCGGTTTATTCGCAAAGGACTTAAAAAATATTGGTCTCCTGAATTGATTTCAAAAAAATGGAACGTAAAACACGTTAATAACAGAATATCTTTTGCAACGATATACAGAGCTGTTAAAAACGGATCGTTTGGCGGAATTACTCC
>DBWC01000108.1:743-3531 GCA_002308615.1 Clostridiales bacterium UBA1248
GAAGCAATTAAGCAGCGAATAAGACCCGGAGACTGGGAGGGAGATACATTAAGAGGTTCTCCCGGAAAAGGAGGCTTGCTAACATTAGTTGACAGGCGCTCTCGATACCTTATCGCGGTGCTTATACACAGCTTTTCAAGTAAAACGCTCAAAGCAGCAATACTGCAAGCTTACAAAGACACGCATCCAAAGAGTATTACTTTAGATAACGGTTCCGAGTTTGCATTATTCCGTGAATTTGAAAAAGAACTTGATACTACAGTATATTTTGCTGATCCTCATTCACCGTGGCAAAGAGGTTCAAATGAAAACATGAACGGACTGCTTCGTTTTTGGTTCCCTAAAGGCTTTGATTTCCGTAACATCTCTCAATCTGACGTTGATCGTGTCGTTGATTTGATAAATTCACGTCCGAGAGCCTGCCTCAATTATCGTTCACCTAAACAAATTTTTTGTTGCACTTGACTTGACAATTTGCCCCCGCCCCCTTACGGGAACCCCCATTGCTCACGAGTTCGCAATGGGGAACCCCTATACCGCCCCAAACCCCACCATCCCCCCGTTGATCTCAACGGGGCTTTTTTGCGGGCGAAAAACGGACGAGCAATGCTCGCCCCTACCGACAACATAAATAAAAGACCGCATTTGCGGCCTTTTATTTATACCTTTATAAATTATTTCATCGCTTCTTCGACGGCGACCGCGACGGCGACAGTCGCGCCGACCATNNACGTGGGCGGGGACGGAGGAGGAGCCGGCGAACTGAGCGTCGCTGTGCATTCTTCCCATCGTATCGGTCATGCCGTAGCTGGACGGACCCGCCGCCATGTTATCGGGATGAAGCGTTCTGCCCGTGCCGCCGCCGGATGCGACGGAGAAGTACTTCTTGCCGTTTTCCACGCACCATTTCTTGTACGTGCCGGCAACGGGATGCTGGAATCTCGTCGGGTTGGTGGAGTTACCGGTGATGGAAACGCCGACGTTTTCAAGCTTCATTATAGCGACGCCTTCCGGAACGTTGTCCGCGCCGTAGCAGTTGACCGCGGCTCTCGGACCCTTTGAGAAAGGAACTCTCTCAACGACTTTGACTGTTTCCGTGTACGGATCGAATTCCGTCTTTACGTACGTGAAGCCGTTTATACGCGAGATTATATACGCCGCGTCCTTGCCGAGACCGTTCAATATAACGCGGAGCGGTTTTGTTCTTACCTTGTTGGCGTTAAGGGCTATTTTGATAGCGCCTTCAGCCGCCGCAAAGGATTCGTGTCCTGCCAAGAAGCAGAAGCACTCGGTCTCTTCCGAAAGAAGCATTTTGCCGAGGTTGCCGTGGCCGAGGCCTACTTTTCTGTTTTCGGCAACGGAGCCGGGTACGCAGAAGCTCTGCAGGCCTACGCCTATCATAGCCGCCGCGTCAGCAGCCTTTTTGCATCCTGTCTTTATTGCGATAGCCGCGCCTACGGTGTAAGCCCACTTTGCATTCTCAAAGCAGATCGGCTGTGTTTCCTGTACTATCGTGTAGGGGTCGATACCCTTTTCATCGCATATCTTTTTGCACTCGTCTATCGAGGAGATGCCGTATTCCTTCAAAACGCCTAAGATTTTCGCTTCGCGTCTCTCATATCCTTCAAAATTAGCCATTTTATCTCCTCCTTATTCCTTGCGCGGGTCTATATACTTGACCGCTCCGTCCTCAACAGCGAATCTGCCGTAGTGACCCTTTGCTTTTTCATACGCTTCATTCGGTTCAAGACCTTTTTTGATGAAGTCTGTCATCTTGCCGAGAGAAACGAATTCATATCCTATGACCTCGTTGTTTTCATCGAGCGCCATTCTCGTGCAGTAGCCTTCAGTCATCTCAAGATAACGCACGCCTTTTTCCTTGGTGCCGTACATCGTACCGACCATGCTGCGCTCGCCTTTGCCCAGGTCTTCAAGACCTGCGCCTATTACGAGACCGCCCTCTGAGAACGCGGACTGCGAACGTCCGTAGACGATCTGTAAAAACAGCTCTCTCATAGCGGTGTTGATAGCGTCGCATACGAGGTCTGTGTTGAGAGCCTCCATTACGGTCAGACCGGGGAGAATTTCCGCTGCCATAGCCGCGGAATGAGTCATACCGGAGCAGCCGATAGTCTCAACGAGAGCTTCCTCGATTATACCGTTTTTGACGTTCAGCGAGAGCTTGCAGGCGCCCTGCTGAGGAGCGCACCAGCCCACTCCGTGCGTGTAAGCCGATATGTCGGATATCTCTTTTGCCTGTATCCACTTGCCCTCTTCCGGGATCGGAGCGGGGCCGTGGTCACAACCCTTTGTGACCTTGTACTGATTCTGCACCTCGCTGCTCATAGCGTAGGGGCATTCACTTACCTTGCTCATATCTTTATATCCTTTCAATACAATTATTTACGTTTATCTCTTTCAAGAGCTTGCCGTAGCAGGTGCCGAAAGCGCAGGCGGCGTTCGATTCATCGGTGTCGATGTGCATCGCAAGCGCGAATTTCGGGCTTACTCTTACGACAACGTCGCCGAAAACGGTGGTTCTTACGTCGTTTTCAATTATTACTTTAACGATCTGCTTGTCCGCTACGCCGAATTCGGCTGCGTCCTCGGGCGTCATGTGTATGTGACGTTTTGCGGCTATAACGCCTTTTTCTATATCGACCTCACCGCACGGGCCAACGAGCTTGATGCCGGCTGTGCCGTCTATATCTCCGCTCTCACGAACCTTCGCCTCAACGCCGAGCGTACGGGCGTCCGTCAGGGAGATCTCGACCTGGGTATCCTTGCG
>DBWC01000108.1:3678-4095 GCA_002308615.1 Clostridiales bacterium UBA1248
GTAAGATGTACGTGTCTTGCGGAAGTCTCAACAAGAATTTTTTTCATTATGTTGCTCCTTTAATTTATTATATTCAACGTATTATAACGCCATTTGAGTATTTTTTTCAATGAATAAAAAAAAACAATTTGTAAAAAATAGAATAGATACGGAGGATATTTGTATGGAAGAGATAAAAGAAGATATAAAAACCGAAAAAGCGGACGATATAAACCCGCTTAAAGGCGTTGAATGCATAACCGTATCCGGCCAGGTCGAGGGGCATTACTCGCTCGGAGCGGGGCAGAAGGCGACGAGATACGAGGAGCTTATACCGAAGCTCGTAGAATGCGAGCAGTCCGACGACGTCTTAGGCGTTTTGTTTCTGCTTAACACCGTCGGCGGCGACGTTGAGGCGGGGCTTGCGATAGCGGAGCT
>DBWC01000108.1:4122-30518 GCA_002308615.1 Clostridiales bacterium UBA1248
GCCATTCTATAGGCGTGCCGCTCGCGGTAGCGGCTGACCGGTCGTTCATCGTACCGTCCGCTACGATGACTATACACCCGGTAAGATACAACGGACTCGTTCTCGGTGTGGAGCAGAGCTTCACGTATTTCAAGCGTATGCAGCAGAGAATAAACGGCTTTATCGTCGCACACAGCAGAATAGACGAAATTACGCTCAAAAAGCTGATGTTCGACACGGACGAGCTCGCGTCCGACACGGGCACGATAATTGACGGCGGCGAAGCCGTCTCATACGGACTGATAGACGAGATCGGCGGTCTTAAGGAAGCGCTTGAAAGACTGCGGCAGTAAAGCGGATCAACCGCCTTTCCGGCACGGAAAAGCTTGAAGACGAGACCGTATACGATTTCAATAACGACGGTGCAGCAGACAACAAGGACGTCGTGGCGCTTTTCAGATACGTAAGTGCATAAACCGGTTTTGAATATCACCGGCGGAAGTATTATCCTCCGCCGGTTTTTTCTTAATCGTTCTGCGTTTGCTAATGTTCACAAAATATACCCATATATATGATTGCAATCGGAAATAAAAAATGCTAAAATAATACCGGTAAACGGCGCGGACGCTTCAAACGTATGCGGATAGTTTGAGATAACTGTTTTATCGGAGGAAAAATGAAAAGGATCACAGCTTTAACTATTGTTTTATGTTTGATATTGACATTGTTTTCGTGCGTAAAAGAGCCTGATTCCACGGATACCGTGACCGCACGGGAAACGGAAGAGGTGACGACGGACAAAGGATCCGTTCCGGATGAGACAGAGACGGAAACGGAAACGGAGACGGAGACGGAACAGATAACCGAGACCGAGACTGAAACGGACGCGGCGACCGGGACGGAGCCGGCACCGGAAAACACCGAAACGTACGACGTATACGATCCGACGTTCAACGCATATGAATATAAAGGCACGTTAAGACTTTATGAGAACGGAAAATACAGCACTGAAATGAAGTATACGGACGGCAGCTCGGGGATTAACGTGTACAATTCAATAACTGAAGAAGGCGCGTACCGTGTTGACGAATCCGGCGCGGATCTTGAACTTATACCGGAAAGATTAAGCTTAACGATCAGCTTTGACAACGCCGAAAATAAGGAAACGTTTCTTTCCTCCACAAAAAACACGTATCTTATGGGCGTAATTGACGGCGCGACTTACGAAATTATAAAGAAAGCCGCAAACGGCGGATTTTCCGGCGGCGCGGCGGACGTGGCCGAAAGCTCATGGCTCGGCGAGATGGCGTCTACCGTAACAAAAGCCGTGCTTGACAGGGAAGAGAAGAAGGCGTACTATCTTTTGACCGATATGACTTTATCGGAAAATGAGTATTATATAACAGAAAACGGCTATACGCTCGTGCTTGAAAACGACGGATCCTGCCGCATGTATCATGAAGATCTGAAACGGGATGAAAACGATTTCGGCGACTGCATCGTATCCGACGTTTACGAGGGAACGTACACGCAAAACGGCAGACAGGTGTCGTGCACGATAACGGGCAATACGACAAAACTCAGCTTTTTGGATGAGACTGCGAAAAACTCATATACGGAATACTATGAAGAACAGTATTCAAAAGGACTTATCGCAAAGGTATATTACGATTATTATATGGCGCTCGTATCTGAGAACGGTTATACGGATGACGATATGTCCGATACGTATATACTGGAGCTTGAGGAGCATACGCACACGGCGATCATCATAGAGTCGCCGGAATCGGAACTTTAAAACGGATATATGAAAACCGGGCGATCGCTACGACCGCCCGGTTTTGCGCTTTACGGTTTAATTTTATTTCGCTTTATTCTCTTCAAACATCTTTATAAGCTGACGCCCTGTTATCTGCATAAAGTTTGCAACGTCCTGATACATGGATAACGGGAAATTCTTAAAGAAACTGTCCGCCTCAAACGTAAGATCGCCTTCATAATCAATTTCCGCAAGCAGCTTCATAACAAGCGAAAAATCATTGCTTGCGGTGAAGGGAAGCGTGTGCAGATCCCTGTATCCGTCCGTGTCGTGAACGTGCAGGGCTTTTAACCGCTTGCCCAAGCCTCTTATCATAACGCTCATATCCTCGCCGCAAAGCGAAACGTGACCTATGTCAAGGCAGGCGACGACGCGGTCGCTTCCTATTTCGTCTATGTATTCGCAGAATTCCTCGACTCTGGCGCAGGTGCTGTTCACTATCGTGTTATTTCCTATCGGATTCATCTGCCACATATTCTCGACCGCGACGTTTATATTGAATTCCTCACAGTACGGGATAAGGCTTTTATAAAACTCAATATTGATCTTTTTCAATAGTTCAGCGTTCTGCCGGTACGGCATATGCTGTTTCGGATGGACTATTATATTCTTTGCGCCGAGGATCGACGCGATCTTTATTGAATGGAGTATGCTTTTGTATATAGGCTCGTCCTGACCTCGCTCCTGCGTGCTTGACGGGAAAGGCGCGTGCGCCTGATTGCATACTATACCAGCTTCATCGGCGATTTTGCGCAGACTCTCCGCGTATTTTATGAAATTTTCGGAATAAAGCGGGTCGTCGGAAGATAAAGGGTGAAAAAACGACATATCGTACGCGTCGTAACCTGCCGCGGCAAGCATTTTTATCGCCTGTTCGTATCCGAATTTTGACTGCAGGCGCGCCGTCTGCGTTGATAAAAGCATTATTCCGCCTCCTGTTTTATCTTAAACGTTGAGATGACGTTATCCGGTATAAGATCGGATATTTCGTACGTTCCGGCGGTAAGTATATACGTTCCCTCTCCGCCGTCCGCAAAGTATTGCGTTATAAATACGCCGTCAAGCTCATATTTGTATTTGTAAGCGGTCTTCCCGCTCAAAGTTGTCTCCGATATTTCCGATATGAGTTTTCCGCCCTGTTCGGTCACGCTCATTCTGGCGGCGTCCTTGTCCGCCAAGGAGGGGGAAAACTTTGTTTTGACATATAAAACGCTTACCGTGCGCTGTTTGCCCTCCCCGGATACGAGCGTCAGACTGCCGTTATCGTATACCGCTTCAAACGAGGCGGGGTATTTTATTGAAAAACTGCCGTTGTCAAAGATCCGGTTTCCTTCCTCGTCCGTCTCCGGCGCGGTCTTTTCCGGCTTTGTTTCCGCTGTATTTGAGGCGCCGTACGACGCGTCGCAGAGCTTGATCACGCTGTCAAGCGCGGCACGCTCCTTGTCCGTTATCTCTCGTCCGCCCACGCGGCAGCTTTCGCCGCCGGCGATTTTCCGCAGAATATCGGTAAGATCGGCGTCCGCCGACGTGTCGCCGCTTTCTATATCATACGTTTTTCCGTTATATTCAAACGAGCCGGCGTCGGTGCAGATCAGCCGGAGCGACGTCTTGCCGTCTTTATAAACGAGTATGCGGGTAAAAAATCCGCTGTTTATATCAGTACGGTATACCCACGTCGCGTCAAGCTCCCCGTCGTAAAGCGTTTCAAATCCGGCGGCTGATAAAAGTATATCGACGTCCGCCGTCACCTCGGGTATTTCCGTTGTGTCCTCCCGCACCTCGCCCGCGCAGGAGCAGAGAAGCAGAAGCAAAGCAATTATAAGAGCAAAAGATCTCTTCATAGTTGTACCCTTCCCACGCGCTTTGAAATAAGGCACGTCACCTCGTAGTTTATCGTGTTCGCGGCGTCTGCAAGCTGCTCCGCCGATATACCGCCGCCGCCCATCATCACAGCCTCGTCTCCGCATTTTACGCCGTCGATATCCGAGATATCCACCATAAGCTGGTCCATGCATATACGGCCGACGATAGGCGCGCGTTTGCCGCGTATCAGCGCGTAACCGCTTTTATACGCTCTGATGTAGCCGTCCGCGTACCCGATAGGCAGCGTTGCGAGCGTGACGTCGTGATCCGCCGCGTATTCCCAGCCGTATGAGACGCGCTCGCCTTTTTTAAGCAGATGCACCTGCGCGACGTTCGTTTTAAGCGTCATCGCGGGGATCAGACCGTCGATTTTACAGCAGTCGGACGGCTGAAGACCGTAGAGCACTATACCGGAGCGAACCGCGTCGTATTTCGGTGCAAATCTTATGCTCGCCGCGCTGTTGTACGCGTGTATAAGACTGAATTCAACGCCGTTTTCTTTTAGGTACGATACGGCGTTGTCGAATCTTTTTATCTGTAAAAGCGTCGGTTCTTCTTCTTCGGCGTCCGCGCAGGCGAAATGCGTGAATATCCCCTCGCATTTAAGCTCCGGCATACGCGAAACGTACAGCGCGTCGGAAATCCCGTCTTCGTCAAAGCCTATGCGGTTCATACCGCTGTTTATTTTTATGTGTGCGCGGAGCTTTTTGCCCGACGGTACGTTTTCCGCGCAAAGCTTTGCATAATCGAGGCTGAATACCGCGCAGACTATGTCGTTATCGATAAGCTCCGGCACGTTTTCAGGGTCGACGTAGCCGAATATGAGTATATCGGGACGGACGTTCTGCTCATTGAAAAATGAGCGCAGCTCAAGCGCCTCGTCCGTACCGGAAACGGCAAAGACGCGGCAGCCGCACTCATAAAACACGCCGGCGCATTCTATGCCGTGACCGTAGCAGTCCGCCTTGACTACGCAGATTTGCTCCATGCCGGTGTGTTTTTTCATTATTTCATAATTGTTTTTCAGCGCCGCCTTTGATATTTCGGCAAGCACTTTAGGGTGTTTGATCATTTTTTACCTTGAAATCCGTAAAAGTTATGGTTATATCTCCGCTTTTTATGCAAACGGGCAGGTTTGTCGCCGCGTCAAAGCGGTATTCCGTTTTTCCGTCGCTCATAACGTACTGCTCGCCGGCGCGGCGCACCGTGTACTCTCCGTCGGCGGAGAGCAGTTTTTTCCATACGGTAACTCCGGTTGATATTTTGTCCTGTGCGTTTTTAACGTCAAACGGTATCGTTAAGTCGTTATAGATCATGTAGCTTTTTTCCCGCGTGAAGCCGTAGCTGATGCCGCATAAAAGCGCGGGCTCGGAAAACTCAAAAGACGTGGTGTCGCCGTCGTACGATACCACGGCGGTGTAAACTCCGTCCCCGTCTGATACGGCGATATCCGCCCTGTACGGTCCGCGCAGAGCCTTTGACAAGGTTATCCTGTCCGGCACGGCGCCGCAGGAGCATAAAACGGCAGTCAGCAAAACTGCAAATAAGGTGATAAATACTTTTTTCATAAACGCCTCCCATATGTTTTTTTTAATCATATGAAAGACGAAACGTTTTAATGATTGAGATCCTGGCTTACTTCCACGTTTTTGTTGTAGTAGTTCATTATTTTAAGAGCCTTTTTGCTGCCCTCAAAATACATAAGCACGGTTTTTCCCGTATTGTCTTTAAAAGCTGTGATATAAAGGTCCGGGCTTGTCTCGCTTACACAGCAGTATACCGTTTTGTCAACGCCGAAGGACGCGTATTTCTGTTTGTTTTCCTCTGTTGCCGGCACGGCGAAGAGCATATCCTTGACGTCCGTTTCATAAAGCAGCTTAGGCTTTGCCTTGCCGTGGATAAGCTCCATTTTGAAGCTGCTGCGGTCTACCGTGTATTTATATTCGTTCTGCAGATATCTGAAAAAGAACTTTGCAAGCGGAACGCCTAAGATAAGCACGAGAGGCATCACGTAGATTATGAAATAAATGTGGAATATGACCGCTATAAGGATAGGCAGTATCATTATGAAAACTATGCCTGTTATGTAAAGCGCGCGGTGCGCCTTGTCTTTTCCGGTTATCGCCTTTTCGTACGAATACTCGGCAAAATTCGTTGACTGTTCCGAATCGCTCATAAAAATGTCGCTCCTTTGAAATTATTATATATCATACCACAAAAACACGCAAAAGTCAATGATAAAAAGCTTGAAATGTTCATTTTATTATGATATAATAACATGAATTTTATAAAATCGGAGTGTTATATGAAAGCTGTTATAACTGTTGTCGGACGCGACAGCGTCGGAATTATAGCAAAGGTGAGCGCGGTATGTTCTGAATATCACGCAAATATCGTGGATATCTCGCAGAGCGTTTTATCCGAGTATTTCGCCATGATAATGGTCGTTGACATAGATGGTCTCACCGTCCCGTTCACGTCGTTCGTTGACGTTTTATCTGATTTAGGCAAACAGAACGGCCTTGACGTGCGCACGATGCACGAGGACGTATTTGATTCAATGCACAGGATTTAAGCTATGATCAACACAAAGGATATTCTTGAAACAATAAATATGGTCAAGGAGGAAAACCTTGACATAAGAACGGTCACGATGGGCATATCCCTGCTTGACTGCGCCTCCGACGATCCGAAAAAAGCCGCGGAGCGCGTTTATGAAAAGATAACGAAAAAAGCGGAACGGCTCGTACCCGTCGCGGAGCAGATAGAAAAAGAGTACGGCATACCGATAATAAACAAGCGAGTGTCCGTTACTCCGGTGTCGCTCATAGGCGGCAGATACAGTGAAGAAGATTATATAAACTTTGCAAAAGCGCTTGACCGCGCCGCCGATACCCTCGGCATTAACTTCATAGGCGGCTACGGCGCGCTCGTGCAGAAGGGCTTTACGGAAGCGGATAAAAAGCTCATAGCGTCAATTCCCGAAGCGCTTGCACAGACGGGCAAAGTCTGCTCGTCCGTAAACGTCGCCTCCACCAAAGCCGGCATAAATATGGACGCCGTCGCGATGATGGGCAAGATAATTAAAAAAGCCGCGTATCTGACGCGGGATAACGACTGCATAGGCTGCGCAAAGTTCGTCGTATTTGCAAACGTACCGGAGGACAACCCCTTCATGGCGGGCGCGTTCCACGGTACCGGCGAGGCGGAATGCGTCATAAACGTCGGCGTATCGGGCCCCGGCGTCGTTTCGTCCGCTATAGAAAGAGCGGGTGACTGCGATTTCTCGACGCTTGCGGAAACGATAAAGCGCACGTCGTTCAAGATAACGCGTATGGGTCAGCTCGTCGCGCGCGAGGCGTCAAAACGCCTTGACGTTCCGTTCGGCATAGTGGACCTGTCGCTCGCGCCCACTCCCGCCGTCGGAGACTCCGTCGCGCGTATCTTGGAGGATATGGGTTTGGAAACGTGCGGAGCCTGCGGCACGACCGCGGCTCTGGCGCTGTTAAACGACGCGGTAAAGAAAGGCGGCGTTATGGCGTCGTCCCACGTAGGCGGTCTGTCAGGTGCGTTCATACCCGTATCCGAGGACGCGGGGATGATAGACGCGGTTTCTGCCGGCGCGCTGTCGATCGAAAAGCTTGAAGCCATGACCGCGGTCTGCTCCGTAGGTCTTGATATGATAGCCGTTCCGGGCGACACGTCAGAGGACGTTATAAGCGCGCTCATCGCGGATGAAATTTCGATAGGCGTCGCCAATACGAAGACGACCGCGGTAAGGATAATCCCCGCTTACGGAAAGCGTGCGGGCGACAGCGTATCCTTCGGCGGCCTGCTCGGCGCCGCGCCGGTAATGAAGATAAGCACGCTCTCCCCGGCGAAATTCATAGCGCGCGGAGGACGCATCCCCGCGCCGATACACTCGCTTAAGAATTAAGAATTCAGAAAATAAGGTGTCGCTTCGCGACGTTCTTTGGGGGTTTCCCACCCCTCTCGTGAACCCCCAACGCTCTCAAGTTCGCGTCGGGGAACCCCTCAACACCCCCAAACCCCCTGTCCCCTCCCGCAATTTCTTTTGAAATTGAGGGGGCGCGATGAGGAAAATGAAATCCGTTCCTGTTCGGAACGGATGAAATCGGCATAGCCGATGAAATCACCAGCGGTGATGAAATCCGCCTTACGGCGGGATGATCGCCCCTACCTGAATTATGCATTCTACATTGTCGTCATCCCCTGTTTAGCACGAAACGTCGCGCAGACGGTGTCGGACGTGGAGCTTGCGTACGTCGGGCCGACGGCTATCCTGTCAGCCGTGCAGTACGCGTCCCCGTCGTGATACACGCAGTTTTTTACGTCGCAGGTTATCCCCTTGATGTGCTTACCGTTAAGCGGTTTTTTCTCATCGTTAAAAAGTGCCATAATAAACCTCCTTTTTTTCGTATTATAGGCACATTTACATCGTTTATTCAGATAATAAAGGTGAAATAATGTCGGTTTTTTATATCGCGGACCTGCATCTTTCCGAAAACGATCCGGAAAAGAAAATGGACGTTTTCGGCGGGCGCTGGAAGGATTATACAAACAAAACAGTGCGGAACTGGTCGGATACCGTTAAGGCTGAAGACACGGTCGTCATCGGCGGCGATTTTTCGTGGGCTATGAGTCTTGATCAGGCTTACCCGGATTTTGCCCTGATAAACAAGCTGCCCGGCAGAAAGATACTGCTTGAAGGCAATCACGATTTTTACTGGCAGAGCCTGAAAAAAATGACGCAGTTCTGCCTTGAAAACGGCTTCAGATACGAATTTCTGCGCAACAACGCGTACAAATGCGGCGACGTCGTGATCTGCGGCAGCCGCGGCTGGTACACGGACGAGCGCGAGATACCGGAAACTCTGGCGGACAGCGCGAAAATAATAGCGCGTGAGACGGCGAGGCTCAAAGCGTCGCTTGAATCAGGATCGAAGTATGACAAAGAAAAAGTCGTTTTTATGCACTTTCCGCCCGTGTTCGGCGCGTATAAATGCGAAGAGTTTATTGACGTTATGCTCTCGTACGGCGTCCGCCGCTGTTACTACGGTCACATACACGGAAAATACGACGTACCGCCGAAAACAAACTGTATGGGCATAGATTTTTACTACGGCGCCGCCGATTATTTATCGTTTAAACCTCTTCTTGTTTGAATATTTTACAAATATTTACTATTTATGATTGACAAAATACACTTTATGTGTAAAATGAATACGATACGATAAAAATAATATGTATACATATGAAAGGAAATAAAAAAGATGAGTTTTAAATCAGTATCAGAGCCGGAGAAGAACGTAAGAGTAATAGAATTCGGCTGCGACAGAAAAACGTTTGATGAGGCGGTCACCGCCGTTTATCGCCGCAAGGCGCCCAAGCTGTCCGTTCCGGGCTTCCGTCCCGGCAAGGCGCCGCAGCACTTTATCGAAAAGATGTACGGATCGGGCATATTCTACGAGGACGCCGTAAACGATATGATCCCCGCGCTTTATCCCGACGCGCTTAAAGAATCCGGACTTGAGCCGGTATCTCAGCCCGAGTTCGATCTCGTTGAATTAAACGAAGATGGACTTACGTTATCCGCAAAGTTCTATATCAAACCCGAAGTCAAGATCGAAGGCTACAAGGGCATATCCGTTAAGAAAGTCATAAACGAAGTAACGGACGAAGCCGTTTTATCAGAGATCAAAACGGTACAGGAACGCAACGCCCGTTCCGTTGAGATAACGGACAGACCGGCGAAGATCGGCGATACCGTAACGCTCGATTATTCCGGCTCCGTTGACGGAGAGCTGTTTGAGGGCGGCACGGCTGAGAATCAGCCGCTTGAGCTCGGCTCCGGCCATTTCATCCCCGGCTTTGAGGATCAGGTAGCGGGTCATTCCATAGACGAGGAATTTGACGTAAACGTCACGTTTCCGGAAGACTACGGCGCAAAAGAGCTCGCGGGCAAAGCGGCGGTCTTCAAATGCAAGATCCACGCGATAAACGAAAAAGAAATACCCGAGCTTGACGACGATTTTGCCGCCGACGTTTCGGAATTCAACACCGTTGACGAATATAAAGCCGACGTTAAAGCAAAACTTGAAAAGAGAGAAGCGGACAGAGCCGATAACGAAGCGAAGGACGCCATAATAGACAAGCTCATCGAGAAGCTGGAAGCCGATATTCCCGAGATAATGTTTGAAAACGAAGTCAACTCCGAGCTTCAGAGCTATGACGGCAGATTAAGATCTCAGGGCCTTAGCCTTGATATGTATATCAAATATACCGGCATGACGCTTGACAAGATGAAAGAGCAGTTCAGACCGAACGCCGAAAGACAGGTAAAACTCCGCCTTGCTCTTGAAGAAATAGCAAAACTTGAAAACATAGAAGTGACCGAGGAAGAGACAGAGGCGGAATACGCCGATATAGCCAAGGCATATAATATGGAAGCGGAAGAAGTCAAAGCAAGGATACTTGCGGACGATATAAACGCCGATCTTAAAGTAAAGAAAGCAATGGAGCTTGTGGAGAAAGCCGCGAAATACAGAAAATCCAAATAATACGAGGTAAAAAATGGATAAATTCGAAAAAAGCACGCTTATACCGTACGTAGTTGAACAGACGAGCAGAGGCGAGCGCTCATACGACATATTCTCCCGTCTTTTGATAGACAGAATAGTATATTTAGGCGAGGAAGTAAATAACGCCACCGCGTCCGTCGTCATAGCGCAGCTGTTGTTCCTTGAAGCGCAGGATCCGGATAAGGATATATATTTCTATATCAATTCCCCCGGCGGCTCCGTTTCCGACGGTCTTGCGATATACGACACGATGAATTATATCAAGTGCGACGTGAGCACTATCTGCGTCGGCATGGCGGCGAGCATGGGAGCGTTCTTACTTTCATCCGGCGCCAAGGGCAAGAGATTCGCTCTGCCGAACAGCACCATTATGATACATCAGCCCTCAGCCGGCACGCAGGGACAGATCACCGATATGAAGCTTCACCTTGATTATTATATGAAGAACAAGGAAAGACTGAATCATATACTTGCCGCCAATACCGGCAAAAGCTACGAGCAGATCTGCATAGATACCGAGCGCGACAACTTCATGTTCGCGGACGAGGCTCTCGCATACGGTCTGTTTGACGAAATAGTTACCAATAAAAAGGATAAATAAATGGCCACAAAAAATATACCGCACGTATGCTCGTTCTGCGGAAGAAGCGAGGATCAGGTCGAATTTCTGATACCGTCCCCGGTATCTAACGCCATGATATGCAACAACTGCATAGACGCGTGCACCGAGCTGATAGACGACGTTTACAGCCCGAAAAAAACGGCAGATCCCGATGAGCTGTCGTTTGGATCGCTTCCGAAACCGAAGGAGCTGAAAGCCACGCTTGACGAGTACGTCATAGGGCAGGACGAGGCGAAAAAGGTGCTCTCCGTAGCGGTCTACAACCACTACAAGCGCATCTTGTCAAAGCAGGATAAAAGGTCCGGCCGCGGCAAAAAGAAAAAAGCGGAGCCGAACGATAAGGAGCAGGTCGAAATACAGAAGAGCAACGTTCTGCTTCTCGGTCCCACCGGCGTCGGCAAAACTTATATAGCTCAAACGCTTGCAAAAACGATGCGCGTTCCGTTTGCGATAGCGGACGCGACGACCCTGACGGAAGCCGGATACGTAGGTGAGGACGTTGAAAACATCCTTCTGCGTCTTATTCAGGCGGCGGATTACGATATAGAGCTTGCCGAACGCGGCATAATCTATATTGATGAGATAGATAAAATATCGCGCAAGAGCGAGAACCGCTCCATAACGCGTGACGTCTCCGGAGAGGGCGTACAGCAGGCGCTGCTGAAAATTCTCGAAGGCACCGTCTCAAACGTTCCCCCGCAGGGCGGACGCAAGCATCCTAACCAGGATTTCATACAGATAAATACGGAAAATATTTTATTTATTTGCGGCGGCGCGTTCGACGGCTTGTCTCAGATAATCGAGGCGCGTCTCGGCAGACAGGCGGTCGGCTTCGGCGCCGAGAAGATGACGAAAGCGGAGAGAGCGGAGAAGGGAGTCTTCTCAAACGTGGAGGCGCAGGATATAGTCAAATACGGACTTATCCCGGAGCTCGTCGGCAGGCTGCCCGTTATTACGACGCTTACCTCGCTTGACGTTGAGGCGCTCAAACGCATACTGCGCGAGCCTAAGAATTCGCTCACGAAGCAGTATACACAGCTTTTAAAGCTGGACGGAATAGATCTGCAGTTTGACGATTCGGCGTGCGAGGCGGTAGCCGAGCTTGCGATAAAGCGCAACACCGGCGCGCGCGGGCTTCGTTCCATAGTTGAAAAGCTGATGCTCGATATAATGTACGAAGCGCCGTCCGACGCGGAGAAAAAGGCGATAACCATAACAGCGGAAGACGTTAAAAAACATTGCGGTTAATATGTAGGGGAGGGGTCAACCCTCCCATTCATTATATAAAAACGAACCCGGTTTACCGTAGGGGAGGGGTCTCCCCTCCCGATTATTATCGATAAGTATAAAAAATGCAAAACGAACAACCTAAAAGAAAAAGCCCGCGTTTGCGCGGATACGATTACGGAAGCACAGGCATATATTTTATAACGATATGTGTGCATAATAAAAAACGGATACTCTCCAAAATCGTAGGGGAGAGGTCTCCCATCCCGTATACGGAATCACATTATCCAAACACCGTAGGGGAGGGGTTTCCCCTCCCGTATCAGTTCGCAGAGGTAAATCTTTTATATTGCGGAAAAATCGCAGATAAATGGATAAACAGAATACCGGAACACTTTAAGGGCGTATCTGTTGACTGTTACGTTATTATGCCGAATCATATACATCTGCTTTTAAGAATAACAAAGGATCAAAATCAAAAGGGAACGGACGGGAGGGGAAACCCCTCCCCTACGGAGATTTCCGTGAATTCGGTAGTCGGGTGGATCAAATATCAAATAACGAGAGAAATAAACAACAAACTTAACAAAACAGGTGAGAAAGTCCTTCAACGCTCATATTATGATCATATCATAAGAGACCGCGATGACTATTATAGGATATATAAATATATCAAAAAAAATCCGCTTTGCTGGCAAACTGATATATTATATACGGAATAAAAACTCCCGGCGGGATCACCGCCGGGAGCGTTTTGTTTAATCGTAGAAAACTTCGTAATCGGGCAGCGCCTGCCACTCATCCGTATTTGTAAGGATATCGACTATATCTTTTTTTGCTTTAAGAAATGCAGTCGCTTTATCGTCATACCCTTCGCTGCCGAAGGATATATCGCTGCACGTTACCGTTTTTGTACGACCGTTTGCCGTCACGCTTATTATTACCGTCTGACTCGGCTTTGATACTAAGCGTATTTCCGCATCCGGTGCATTATACGGATCATATTCATCCGGATAAGAATTTATATCTATCCGGCTGAAAAGTATGTTATATATCCTTGACAACTCTTCTTTACTCATTTTATACGTTGTCGTATACTTACTGATATTTGTCGTATCCTTCGTTTTGATAAGCTTTCCGGTCTTGCTGTCGTACGAGCTTATACCGTACGTATCCCAGACTAACGAGAAGCTGAAATCCGCGGGCAGCGTTTTAGCGGAATTTTTTGAACCCCAGACAATGGTATCGAATTTTCTGCCCTCTTCATAGCTTAACTTATAATATTTTTTACCGTCTCCGCTTTTGCGAATTTCAGTACCCATATGATATATTTCTTTTACCGTCCCGTCGACGTACGTCAGCTCTATCACCCACGTCATTCCATCCATATATCCGTCGTTGTCGTCGATGGATACCGGATGCAGCGAGACTAAATAATCCGTTATCGGCTTGACTTCTTCTCCCGAAAAGCTGTAATCATAACCTTCCGGCAGAGAAGAGACGTGTATTTTTGTGACGTCCTCGACCTCTTGCGGCGTCATAAACACGATCTTTTCAGAGTTTTCCGCCTCGTGTTCTACAACGAACTCTCCCGTGTTTATATTGAAGATGATTACTCTTTCAAGCAAGCCTCTTTCGGGCAGCTCGTACTCGGAGAATATCGCAGCGTAGTCCTTACCTACGTACCAGCGGCGGTAGTTGATGGTATCGTTCATCGCGGATATGCATTCGTCGGTATGGAAGAGAAGATGATCGTTCGATCCGTCCGGATCCATCACGTACACGTCGCCGCCTGATTGATTCATACGTTTTTTTCCGCTTTCGTCTGCGTATGCGACCTGCCTTTCAGCCTCTGGCACGGTTTTAGTATAGATTATCTTGTTTTCGGTAAACAGCGGGAAATCAAGATCCGCTATAAGAAGCTTTTCTTCCGTTTCGTTTGCAAGCGTTACGTACATGTTGTAATGCTTGGCGCCGTTTTCGTCCTCTTCAAGCGCAAATCTGTAATGGTTGCCGTAATAGTAGTCGAAATTGTATTTTTTGAAATCTTTGCCTTTAAGGTCCGTGCTGTAATAACGGCCGAGCTCATCGCCTTTATAGGATTCATCCATATTCTGCCATACGATACGGTCGTCTATAAATTCGGAAAACGTATATCCGTCGAGATATCTGCCGTCCAACTCCTCCGTTTCGCCTGTTTTTGTGTCAAACCAGAAGTAGTGGTAATCATAATTCGCTCTGACGCCCGGCGTGTAGCGCAACAGGATCCTTTCCTCATAGCCGTCGTAGGCGTTAAGTATTCCGGACGTCTCGTATACGACGTTCGTTTCGCCCGTGACCACGTCGTACGCGGTGATCGTGCTTCTGTTTGCGTCATAATCCTTTGACACTAAGTAGAAGGTGTTGCCTATCGCCGCCCATGAATTGTCGGCCAAAGATACGGGAACAGCGTCGGATCTTTCGCCTGTATGGATATTGTATTTTTTAAGTCCGTCCTGTTCAGTGTATCTGAAAATATAGTCTCCCCAGATCTGTCCGCGCTTGCATACGCCTGCCTCGACCTCATAGTCGGATACAGACGTTACGTCGCCGACATCTGTTGTCGTTGCGGCAATATTGCCGTCCTTTTTTGCGTACTGCGAGAGCACTACGGCAAATATAGCTATCGCTATGACCGCGGCGGCGGAGCCGATTATCTCAAACAAGCCGGAGCGTCTGCCTTTGGCGGAGCTCCTTTTGTACGCCGTGTCTATCATATTGTCGTCTATATTTCCTATTGCTTCATTCAGTTTTTCACTTTTTTTCATATTCCGTAACCGTTCCTTTCCAGATACTGCGCCAATTTGTCGCGGCATCTTTTCAGCGTCATTTTAACGCGGCTTTGAGTAAAACCGTATTTTTTTGCTATATCGGATATCTGCATATAGCCAAAGTAACGGAGAATGAATATATCGCGCTGATCTGTATCGCACGATCTTAAAAATCTGTTTATGAGATCTGACAGCTCGGATGCGGCGATACTGTCAAAAACGCTTTCGTTATCCGGCAGGATCTCTTCAAGCTCGTCTATGCATAACGTCATACCTTTGCCGCGTTTCTGCGCGGAATCGTCGCGCAGACGCGTTAACGCCGTGTTTCTTACTATTTTCGATATGTAAGCGAACAGCGACACCGGTCTTTCCGGCGGTATGTTGTTCCAGACGGCAAGATACGTATCGTTTACGCATTCTTCCGCGTCTTCTTTACTGCCGAGCATGTTTTTGGCTATGCCGAGCAGATTTCTGCCGTATTTTGAGCTTGTTTCCGACAGAGCTTTTTCATCCCGGTCAAAAAACAGCCCGATAATTTCGTTGTCATTCATGTTTTTTCTCCGTTTTAAAGGCCTTCACCTATATAGTAACGGTTTGGGCGCGGAAGGTCACGAAAATTAAGATTATGAATGGTTGGGGCTCGTTTTTTCTTGTCACGAAGTGACACATCGAGCCGAAGGCACATCGAGCCGAAGGGGTTCCCCGTTGCGAACATAGTGAGCAATGGGGGTTCCCGTATGGCATATCGACCTTGTTTTGTCGATATATCGCTTACGCGATTCGATATGCGCCCTTGCGGTCTGCTCGATATGTGCGTCTTACGCCGCACTCGATATGCGCTGCGCGCAAGACTAATATGAACAAACAGGCGCGGGTGACCGCGCCTTGTTTTTATGAATCGTAGAAACTGCGTCCGTCGCCGGTTTTGAGCCGGTCTTTCTTCGGATATTCGAATATTTCCGGTTTGCCCTCGTTTGCTTCAAGATAGTTTACAAATTCTTTGGCGTAGTATTTTGCCATATCGAGGTTGTGCATACGGTAATATCCGCAGTTTTCGGGCGCCGTTCCGGGGACGTCCTCTGCAAGATCGACGGCTTTGAACGCTTTTAATATCAGACCATAAATATCGCGGGAACAACGGTTATTCTTTAATATAAGATAAAATCCGGTCATACAGCCCATCGGTCCCCAGTATATTACCTCGTCCTTCCATTCCGGATCGTTTCTTAACGTCGTCGCAACGATATGCTCAAGCGAATGCATCGCCGCCGCGTCTATGACGGGCTCGATATTCGGTCTTTTCAGCCGTATATCGTACGTCGTGACCTTGTTTCCGCCCACGTCGTCAACGCGGCTGACGAAAATGCCGGGAACGATCTTCGTATGGTCAACGGAAAAGCTCTGTATCATTTCCATGGCGTTTTACTCAAAGGACTTCAGGCAGTCGTAGCAGATCTGCGCCTCGTCGGGGCCTGTCGGATCGCACGTTTCGCTCTCGACTATCATCGGGACGTTCAACTCTATCGCTTTCCTGTATACCGCTTCTACGGGAGCCTCGCCCTTGCCGAGCGGCATACCGCGGCCGCCTTTGAAGCCGTCTTTTATGTGTATGGATAAAAGTCTGTCCTTGTACTGCTCCATGAGCGCGACGGGATCGCGCCCGGCGTTGAACGCCCAGAACGTGTCTATCTCAAAATTGATGTTCGTTCTTTTGAGAAGCTCGGGATGTGAGATGATCCCCTCTTCGTTCGGCAGCCATTCCATGCTGTGGTTGTGGTAGCCGAGCTTTATGCCCTCCGCCTCGAGCATGGGCTGATATTTGTTTACAAGATCCACAAACTCGTCTATTTCCGCTTTTGTTCTTAAGTTGTGGTGAGAGATAATATAGTTTTTGTTGCCGATAGCCTTGTGGAATCTGAGCGTGCCTTCGTAATCGTTTACAAGATCGTACATACCGCAGTGAGTGCCGAAAAGCTCTATGTTGTTTTTCTTCAGAAGTTCATTCACCTGATCTGCGGTCCTGCCGAAAAAGCTGGCGAACTCTATTGAAGAATAGCCTATCTCCGCCGCTTTTGCGACAGCCGCCTCAAAGTCTTTTTCAGCCAGATCTCGCATGCTGTAAAGCTGTATGCCGTATTTCATTATATCACTCCTTTATATATACTTTTTTCATTATCTGCGGATATCTCGGCTCGTCGCGGAAGCCGGTGCGCACCGTCGCTATTTCGTCGAGCACGTCGTAGCCGTTTACGAGCTTGCCGAAAGCCGCGTAATTCCCGTCAAGATGCGGGGCGTCCTTGTGCATGATGAAGAACTGCGAGCCGGCTGAATCCGGATCCGCCGCTCTTGCCATTGAAATGACGCCGCGCGTGTGTTTAAGGTCGTTGTTGACGCCGTTTGATTTGAATTCGCCCTTTATCTCCCAGCCGGGACCGCCCGTGCCGTTGCCCTTCGGGTCGCCGCCCTGGATCATAAAGCCTTCTATGATCCTGTGAAATCCGAGACCGTCGTAAAAGCCGCTTTTTACGAGCTTTTCAAAGTTTGCGACCGTTATAGGCGCTTTTTCGGGATAAAGCTCTAACTCCATTATCCCGCCGTTTTCCATTTCAATAACTACCATTTTTTTATTCCTTTCAGTCTATGACTCTTATATATTTTATCGTTATGGGTTCTATCGGCTTGTTGTTTGAATTCGTCTTTACCGACTTTATCTCGGCTAAAACGTCATATCCTGACGTGAGCTTGCCGAACGCGGCGTACCTTCCGTCAAGGCTTGTGACCTTGCTGCTGTTCGACGCGCCGCAGACGATGAAGAACTGCGACGATGCGCTGTCGTACGCGTTCGCTCTTGCCATGGATATAACGCCCTTTGCGTGTTTGAGATTGTTTTCAACGCCGTTGTCGGAGAATTCGCCCTTTATCGTGTGGTTGGAGCCGCCCGTGCCGTTGCCTTTCGGGTCGCCCGTCTGGATAACGAAATCCGATTCGACGCGGTGGAAAATAAGTCCGTCGTAAAAACCGCTTGTGCATAAGTCCACGAAATTCTGCACGGTTATCGGGGCTATGTCCGGATAAAGCTCGGCTTCCATGACTCTGCCGTCCGTCAGAACTATTCTAATATTTACAATATCCTTTGTCGTAACGTCAAACGTTTTTTGCGTTTCCGGCGCCGTGTCCGCCGCCGTGTCCGCGGGGACGATCGTTACCGTGCAGGACGCGAGCGCGGCAATCATAAGAACAGACAGTAATATTGACGTCAGTTTTTTCATTTTCTTACTCCTTGAATAAATAGTTGAATCTTCCCAAAGGCGCGGCGCTTCCGTTTTCGTAAAAGTCCATAACGTCGGCGCTTTGCATGTTGTCCGATACCTTGAATTCAAATTCAAGCCTTTTTTCGCAGATCAGAGCGCGCGGCACTTTTATCATTATGCGGTTTTTATCCACCGTTACCGCCGCCTCGCCGATCTTTTCCCACGTAAACGAGCCGGGCTCCGCCGTTTTTACGTATCTTTCAACGCCCGTTACGCCGTTATTCGGCGCTTTTCTGTTTATAACTATATCGTAGCCTTCCCAGCCGGTGTTTTTGTCTCTGTCAACGTCTATATAAAACGTCATCCAGTTGTCAGCAGGCTCGGTTATATCGTCTGAACATTCCGCGTAAAGCCAGATATATTCTTTATCACGCGCGATCTTAGCGCCCGTAATATCGTTTCTGCCGCTGTCGTTTTTATAGTGGCAGCCGGCAAATCCGGGCCAGTCGCGGTGGATCGTCATGCCCTTGTCCGCGCGGTAGTAGGGCGAAACGTCGCGGAAGCAGTTGAAACAGCCGATAGTCTTTTCGGGCGACGTCTTCTGTCTTTGCTTCGCGCCCTTGAAGCGGCGGATATTCGAGGCGAGCTGCAGGTAGTACGTGTCGAGATACCCGTCCTTGTCCGGCTCTATGTCGCGGCTGTGCTCGCGGTCGTACTGGTCCACCATCGCGAGCTGAGTCGAATTCGGATCCTTGATCCACGGATCGTGCCACAAACCCATCATCCACTCGTTCCAGCCGGTGACGAACACGTTGTCCGGGCTTATGTCAAGCGCGCGTTCCCACTGCTCCTGCACGTTGTAGCCGTATTTATAGGAATCCCCGTCTACGAGCGCCTGTCCGTATTCTTTCGTATAAGATCTGCCGTATGTGTCCTTGTCGTTGAAGCAGGTGCATATACGCTCGTCGTTTGCGTTCTGTCCGACGCCCACGGTCATCATCTCGCAGGAGCCGTCCTCGCGCAGCCCGTATTTGTTCTGCGGGAATACTTCGAGCCAGCCCCAGTGATCCGGGCGCTTCGGTCCGCCCGCCTTTGTGCCGTAAAGCGGCTGTCCGGCGCGGAAAGAGAAGAAATTTCGGATCTCATCGAGCTGTTTTTTCTCAAATTCCGTCCTGCCCTCCGGCAATGATTCCTTATACGCCATTATCATGGGCTTGCCGTCTAACATAAACCACAGATCTTTATATCTGCCGGGCTTGTATAAGTCCTGGTACAGGGCGCGGATCATGAATTCCGACGTCTCGCACGGGCAGAAGTTGAGCATAAAGGCAATTTTCGGCGCGTTTATGCCGTCCTCGCGCGCGGCTCTGAAGCCCTCTAAAAGCGGCTCGTACGCGTCGCGCCATAAAAGCGCGCCGTTCGTACAGTCAAAGAGCAGAAAATCAACTCCGGCGTCGGAAAGCATTGCCGCGTGGTGACGAATGACGTACGGGTCGGAATTGCGGTAAAAACCGAAACGCGGCTCGCCCCAGTGCGGCTGAATATCCTTGCCGCCCCAGCCGGGATGATCGCGGTTGTATTCCGCCGCGGGAAATTCATCAAGCAGCTTTGAAACGTTTACGGCTTTGAGTCCGACGGCGTGCTCGCGCCACGTCCAGTAGAAGATACCGACCTTCTTGTCAGGCTTGAAGGCTCCGACGTCTTCAACGGAGAAGACCTTTCTGCCGAGCATGTCCGTTGCTTCCCAGCCGTCGTGTCCGTTGTCTATGATCTTTTCTTCAGGCACGGGCTCGTACGGCGCCGTATCGGGCGTGTCCGTAAGCGAAATATCCGTTATGACGCCGGGACCTTTTACTTTTACGTAAAGATCGTGGATGCCGGATCTTTCATCGATCTCACAGCGCGAAGTATTCTCGCCCTTGCCGTTTGATAACATGAGCGTGCCGACGTAATCACCGTCCGGTGAGTCGAGGTAAATATCGGCTTTTGAAGTGTCAAGCGAATGGCAAAACGTCGCCTCAAGGCCTTTTTTGCCGTTAAGTACCGTTTGCCTTAAAACAAAGCATTTTTCTTCTTTTAAAAACTCCGGTTTAGACATAATAAACATCCTTTCAAAATGATATCTATTTTTATATATTTTAGCAGATATAAAGCCCGTTGTCAATGATTTAATGAAATTTAACAGAAGGGTAAGATTATAATGCGTAAATGCCGGCAACAATACCGAAAAAAAGAAAGGAAGGTATATCATGAACATCAAAAGAAGAGCAGTGGCGCTGTCTATGATAATCGCGGCTTTTTTAACGTATGCCGCCGCTACGAGCGTCTCAGCTTCGGACGACGTGACAAAAAATATGTCGCCGAAGAATCCGTCGGTAAAAGTGCTGATGCCGGAAAAAAGGACGGGCGGCGAAAAGGCTGAGGAAGAGGTCATAAAACATTCCGATTCGCTTTCGTACGGTATGGAGATACTGAAAAAGAGCAAAAAACTGAAAAAAACGTCCGTCAGATCGAGTATCCGGTTTGAAAGCTCTGACTTTTCCGAATTTGCCGATAACGGACGCGTCGTATCGCTGACCGTAAAAAGCCTGCCGGATGAAAAAGAGGGCGTGCTTAAGCTCGGTGCGCTTGACGTTTTTGCGGGGCAGAGGATATCGGCGGCTCTGATAAACAAGCTGGAGTTCATCCCGAACCGCGCCGGAGCGGAGGCGAGCTTCACGTTCTCCGTAAACGGAGACGAATACGAAAACGAATGCGTTTTGTGTACGCTTATAACCGGAAATTCCGCGCCGGAGGCTGATCCGATAAGCGTTTACACGAAGCAGAACGTGACGCTGTACGCAAATATCGGCGTGAAGGATAAGGACAACGATAAGACAGAATGCTTTGTCGTCTCACAGCCGTCTCACGGACTGCTTAGGATAAGCGGCGACGGAGCCTTCTCGTACACGCCGGACGCAAACTACACCGGATCGGACAGTTTTGTCTGCGGATTTGAAGACAAATACGGAAACAGAAGCGAGCCCGTGACGGTAAAGCTTAAAACCGAGAGGAACACAAGCGGCATAGTCTATTCGGATATGCGCGGAAACAAAGCGGAATACGCCGCGTATCTGTTGGCGGAGCGCGGAGTGCTGACCGGGCAGATAATAAGCGACACGGCGAGCTTTGAACCGGAAAAGACGGTATCCCGCGCGGATTTCGTCGTTATGGCAATGAAAGCCGCCGGATATTCGCCAAACGTTTACAGTCCGCTGCGCGACGGTTTCGCGGACGCTTACAAGCTGACGGATCAGCAGCGCGGCTACGTTGTTACCGCCATGTCAACCAAAGTGATAGAGGCGGAGGATCGTGACGGCGCCCTCGTCATACGCCCCACGGATAATATAACAAAAAAAGAGGCGTATACGGTCATATCGGCTCTGACCGATAAGAACGTATCGCCCGAGGCGTCCGAGGCGGACAAGCCGCTGTCGCGCGCGGAAGCCGCCGTTTTGTTAGCCGCCGTCATCGACGGAAGAAGATAAGGCGTCCTTCATGAGCTCGTATTTGCGTTTCGTCGCCTCGCCGCCGCGCAGATGACGCTCCGCCTTGTTTTTCTCCAAGACAGATAAGACGCTTTTATAAAGTCCGGGATTTTCCTTTTTCAGTTTTTCCGTGACGTCCTTGTGCACCGTGGACTTTGATATGCCGAAAACGGCGGCGGTCTCTCTGACGGTACAGTTATGCTCGGCTACGTACTGGCCTAAGACAACGCATCTGCTTTTATAATCATCAAACAAAAAAATCACCTCCGCAAGTATTGTCATGGACAATATATGCGGAGGTTGTCCTTCGTATTACAGTCTTTTTTTCGGTTTCATGTATGAAAACAACGTGCATAAAACGGCGCAGACGACAAATCCCGCGGCGCATAGAGGTATTATCAGCGCGTAGCCGGATAACAGCGCGGCGTAATGGATCCCTTCCTCCGGAAGTCCGTCCGTGATAAGCTCGTATATCGTGACGGAAAAGAAGTTTGCCAGTATCTCGTATCCCGCGTGAACGCCGGCGGTGAACAGACAGATGCGGAAAAACGGGTTTGAGCCTTTAAGCGACGTTTTCAAAAGCGGTATAAAACGTATTTTTTCAGGTTTTGACGCACTGTCCGGGAGCTCCGACTCTCTTGCTTTTTTTGCAAATCTGCAGCAGATTATGACAAGCGCCGCGTTCTTTATCAGATCAAACACGGAAAGGAAGAAATAGTCAAATCCCATCGCCGCCGCGTCCGTCACCTCTTCAACGTTTATGAGCCCGTTGTCGTAGCAGTAGATCCAGGATCCGAACTGCGCTATAAGATATTTTACAAAGCTGCCGGCAAACAGTATGACCGCGGGAGTTTTAAACGTTTTGTAGCCGTAATGGTATATGCCGGTTATCACCGCGGCAAACGATACGAAAACGCAAAGATACCGCAGTAATACCACGGTGTATCTAAGTACGTAATTGAGCCAGAGGACCGCGACGTCCGAGGCGGTGTATTCCACAAGCGTATACAGCACGCCGTCGTTCAGCAAAGGCACGATAACGGCGGAGAATAAAACAGTCAGAGTAAGCACGCGGCGAAGGCGCGCGTGCTTCTGCATATCCTCTTTACTTGTCAATACAAAGCGTTCTTTGAGTTTCATAAATAATTTTGTAAAACAAGACAAACGCACGCCTTAACGTGCGGTCGGTCTTCTGTTATGTATTGTGAAAAAGATTACAGCTCCAGGGTGTTTAACAGGTCGCGGAGTTTCTTAAGCTCGTCGTCGGATAAGGTTATGCCCTTGCCCATTTTTTCGTGAGAATCATCCCAGGACCGTATATCGTATTTGGGATCGTTGCCGTTCCAGGATACGATATTGAGCTCTTTCGCCCAGCCGCCCTTTTCATCGGAAATGCAGCCCAAGCTCTTTTTGATCTCAAATCTGAGTTCTGCCATGTTATCCTCCATTTATTTTATTTTTTATTATTATAACATATAAAAAAATTAAAAAGTGATTTTTCTGTAAATTTATTATTGATTAAAAATTAAATAAACGGAGATAAAGATCAGACCTCGTTTGCCGGGTGTTCCGACTGACGGCCGGCAACGCGGTCCTTGTACCGTTATGGCAGATCATTTGTCGTTCTGCGATTTTCTGCGTCTTATCCTTGCGCCGCGTATCGGTAAGAACACAGAGAGGAATATCACAACGGATATGACGGTAAACGTAAGAAGCGTGGGCATGGCTGATACGAGCGATACCGCAAAATCCTTGAAATTCTCCGCAAATCTCTTCCAGCTGTCTGTGAACGCCGTGGATATCCTTGTGCCGAACTGTTCCTTTTCCGGCTCCGTATATTCTTTTACCTCGGTCAGATCAAGCTCGAACGTGGCGTATGAAACGAGGTTGTCGTAGTTTCTGAGCCTCGCCTTCAAGGACGCTATGTCCTGCTCCTTGTCCGATATTTCGCGGTGCAGCGTGAGCCAGAAATCGTATTCCTTCGCGCTGTCAACGGAGCTTATCATGTTCAAAAGCCCCTCACGCTCCGCCTCAAGCGACTGAAGCCTCGCTTCCGCGTCTATATACGCCTCCGTCACGTTTTCCGCGGTCTTTGTAAACGATTTTACGTTGGATATGCCCTTTATGCCGGATAAAAAGCTCTCCGCCTTGTCCTCCGGTATCCTTATAACGGCGGTAAGAAGTCTTGCGTCGTATCTGCCGTAGCTGTTGTTTTCGGCGCGCTTTTCAAAATATCCGCCGAGATCGGACACGGCGCCGTCGATCAGCTCAAGCGTTTTTTCATATTCCTTCGTCTCCGCGGATAAGCGATACCGCTTTATCAGCTTCTGAGCCGGAGCCTCGCCCTCGCTTTTTCCCTGCGACATATCGGTTATACCGTTATATTCGGCGGGCTCTTCTTCGTACGCGTAATCTTTCATTGCGCCGTTTTTTGCAGAACAGGCGGTAAGTACGAATACGACCGCCGACGCGATTATCAATGCAAACGCTATCCTTTTTTTCATATCAAAAAACCTCCTTTTACGGCTTTCATACTTTAAGTCGTAAAAAGGAGGTCAAAGGTTACATACTAAAACGCGGATTCTCGTTTTTTTACGTATTCGAGTATCAGCTCCGCGGTCTTCTGCTTTCCAAGCGCCGCTGAATTTATGCAAAGCTCGTAATTGTCTATATTGCCCCATTCCCGGTTGGTATAGAAATTATAATAATTGGCGCGCTTTTTGTCCGTCTTTATTATACGCGATTCCGCCGCCACGGCGTTGAGCTGTTCCTTCTCCATAATGCGCTTTACGCGCGTTTTTAACGGAGCGTGTATGAATATGCTCACACAGCGCGGATCGTCCTTTAAAATATAGTCGGCGCATCTGCCCACTATGACGCAGGAGCCGTTTTCGTTCACTATGTCTTTTATCAGGTTTGTCTGTATTATATACAGCTTGTCGTTCAGCGGCAGATCCGACACCGTCGTAAAATGGCTTGAAAGAGTGTACGCGCCCGTTGATAACGCGTACAGCAGGCTGTTCGTAGCCGTCTCGTCTATATGCGAATAAACGTCTTTTGAAACGCCGCTTTTTTCAGCGGCTATCGCCACAAGCTCACGGTCGAAAAACGGTATGCCCATCATGTCCGATAAAAGCTCGCCTATCTCGCGCCCTCCGCTCCCGTACTGGCGTCCTATAGCAATAATACTGTTATATCCCATTTTGATGCCCGCCTTTTTTTTTATTTTATCATATAAATAGACAAATGTCAATATAAAAACCGCAAAGAAATAAGCAAAATATACAAAAAAGCAACCAAATATATATTGACAAGCGGTTTCAGCTTATGATATAATCATAATAACAAAACAACAGGAGGGAAAAATGAAAAAATTTATCAAGCTTATCGCGCTTGTATTGACCGCCGCCATGGCGATTACTCTGCTTTCGTCATGCTCTGATCAGCCCGCGTCGACCGGCGAGGCGACGGCAAAGGAAACGGCCGAGGAGTCGACAGCCGCCGTAACGGACGCCGTAACCGCGGAAGCCGGGGAACAGACCACGGCGGAGGAGGTCACGACCGAGGAAGAGACGGAGAAAGAGACTGAAGAGGCAAAACCGCAGCAGTTATACGACGTTTACAGATGGGATTTTGACGACGCGTCGGATATGGGCTGGTTCGCAACGAACAAGACGGATATAACGGCAGGAGAAGACGGGACCATGCACTTAACCTGCAAGGGCGATGACCCGAATATCACGACCAAGAGGATCAGCGTCAGCATAGACTGCGACAACGTTGAATACATCGTGATGCGCGTAAAGAACAAGACGGACGATTACACCGGTCAGATATTCATTTCAACGACAGACAGCCCCGGTCCTTCCGAAGCGTATTCATATAAATACGATTACTATTACGCGGACGAGGACGACGAGTGGGAGATGATCGAGATAGACACGCTCGAAATCAACGGCTGGATCGGCACGCTGCGCGAGCTTCGTCTTGACTATACGAACGGCAGAGAAGGCGATTTCTATATAGATTATATAGCGCTGCAGACGACCGATGAAAAGAAAGCCGGAGCCGTTGAAACGGAAGAGGTAACAGACCCGCGCGCCGGCAAGACCGTTGTCTACAAGTGGGATTTCACAAAACTTACGAGCGCCGATCTGGATCTGGCGTCAAAACCGTCCGAGACCGAGGAAGAGGTTGAGGAAGGATACGAGGGCGCAGTCGATACGCGTTGGCACTTCTCAAACGGCGTTGAGGACGCGTACGTCGAAAACGGACATTTCGTCATTAAGATAGGCGGTCAGGACCCGTTTATGCATTCTCCCGATATAGATACTCCGCTTGACTGCGACGCGATAACCGCCGTAGTCCTGAAGGTGTGCAACAAGTCCGATATGAGCTCCGGTCAGTTCTTCTTCATCAGCGACGGAGCGGGCAATTTTTCGGAAGCCGCATCGGTAAGATTCACGTTTGAACATAAGGGTGCCGATAACGACGTTTGGGAAGAAGTCGTCATCAACCCGAAGGATTCGTCAATGTGGACGGGTCAGCTCGACGAAATCAGAATAGACCCGACCGAGGCAGACGAAGGCATAGTACTTCTTGACAGCTGCGAGCTCTACGGCTGATATATATCTTAAAATAAAAACAACCGGGCTGCCGCTTATGCGGCAGCCTCAATTTGCAGACAAAGCATTTA
>DBWC01000108.1:30644-35526 GCA_002308615.1 Clostridiales bacterium UBA1248
CCCGGATGACTGAGGGAGTTTGTCTTTGCTCTGGGGCTGCCGCTTATGCGGCAGCCTTAATGAATTGCGCCCCGGCGCAATTCATTTCATGACGGTTTACCGTCAATTCATGATGCGTAAGCATCAATTCACGGCGAAGCCAATTCATTTTGACGTAAAAATCCGCTGAAAAAATATGAATAGCGCCGCATTAGACACATGAATTGCCTGACGGCAAAAATTGTCCCTTACGGGACGTTAAAGGGGCTGCCGTCGATACGACAGCCGCTGTTATTACCGTGTTAAAGTAAATTTTTATATTTTGTTTACAAAACCCGCGAAATTTAAAGCACGGATCTATCGTTTAATATAACGGATAACGACAAGAGAAGGGAGGACAACGGTATGATCTTGTTTATGGCTGATACGCTCAGTCACGCCGATAAGAAAAAAACGGAAATATTATACGAGCGTTACGGCAAAAAAATGTTTGCAGCAGCAAACAGGATATTAAACGATAAAAGTCTTGCGGAAGACGCGCTGCAGAACAGCTTTTTGTCGATCGTAAAGCATATTGACCGTATAAATATTTACGATGAAGACGGGCTTGAGGGATACGTTATGACGATCGCCAAAAACGAGGCGATAGATATTATAAGAAAAAGAAATCACGAGCTTGATACGATAGAGATATGCGAGGCGGACGTCTGGGAAAATACGGATGAAAAAGTGCTTTTGCGCGAGGAATTCGATAAAGCCGTGTCTATAATGCGTGAAATGGATGAGAAGTACCGCGCGCCGCTTTATCTGCACTGCGTTATGGGATATTCCGCAAAGGAAATATCCGATCTGCTTAAAAGAAGCATAAAAACGGTGAATACGCAGATATTCCGCGGCAAAAAGCTTCTTGCCGATAAACTTAAGGAGGCGGGTTATGAGCATTAAATATTCGTTAAAGGACGTCATGCTTGAAGCGGGCGTGCTTGATTACCGCGCGGCTGAAACAGACGTTACGTGGGTCCCGTCGGATAAGCATAAGCGCGCAATGGATAAAATATATAAAAAGGAAAAGGACAGTAAATTCACCTCGCTTGTAAAGCTGCTTTACGGAGTTGCCGCCGCGGCGCTGCTGTTCATCGTCATTGCCTCAGTCAAACCCTTAAGAGAAGGCGCCGCGTCGCTTTTCAGCGGATTTTTCGGAAAAGTCCCGATCGATACCGTAACGACGGAATACGTAATTAAACCGGCGGACACGGGCAGCGTCACGGAAACGGAGAATATAACGACGGAAACGGCAAGCGAGACGGCCGATAAGTCTGAGCCGCTGACGGATGAAGAGAAGATCGCCGCTGTAATAGACGATATAACGGATAACGGTTATACGGACGATAAATGGAACGATCTGCAATCATACGGCGAAGAAGCGTATTTATACTGCGCGGATATGTATTTCAACAGTAAAAGCGATCAGGGGCACAGGACCGTTTACAGCGTTTTCTGCATCGAGCTTTTAGCGCCGGAGATAAAGGAAAATATGCCGGCTGTTGCGGGCAGAAACGAAAAAACGCTGTCCGTTACGCGGGAAGTTCTGAAAACCAAACCGTATTACGGATATCATAACGAGCTGCAGAAATTAAGAAACGCTTTGGAAGAGCTTATATCTCCGCAGTGGAGAAAAAGCGATACGTATAAAAAACTGTATTATACCGATCTTATGCTTGACCTTCTCGATTACAGCTATTACCGCGCCGGCTCACCCGATACTCCGTCCGACGGATACAAGCCTTGGAGGATGTTTGTGTCTGAGAATGTCGCGTATCTTAAGGTCCACGGTCTGAAGGCGCACAACCGGAGCATTTCATACGCGCTAATGCAGTATGACGACGGGATCAAAGAAGCGCTCGATCTTTATTACGAAACGTCCGACGAAAAAGAAAAAGCGATCATAAGCGTTATGCTTGCCATTTGCATACAGAATTATGACAGCGAGGACGCGACGCAGGGAGGAAGGATGAAGCTGAGAGAATTCTTCGGCGAAGGAGGATACGCGTATCTAACGTCAATTAATGAAAGCACGGCAAGAGCCGCGGATGAAAACGCGGATATAAGCAAATACGCGGACTGGCTTGACAAATTTACCGTGTATCTGAAGGAAGCGGCGTCGTACCGTCCGGAGATCACGGTAATGGAAGACAGGGAAGTATGCTATAAGATACTTCAGTATCTCGGATTTGACGGCTACTACGTATGCGGAGAGCATGAAAGCAGGATCGAGGGCGTATTGAGCGAATTTATGCAGATGTATAACGGCATCACCACCGGCGGCGTCAGCTATGATAAAAGAGACGAGTTTTTCTCAAATCAGCCGGGATCCGAAAACCCTTTGACCGAAGCGCTCATACAAAAAATAAAAGAATTCGTCCCGGACTATGACCCCGCGGACGCTGACAACGGGTACCCGCCGTATGATTTTACGTACAGCACGTTAAAAGGCGATATGAGAACAGCGGACGGTTTGCGCGGAAAGTTCAATGACCTGCTTTGTGACGCGGACGTTGCGGAATCTCTTGCAAAAAGCGAAAACGAAAACTTTCTGATCGTCGACGGTATAGTGTATATGATAACGGGTCCGGGCGACGGCGGATATTTCACAAACGCGTATATCCGGTCCGGCTCTGTGAAGATCACGGGCGAGGACGGCGATCACTATATCGTGGAAGCTGAGGTACGCTGGTCCAAATCCCGCACGGAAATACATTCGTTTTACGTGACCAAAGCGCCGGATCAGATCAAAATCAAAAAAGGCGGATCGTTCTTTGAGCTCTATCTGCCGCAGTATTTGTACGGGAAGATAAAATAATAACAGGGCTGCCTCGGCAGCCCTGTTAATTTGTTTTTATCAGGTCTCTTTAAGTATCTTTGCTATTTCCTTGGAGAGCTTAGTCTTCGCAGCCTTAATCTTCTTCTGGTACGTGGAAGCGTAGGCGTTGGAGCCCTTGGCAAGCAGGCCCGTGAATACGGAGCCTATGCCGCCCCAGTCGAACATATGCGTGGAGCCTAAGTCAAACGTTCTGGACCGAAGGATTATGTCAAGCATATCGGACGATTCGGGGTCGCGGAAGTATTTGCCGTTCAGAGCCGTTTCATAATATGCCGGGGTAAGCGTATACATGGATTCATAAGCCATAGCCTCGACAAACGCGCCTATCTTTACGTAATCCTTGCAGGATACCGGTATGGAGAGCAGAGCGGTGGTCTGATGTACGAAGTGACCGTAATTCTGCTGGTTGCTGTCGTATTTCGGGAACGGGATAAGACCGAAGTCTATTTCCATCTCACGCAGACGGAACACGAGCTGCATGACTTCGCCTAAGAACAGTCCGCGGCCTTCTTCGAATATCTGCTGAAGCTCTACCGCACCGTAACCGTCGCGGTCAGCGGACCACGTAACGGTCTTGTCTGACCAGATCTTTATACTCTTGTCGAGAACGAGGTTTACGTATTCGGCGTTCTGTTCCGGGAATATCGGGAGATCGTCCGCGTCTTTATCTATGACCTTGAGGCCCGCCGCGTAATAGAACGCGCCGAGAGACGAGTTGTGCGTTACGAATCCGAAGCTGTCCTCGTCGTAGTCGACCTTGGCGTTGCCGTTTTCATCGGCGTGAGCTTCCTGCATCATCTCATACATTTTGTCAAAAGTCCACTGATTGTTTTTGACAAGATCGTAAGGAGATTCAAGGTCAAGCTTCTCTATGGTCTTTTTGTTGAACATCATTACCCACGTTGCGTCGTTGTCCATTATGGAGATATCGCCCGTGGCAAAGAACAGCTTGCCGCCGATGGAGCAGTTTTTGACTATGTTCTGATCCCACCAGGGCTGCGACATATCCATCGTGTCTATGGAATTCAGGTCGCGGAGCAGGCATGACTGAACAAGGCTCAGCGTGCTCTTCGTATCGCACATAAGTACCTGATACTCGTCGGAGCCGGAGTTTATGGCTTTTTTAGCCGTCGCGCCGGTGCTCGTCACCGCTTCTTCCGCTATCACGGCGTGATATTTATCCTGAAGCGTCTGGTTTCTCGTATAAACGGCGGACGCTATCGGGTCGGTCGAGTCTTCCTCTTCAAAAATGTCCTGGCTCTTCCATGCGGCACCGTTGAACTTGTCGTCGATAACAAGGAACGTGACCGTATTACCGCCGAGATCCAGATCCTCCGGAACGTTGTTCGGAAGTCTTTCCGTTACCGCTTCCGTTGTTTCCTCGGGCACCGTCGTTTCATCCGCCGCCTCGGTCGTCACCGCTTCAGCCGGCTGATTCTGGCACGAAACGGCAAATAACTCAACGGAAAGCATTACGAGCACAAGCAAAAATGCAGTCAGTTTTTTCATCTTAAATTTCCTTTCAAAGCGTTGGGGGAGCGCGCGCTCCTCTATATTATATATATTATACACTAATAACAGCCGTTTCGTCAAGGGGTTATTGTATTTTTTTTAAAAAATCACGTATTTTAAAATTATTTTTTCAAAAAGTATTGACAAAAGGGCGCGCCGCTGTTATAATTACCTCTCAGGGAATCTGTGCGATTCCTTCCTTGCCGCGCAAAAAGCGCGGACTTATGTCCAGAAGGAGGTTAATAAAATGGAAAAGGTACAAGGTAAATATGAAACCCTGTTCATCGTCGACCCTTCTCTCGGAGAAGAGGGTATAGACGCTGTGATCGGCAAGTTCAACGATCTTATCGCCGCAAACGGCACCGTTGAAAAGGTCGAAAAATGGGGCACCCGCCAGCTCGCATACGCGATAGACAAAAAGGCGGACGGTTTTTACACGCTTATCACCTTTGAAAGCGAACCGGTCTTTACACCGGAGCTTGAGCGTATCTTCAACATTACGGACGGCAT
>DBWC01000108.1:35574-42799 GCA_002308615.1 Clostridiales bacterium UBA1248
ATGGCTAATCTGAATTTAAACAAAGTCATACTTGCCGGAAAACTTACGGCAGACCCCGAGCTGAAGAAAACGACTGCCAACGACACATCTGTTTGCTCGTTCACCGTTGCGGTCAACAGAAGATTTACGAGAGCCGGCGAACAGCAGCAGGCTGATTTCATCAACTGCGTCGCATGGCGTCAGCAGGCTGAGCTTCTTTCAAGATATTTCAGAAAAGGCTCTTCCGTCTGCATAGTCGGTAATATTCAGAACCGTTCATGGACAGATCAGCAGGGCAACAAGAGATACACCACAGAAGTCATAGTTGATGAGCTCAATTTCGTTGACTCAAAATCCGAAGGTCCGAACAGAGATTTTTCACCCGACGCCGCACCGCAGCCCGCGTATTCAACGGCTCCCGCCGAGCTTACGAAGTTTGAGGAAGCGGATGAGGACGATCTCCCGTTCTGATCACGTTAAGGCGAGCCGCCGCCCTATCGATTTGCGGTAAATATAACAGGAGGATAATATAATGGATAAGGAACAAAAGCCGTTCCGCAACAATATCCGCAGAAGAAAGAAGGTTTGCGCCTTCTGTGCGGAAAAAGTGGAATTCATAGATTACAAAAACGCAGACAAACTCAGAAAATACGTATCCGAGCGCGGCAAGATCCTGCCGAGAAGAGTTATGGGTACCTGCGCAAGACATCAGCGTGAGCTTACGACCGCTATAAAGAGAGCGCGTCAGATCGCCCTGCTCCCGTACGACGCAGAGGTCACCAGACTTGCAAAAGCAAAGCACTTTGCTTACAGCAAGCCCGAGATCGTAAAGGCTGAAGAGACCGAAGTTCTTGAAAACGCCGAAGAAGCAGTTGTTGAGACTGTTGAAGAGGTCGCCGTTGAAGAACCCGCCGCAGTTGAAGAAGCTGTCGCCGAAGCGGTCGAAGAGCCCGCCGCGGAAGCTGAGGAAGCCCCCGCAGATGAGCCGGAAAAAGCCGAAGAAGCTGCCGAATAAGTTAAATGAATTAAAACGCGGTGCGTAATTGCACCGCGTTTTGTCATATTTACTATTGACATAGAGGCTTATGTGTGGTACAATACGGTAAACAGAGTAGGGAATAAGGCGTTAAGTGCCGTGCGGACGGGGAGTTGCCGCGCGGACGAAAGGAAGATCCTGCGGCCGTATTCCCGCATCCCGCTGGACAAAGGAAATTATCCTCCCTTGTATCAACAGGAACGTCTGTGAAGGGAGGTTTTTTATATGCAGAAAAAAGTATTTACAAAGAAAAACTTAAAAAAACAGCTTATAAGAATAGCGTTCACCGCCGTTTTCACGGCTCTCGCCGTCGTCGTAAAATCGTTTACTAATTTAGCGCTGAACATCCCCGGCGTCGGTATAAAAATAGGCTTTGCGGGCATTTTCACGTTCTTTCCCGCGGCGTTCTGCGGTCCGATATTCGGCGGCATAGCCTCCGGGTTGACGGACGTTTTGGGCTATCTTATAGCGCCGGACGGCGCGTATATCCCGTGGCTCACGCTCACGGCGTTCTGCGGCGGCGTCATAAAAGGACTTTTATGGATGCTCCTTACAAAAAAAGCGGAGAAAAAGGTGCGCGCAGCGCTTATCTCCGTATTTGCCGTCATAGCGATTCTCGGCGCGTCGTTCAATATAGCGCTCTGCGCGGACGGCGTGATGAAGGGTGTGATAGCGCAGCAAAGCGAGCTTCCGCTGCGCGGCCAGGTCGAGCAGATGGAATTGTCGCCGCTGTCAAAATTAGCCGTGGGGCTTGCGCAGTACAATAAAGACACGATAACGCTGTCGCATCAGTCCGGCATCACGCTTTACACTTATTACGATCTTGCCGGATATAAAAACACGGTGACGAAAATAGGCAAAGAAGCGCTTAAAGACTGCGAAGGCGAGCTTTACATACCGAAAACTTATAAAACCATAGCGGACGACGCCGGAGCGGATCCCGAAAAGGTGACGGTCATAAAGGGAGAGGAGGGCTCTGCCGCGCAGAAATACGCGGAAAAGGCCGGTATCCCGTTTGAGGCGGCGCAGATCGAGGCGCTTACGGCGGACGAGAACAGCGCGGACGCAAAGTTTTCATCGTCCGACGCTTACAGAAAGAATCTCGCCGCGTATCTGAATATCCTCGTGTTCGGGCTTGAGCTCGCGGGCGTGATCGGCATACTGTTCACCGTGCTTAATATCGTTTTGTCAAAAGCGGATAAGGGCGAGGACGGGCAGAGCAGAGTGCTCGGCATTATGCGCATCGCGGTTGCCTGCGTCGTGACAGGCGTCATAGTTACGACCGTGAATACGTTTATTTTGAAAGAGGTGCTCGAGGTCTGGTCGAACAGAGCGATACTCATATTGCTCATTCCGCGCGTCGCGGAGGAGATAATCTCCTGCACGCTGCAGGCGTATATCATATCTCTTCTGTTCGGAGCGGTATATCGCGGAAGGATCAAACTGTTGATAGACAGACTGCAGACGAAAAAAGCCCTGCCGCAAAAAGAGCAGGAAGTCAAAGAGACGGAAGAGAATTAGTAATTAAGAGGCGAACGCGTGTTGCGTTCGCCTCTGTGCTTTATTTTTTCATCATCGTTTTAAGTCCGCGGAAGAATCTGCCGTTTGCCATATCGAGCAGTCCCAGTACCGTTTTTTCCTTGATTTTTCCCGCGGAATGTGTGACAAGCGCGCGCATCGGGCTGTCAAGGGCTGAGGTGACCATCATTTTATACGCCGTCTCGTCGTCTTTACGCTTCGTCCCCGTGATCTTTCCCGTCAGCGCCTTTGTCAGTAAATACTGTATCTTCATTATAAAAGAATACGGCTTCATTTCAAGGCAAGTGGAATCCATATCGAACTCGCCTTTTGCGCGCTCTTTTTCCGCCTTGATTTTTTCGCCCGTAAGGATTTCCCATTCTTCATGCGACGGGGCGCCTTTGAGCGTTTCGTAAAACGTGCCGGAGAGATTTTCGGGCGTCTTTATTATTTCGCCTTCAATTTTTACAAAAGCGGATAATCTTATATCCCGGCTTGACGCGCCGAGCATTATCTCATATTCTCCCGCGGGAACTTTCCAGCCGTTATGCCAGACCGCGTAGGCTCTTTCATCAAGCGTAAAGCATATTTCTTTTTGTTCACCGGGCAAAAGCTCAACGCGGCAAAAGCCTTTAAGCTCCTTTGCGGGGCGGAAAATACCGTCGGTTTTCGCGCCGATATAAAGCTGCACGACCTCGGCGCCTTTGTATTTTCCCGTGTTTTTTATCTTTGCGTATACGGACTTTCCGTCCGTTTCAAGCTCCGAATATTCAAACGACGTATAAGATAAACCGTAGCCGAACGGATAGCGCAAAGGTAAATTTGCCGTATCGTAATATCTGTAACCGACGTACACGCTTTCGCGGTATTCGGGATTTTTTTTGCCGTAAGTGTCTTTGCAGACGACGTCATCGTAAGAATATATCCAGCTTTCCGTCAGCTTTCCGCACGGATCTGCCTGGCCCGTAAGAAGCTTTCTCACCGCCTCGCCGCCCGCCTGTCCGGGTAGCCCCATATAAAGAATCGCGCTGACCTTGTCCGCCCACGGAAGCTCCATGACTCCGCCGCCGAGCAGCACGACGACCGTGTTCGGGTTTGCTTCGGCAACAGCCTCCACCATTTTGTTCATACCGTCCGGCAGCTTTATATTCTCGCGGTCAAACGATTCCGATTCATATGATTCGGGCAGACCCGCCGCCACGACGGCGATCTTTTTCTGTCTCGCGTGTTCCGCCGCAAGATGAAGCGCGTGCTCCGTCACGTTTCCGTTTTTGTCGGTACAGGCGTAATACAAAAGATCCGGCATAGCGTCGCGTATGTTTATGAGCTTTGTCGGATTTATATGGCTCGATCCGGCGCCCTGGTGGCGCGTTTTTTCGCATTTATAGCCTATCAAAACTATATCGTCCTCGCAAAGAGGCAATATACCGTTGTTTTTTAGCAGTACCGCGCCTTCCTCAGCCGCTTTGAGCGCGAGGTCGTGATGAGATTCGTGGTCCGGCTTCGCGTTGTCCGCAGCGGTGTCGGCGGCTTTGACAAAACGCAGGATCCGTCTTACGGATTCGTTTATGCGCTCCTCGTCAAGTTCCCCGTCAAGCACGGCTTTATTCGCCGCACCGTCGCCGTATTCTCCGCCGCCCGGCATATTAAGATCACAGCCCGCCTCAAAGCTCTTCGTCCGGTCGTACATGGCGTTCCAGTCCGTTATGACCGTGCCGTTAAAGCCCCATTCGCCCCGCAGGATATCGGTCAGAAGACGTTTGTTTTCGGTGCAGTGCACGTTGTTTATCTTGTTGTACGCCGCCATTACAGCGCCGGGCTTGGCTTCTTTTACGGCGGTTTCAAAAGCGGACAGATATATTTCGCGCAGAGCTCGTTCGTCGACCAGACTGTCGCCGTTCATACGTTTGTATTCCTGGTTGTTTGCCGCAAAATGCTTCAAGCACGCCTGCGCTCCGGTGCTTTGCAGACCTTTTATAAAAGCCGCCGCGGCTTTGCCGGAAACGTACGGATCCTCAGAAAAATACTCGAAATTCCTGCCGCACAGCGGATTTCTTTTTATGTTGACGCCGGGACCGAGCACGACGGAAACGCCCTCGGACAGAGCCTCTTTTCCTATCGCCTCGCCTATCCGGTACAAAAGCTCCGTGTCCCACGAAGCACCGGTCGTTACCGCGGCGGGAAAACAGGTCGCGGGTGCGGAATCGTTTACGCTTTTAAGTCCGCCGCCGTCCTTCTGCGCGCGAAGCCCGTGCGGACCGTCCGACATCATTATCGCGTCAACGCCGTATTTTTCATATGCTTTGGTGCGCCACATATCGGCGCCGGTGCAGAAGGATATTTTTTCCTTCAGCGTCATCTCAGATATGATCTTTTCAATATCCATAGTCATTCAAACATCATGTTTTTCATATATTCGTCGGCAAACACGGGATTTGCGGCAAGCTCCACCGTTTTTACGCTTTTCGCAAGTTCTTTTGCCGTTTTTGCAAGCTCTTTTGATAACAGTACAGCCGACGCGCCCGTTAAAGACGCGTTGCCGAGCACCTTTACGCGCTCTGTCAACCCGTTCGGTATAAGCCCTATTTTCCCCGCGTTTTTTACGTCAAGATAACTGCCGAAGCCGCCGGCGATATAAAGCGTATCAACGTCGTCGCATTTGATTTTCGCGTGCGACAGAAGCGTTTTTATACCCGCGTGTATCGCGCTTTTAGCAAGCTGAACGGCGCGTATATCCGCCTGCGTTATAACGACGGGCGGGCTGATGACGGTTTCCTCGTCTTCCATATATCCCGTCTCGTCTATCGCGCCCGTCTGAAGCAGGGAAGCGACCGCGTCTACAATACCGCTGCCGCATATGCCCGCCGGCTTCACGCCGCCTATTACGTGTACGTCAAGCGCGCCGTCCGGCAAAACTCTCACGCGGTCTATCGCGGATACGCTTCCGCTCATACCGCAGCTTATGCCCGCGCCCTCAAACGCCGGACCCGCCGCGGTGGAACAGGCGTAAAGACTGCCGTTGTGATTCAGTACCGTCTCGCCGTTAGTGCCTATGTCGGTCAGCACGGCGATACCGCCGTTTTTATATATCTGCGACGATATGACCGCGCACGTTATGTCCGCGCCTACAAAAGCGGATATGCACGGCGGCAGATATATTTTCGTATCCGCCTGCAATACATCAAGTCCTATGCTTTTTGCCGTTACCGCTTCGCCGAAAAGCCGCTTCGCGTCAAACGGCGCGTGCGTCAATGGTTCCGTGTCAGTCCCGGTAAGAAAATAAAGCATAACTGTATTGCCGGTCATTACCGCGCCGTCTATATCATTTGCGCTTATCCCGGCGTCTTTTGACGCGGCAGAGGTCAGCTCGCATAAGAGCTTTCTTATCGCCTCCGTTATTTTTTCGCCGTCGCCTTTAAGCGCCGCTTCCATGCGTGTAACAACGTCGCCGCCGTACGCTCTCTGCGTGTTGTAAGCGCTCTGTTCGGATAAGATAACGCCGTTTTTATTATATAACCGCAGCGCGACGGTCGTCGTGCCTATGTCAACGGCTATGCCGTATTTTTCATATGCGGGAGAAAGGTTTATATCCGGCATATTGCCGTCAACCTTTATTTCCGCTTTGATTTGATCATCGCTTATTATCTCGCAGTCGCCCGTGATATATGCCTGACAAGCGAGGCGCACGCCCGATCCGAGTTCTTCTTTTGATAAAACGGTTTTTTCCCTGTCGGTCGGAGAAGACAGATCGCCGCGGCAGAGGAGACGGCATTTACCGCATTTTCCGTGACCGCCGCAGATAAATATCTGCAAACCGCGTTCGCGGAGAAAAGCGCCTAAATTCTCGCCCTCCTCCGCTTCATACGATATTCCGTTGTATAATACCTTACAAGTCTTCATTTTAAATATCGAACAGCACTGCGCCGAAATAAGTCACCGTGTTGACACCGTTGATATATTTCATACCCGCGGCGGCTGCGAGCTTTGATACGTTTACTCCGTACGCTTCAAGCGAAGGCGTGGCTTTGTCGGGATGTCTGCACGGCTCGTTTGTACGTTTTGCGCACACCTTGCACAGCCTGCAGCCGCCCGCGCCCAAAAACAGCTTTCGCTTAAGATCGGTTTTTTCAATATCTTCTCTTATTTCGTACATCAGCTTGTGATGTTTTTCCGCCGCGTCCGCCATGCCCTCAAAATCGTAGCTGTCCTCAAGCGTGCTCACGGTCTGATATACGAGGATGTATTCGTATGATTTCAGAGCCGCCATAAGCTCGTCTATATCGCCCGCGTCCGGCGGACACATCCAGTTTTTGCCGTAGCTTCCGCATACGTTCTGCTCGCACAGACTGCGAAAGGACGCGTCGACGGACACGTCTGATACCGGTATGACCGCGGCTTTGTACGCGCCTTTCGATAAGACGGTATCCGACAGAGCTTCAAATAATTTCTGCATTACTGCATCGCAAGGCAGAACTGCACCGCCGCGTCCGCCGCGGACGCCGCGTCGGGCGTGTAGCAGTCAGCGCCTATCTTTTTGCAGAACGCCTCGTCGACCGGCGCGCCGCCGACCATTATTTTGACTTTATCGCGTATGCCGGCTTCTTCCGCTTTTTTAACAACCTCTTCCATAACGCCCATCGTGGTTGTGAGAAGAGCGGAGCAGCAGATTATCTGACAGTTCTGCTCGATCGC
>DBWC01000108.1:42890-43043 GCA_002308615.1 Clostridiales bacterium UBA1248
TTTGCCTATGTCGTGCAGGTCGCCCTGGACAGTACCTATGCATACTCTGCCCGCGGCTTTGACGCCGGCTTTTTCAAGATACGGCTTCAATACCTGCGCGCCCATGTTCATAGCACGCGCGGCGACAAGCACCTCGGGAACGTAGACCTCGTT
>DBWC01000008.1:0-22760 GCA_002308615.1 Clostridiales bacterium UBA1248
ACCCCCTTACCGCCCCCAAACCCCCGCCATATTCGTCGCGAAGCTATTCCTTTCCTTAATCGGCAAATCACATCTTGACACAGACGTAAAAAAATGATAGAATAATAAAAAACTATCGGAGTTTTATTATGTATAAAGAATACAAGCCCTTGTTTTACGTAGGCGTCAACGCGGAGGACAACTGCTATTACTGTTCAGGCGCCGGAAACGCCGACAAAGCGGAAGAACTTGCGCCCGGTTCATATATCATACGCGGCGGCGCGGCGAAGATCGACGTGGAATTTAAAGACTGCGGCGAAAGCGGCGCGGTAAGACAGCGCACCGCGCTTACGAATACCGGCAAAAACCCGCTTGACGTCGAGCTTCTGAGCTCCGCGTTTTTATCCGGCATAGGCGAGGGCGGAAGCCGTCCGTGGGCAAAAAACAGATTCATCATCCACTATACGCACAGCTGCTGGACCGGCGAAGCGCAATGGCGCCACGTTTACGCGGAGGACGCCGGGCTTTACCGCACTTATAATCACGGCAGTCAATCGTCTTTCAGACTTATGAGCCGGAGCAGCTGGAGCACTTGTTATCATGAGCCGGTGATCATAATCGAAGACACGGAGCTGAAAAAAGCGTGGTACGCCCAAATCGACTGCGGACACGGCTGGTGTATCGACGTATGCATACGCGGCTACCGCGAAAATATCTGTCTTTGCGTGCTTTTGACGGATTGCTTTGAGCGAAACGACGGCTGGCACAAAGAGCTTAAACCGGGTCAGAGCGTAACGACGTGCTATTCCGTCACCGGATGCGTTGACGGCGGCTTTGAAGAAGCCGTCGCCGCTTTAACGGAAGCTCGGCGCTCGTATCGCGAAGCATTTTTGCCTCCGCTCTGCTACAACGACTACATGAACGCGCTGTGGGCGCTGCCGACAAAAGAAAAAACGCTGCCGCTGATATCCGCCGCGGCGGAAGCCGGATGCGAATATTACATCATGGACGCGGGCTGGTATTCCGTCGATCACGATGAAGAAAAAGACCTCGGCATGTGGGAGATAAACGACGGGCTTTTCGGCGACGGCGGCTTGCAGAGCATTTTTGACGACGTTAAAGCTCACGGAATAAAGCCGGGTATATGGTTTGAGTTTGAATCCGCGGGAGTTGAGTCGAAAATAGTTAAAGAACATCCCGAATACGTTCTTCGCCGCCGCGGGAATATGATAGGCGGACGGCGCGTGATGCTCGATTTCAGAGTCGCGGGCGTGCGCGGGCATATCCGTTCACGCATAAAAGCGCTGTATGATATGGGCGTGCGTTTCATCAAAAACGATTACAACGCCAACACCGGCGTCGGGGTCGATCCGGACGGCGCGGCGTCTTTGCACGAGCACACTAAGGCGTTTTACGATTTCATAGACGGCATTAGAGCGGAATTTCCCGATCTTATAATAGAAAACTGCGGCTCCGGCGCGATGCGGTCGGATATGGAAACGCTTTCGCATTTTCATCTGCAGTCGGTCTCCGACCAGGAGGACTATTTCAGGCTGCCGTCGATAGTCGCAGGCTCCGAGGCGTGTTATCTGCCGGAGTTATGCGGCGTATGGGCATATCCGTACCCGACGAAGATAGATTTTCGCGAGAGCTTTGTCCCGACAAAAGAATTTTCTGATAAATTCAAGGACGGGAAAGTCACCGTTTACTGCATGGTGACCGGACTTATGGGGCTTATGTATCTTTCCGGCAGGATAGAGTGCGCGGACGAATTCAATATGGGCCTTATAAAAGAAGCGGCGCGGCTTTATAAAGAAAACCGCGTATACACCGCCTGTTCCGTGCCCGTTTATCCGTGCGGCACGTTTGACATAGATACGGACGGCGTAAACTGCTACGGTCTATGTGACAAAGAGCACCGGATCCTTACATTAGCCGTCTGGAACAATTCGGACAAACCCGTTGATTTGAGCATAGATTTAAGAAAATACATAGGAGAAACCGGAGTTTTAAGCGAAGTATACCCGAAAATCAACGGTTATTCCGCCGCCCTCTCCGGCGCTTCTTTACACGTATCTTTGCCGAAAAATAAAACCGCGATTTACGCGGTTTTAAGGTATTGAATTTATCTTACGCCCACGACATAGAACCGGGCTTCGGGGAGGACATTATGGCGCGCTTTAAGAAATACGCGGCTTTTTCAAGTCCCTCATCAACGCTCATCAGGCTGTCCTCGTGTTCTATCGACATGACTTTGTCGTATCCGCAGAGGCGCAGAGTGGAAACGATATCGCGCCAGTACTGCATATCGTGGCCGTAGCCGACGGCGCGGAATACCCACGCGCGGTTCAGCTCGTCGCTGTAGTGCTTCGTATCGAGAACGCCGATCTTAGCCTTGTTATACTCGTCAACTCTCGTATCCTTCGCATGGAAATGCCAGATACAGCCTTTGAGCATCTTTATCGCCTCGCATATATCCATTCCCTGCCAGATAAGATGAGACGGATCGAAGTTCGCGCCTATGCAGTCGCCGACAGCGGCGCGGAGCTTAAGCAGCGTTTCCGTGTTGTAAACGCAGAAGCCCGGATGCATCTCAAAAGCTATTTTTGTAACGCCGTGTTCCGCGCAGAACGCGGCTGTTTTTTTCCAGTACGGAATAAGAACGTCGTTCCATTGATAATCAAGTATATGCAGATAATCCTCGGGCCACGGACAGGTCACCCAGTTCGGATATTTCGCGCCTTCGTGGTCACCGGGGCAGCCGGAGAACGTTATGACTGTGTCAATGCCCATTTTCTCCGCCAGAAGTACGGCGTCTCTGAAGTCGTCGTCATACATTTTTGCCGTCGCCTTGTCCGGATGCACGGGGTTGCCGTGGCAGGACAGAGCCGAAACTTCCATATCATAGCTTTTGATAAGCGAAATAAATTCGCTGTAAGCCGTCTCGTCGTTCAAAAGCACCTGCGGGTCGCAGTGGGCTTTGCCGGGATAGCCGCCGCAGCCGAGCTCTATCGCTTCAACGCCGAGCGCCTTCAGCCTCGGCAAAACTTCCGCAAGCGGTCTGTCGCCGTATAAATTCGTAAGTACGCCTAATTTCATATGTTTCTCCTTTATTTTTATTTTGAAGCGGCGGGAGCAAGCCCCCGCCCTACGGTTCAATTAAAATACACGATATTTCCGGTGCGTGCCGATTCGTATATACCGCTCAGGATCTGCGATACGGCGTACGCCTGCTCCGGCAGGACGAACGGGGCTTTGTCGTTTACAACGGCGTCGATCCACGCTCTCGCCTCGCGCTCGGAGGGATCCGCGCCTTTGTTTCCTTCGTAGAACGCCACGCCGCCCGCGGAGAGATTAGGCTTTGTTACGTACTGACGTCCTAAGTGAACGCCGTTGATCCTCACACCGTCAAGCATATCGCCGCCGGCTTTTGTTCCGCAGACGGTCGTTATCGCCTCGCGGCAGTCTATGAGATTCAGCGCCCAGGACGATTCAAGTATTATCGTCGCGCCGTTTTCCATAACGACAAAGCCGAACGCGCAGTCCTCGGTCGTGAATTTCTCCACGTCCCAGTCGCCCCAGGCGTTGCCGGTGTTTCTGTCCTTGTTCAGCGCGTGATACGTCGTACCCACGCAGTATTTGGGCTTATAGTTGTCCATTATCCAAAGCGTCAGATCGAGCGCGTGCGTACCGATATCTATTAACGGACCGCCGCCCTGCTCGTATTCGTTTATGAACACGCCCCAGGTCGGGACGGCGCGGCGGCGCAGAGCCGTGGCACGGGCGAAATATATATCGCCGAACGTTCCGGCAAGCGCTTCCTGCTTCATATAAAGCGCGTCGTCACGCTGTCTGTTCTGATAGCCTATCGTCAGTTTTTTGCCGGTGCGCTTCGCGGCGTCAAGCATCTTTTTCGCTTCCGTTGCGTTTATCGCCATCGGCTTTTCGCACATAACGTGCTTGCCGGCCTCCAGCGCGTCGACCGTGATAAAGCTGTGCGATCTGTTCGGCGTGCAGACGTGTACTATGTCAATACTCTTGTCTTCAAGCAGCTTTTTGTAGTCCTCATATACCTTTGCGCCGGGTATGCCGAATTCCTTTGCGGCTTTTTCCGCGCGTTCAACGATTATGTCACAGAAGGCGACCATCTCCACGCCTTCAATTTTTTTAAGCGACGGCATATGCTTGTTGTTTGCTATACCGCCGCAGCCGATAACGCCTATCCTGACCTTATCGCTTGCTTCGGCGCGGTCCTGTAAAATGATTGCCATTGTATTCTCCTCCGTTTATATTGGCTTTGTTTTCTGTATTGTACTACATATCGCGTTTTTTTTCAAGTATTTTTATAAAAATTTAACAAAAAAGCGCGGGCTCGCGCGGGGAATAAAATTTATTGTAATTCGATAAAATATATTGACAATTCGAGATATTTATGATATAATACGAAAAAAAGGAGAGAGAATATGAAAAAAACGATTATAACGCTTTCGCTCTCGCTCTGCCTATGCCTCGTATTCTGCGGATGCGTGTGGAAAACAAGCGAAAACAAGGATAAAAACGTACCGAAGGGCTATATAACGTACAAAAAATACCTCGACAGGGAAAGGTGGATGGACTGGACCGATTACTGCTGTTACGACTACGGAAAAAGCGCGAAGGTAGAGCTGCCGGAAAATTACAGGCCGCTTTGCGAAAAGGACTGTATACTGACGGTAAAGCGCGACGTTGAGGAATTTATAAAATGGATGAGGGAGGCGAAGCGTGAAAGCGAGCTGACGTTTTCGGAGGACGATATAACGGAAAACGATTACGCGTATATAGTGCAGGAGCGCGTCAATTCAACGATAGAAATGTATTATTTCGATTCGGATACGAACATACTGCATTATATGTTTACAAAATGGTGATGAAAAAGCCGGCGCAAGAGCGCCGGTTTTTGTTCGCTTTATTATTTTATATTCTCCGCTTTATCCAGCTCTCCGCCGTCGAACAGCGAAAGAAACGCGTCGAGCAGGTCCGGGTCGAACTGCGTGCCGCGCCCGTTCGTCAGCTCTGTTCTGATCTTTTCTTTCGGAAGTCCCTTGCGGTAGATACGGTCGGAATGCATTGCGTCGTACGCGTCGGCGATGCTTACCACGCGGGCGTTAAGCGGTATGTTTTCGCCCGACAGTCCGTCCGGATAGCCTCCGCCGCCGTATTTTTCGTGGTGGTGACGCGCCGTCATCGCCGCGCCTTTAAGCTCGCTCGATTCGGCTAAAATATCGCCGCCTATCGCCGCGTGCGACTTTATAACGGTAAACTCCTCGTCCGTCAACCTGCCGGGTTTATTCAATATATTGTCCGGTATGCCTATTTTGCCTATATCGTGCAAAAGCGCCTCCCAGCGGAGCGCCTTTACCTCGTCCGGGCTCCAGCCGAGCTTTTCGGCGAGCGCGACGGAATACGCGGACACGCGGAAGGAATGACCGTTCGTATACTTATCCTTGGCGTCGATAACTCCGGCGAGCGTCATAACGACCTCCTCGGTTATATGCTCGAGCTTAAGCGCTCTTTCCGTCGCCGCCCTCGTCTGCTTTTCGACCTCCTCGTTCAGCTTGTTCGTATGCTCTATCTCAAACAGAGCCGCGCGGTGATACTGTATCATGGCGATAGCCGTAAAAAGCGCGACGCCTATGAATACAATAGGAAACCGCATCATAAAAAGCTCGGTATAATACGCGCTGACGACCTGCTTTAACGGCGTGTAGAACAAAACGCAGAAAAGCGCGGAATAATAAGTTGATAAGATTATACCCGATCTTACGCTTACGAAATATGACATACCGATGGGAAGGTAAAGCGACCACAATATCGCCGTACCGCCGCCCGCGCCGGTAAACGTGTATATCGTAAACATTACGGCGCAGAAGATCGTGGGAATGATTATCGCTATATTGCGTTTTTTAAAAACTCCGGCGATCATGCCGCAGGAGACGCCGCCCGAAAACGTCAGAAACGCCGGTACCAGCATAGCATAGTTTTTCGTCACAATATCTATAACTATCAAAATGATACCGAGCAGAACGCATACGGAGCTGACGAGCGTGAGCGCGATAAGATTGAGCTTCAGCCGCCTGCCCGTATATATGGATCTGCCGAGCTCGCGCCACAAGGAAACGATCTTTTTCATATTTTCTACTCTATATGATAAAAAATATATCATTATAATTATCTGCTTAATTATAAAGTAAAAGTTTAAACAAATCAACCGTAAAAAATTGACGTCGGGTAAACGTCGGCTTTTACGCCTTTCATATTGACAAAGGACTATGTTTTTGATATAATAAAGCCAAATACAAGGAAAGGACGCCTTTTATGAAAAAAATCGTCGTTTTACTGCTTACAGTCTGCATGCTTATGACGCTCGTGCCTGTGGTATCAAATGCCGCGGGCTCACAGAGCGGCGCACCCGACGCGTACAAAGCGCTTCACGCGCTGACTGACGATCAGCAGAATAAAGCAGAATTTCTTATAGAAAACGCCGTCAACGTCGTGCCGGAGGTCTCAAATGAGCCTGTAGTCGCCGAACACGAGGACAGCTCGATCACCATGTGGTTTGATCACAGCTATTACAATACTCCCGCAGAGGAAATAACCTCAAACGGCAAAAACACTTATCAGATCAAGCTTGCAAAGAACGAGACAGAGGGCTGTCATCTGCTCATCGCTTCAGACAAAGACAAAAGCGATCTTACGCTTAAAGTCTCCAGCTTCAAAAACGCGGACGGCAAAAAACTTGAAAAAGAGATCTGCTACGGCTGGTATTTTGACGACGTAGACGGCAAGACCGTCGCCGATCCGATACCGGTGCTTGAACACGAATTCGATCTGACAGCAAACAAAAGCCAAATGTTTATAATAAAAGTCAAATCGACCGCCGACACGCCCGCGGGTCAGTATTCCGCGACGGTCAAGCTCAAGGACAGCGAGGGCAACGTGATAAAGCAGGCTAACGTCTACGCTTACGTCTGGGATTTCACTCTTCCCGTTGCCGCAAACTGCAAAACCCTTACCGATTTGAACGAATGGGCTGTTATAGTCGGCGCCAACAGAGATGACGATAGCAGAACTGATATAAAACACGACGGTCTTGAAGACGATCTTTATTCGCTTTACTACGAATATCTGCTTGACAACAAAGTAAACTGCTATACTCTGCCATACGCAAAGCGCGGACAGTTCTGGGACGACAGAGTGGAACAGTATATGGACGATCCGAGATGCACGGCGTTCACGCTGTTCTGGAAGCATCATCCGGAATCGCTCGTAAACGGAAGGTATCTTGACGCATACCTTGAAGCGGCGTACAACCGCGTTTCCAAAAAGCAGGAATGGCTTGACAAAGCTTATTTCTACCCGGATAAAGGAGACGAGCCCCTTTCGGCAGCAGCTCTTAACAACATCAAGACGTGGAACGCTCAGTTCACGCGGTATTTCGGAGAGCATAAGCTCATCATTCCGATACACTACAACACGACCGTCAGCAACGGCGTCGATTACTTCAAGTATCTTGAAAACGACGTCAACGTCTGGTGTCCGAAGACTTACTTCTTCAACACCTCCGCTGACAAAGCCGCGTACTCCGCGCTGTATAACACGTATTACAACAAGACTATGGAAAACAAATACGGTGTATTCACGGAAAGAATGGCACAGCAGAAGGCCGAAGGGGACGAGGTCTGGTGGTACGTGACGCGTTTCCCGCACAATCCCGAGATAACGTTTTCCATAAACGACGAATCCGTAAAGCACAGACTCTTGTTCTGGCAGTCAAAGCTTTACGATATAGACGGCGTGCTTTACTATATGTGCAACGACTGGGAAAATTCGAAACAGTGGACTAAAAAATATGAGCACGCCGTAAGCGGCACGGTCGTAGATACGTACGGCAACGGCGTTCTGATCTATCCCGGCGGCGCGCTTCAGGAATACATAGACAAATACGGCTCCGACGGATATCCCGGACCTATCGGCTCGCTCCGTCTCGAATCCATACGCGACGGCGTTGAGGATTACGACTATTTCACCCTGCTCGATCAGAAATACGGCGAGGGAACGTCCGATCTTATGATCAAACAGATGACCACGGCGTTAGGCGACTATTCGACAGATACCGAGCGCTTTGCAAAAGTGCGCGAGACGGTCGGCAACCTGCTCGCAGGCGAGATCATCTCAAAGCCCGCCGGCATTCCCGGCGACGTAAACGGCGACAAAGCCGTCGACAACAAGGACGTTGTGGCGCTTTTCAGAGCCGTTTCCGGAAATATACCGGAAAATTACGACGAGATCGCGGCAGACTGCAACGGCGACGGCACAACAGACAACAAAGACGTCGTAACGCTGTTCAGAGCCGTTTCCGGATATGAAATAGAGCTCAAATACGGTAAGGATTAAGCAAACCATTTATAAAAGGGATTTAAAAATGAAAAAAATTATATCCGCTGCTCTTGCGCTTATAATGACGTTTTCAGTACTGTGCGCCTCTCAGCTTATCTCGACCGCCGTTGACGAAACGGAGACCGTGACCGGTCTTGCAGGCGACGTAAATAAAGACGGATCCGTTGACAACAAGGACGTTGTGGCGCTTTTCAGAGCCGTTTCCGGAAATATACCGGAAAATTACGACGAGATCGCGGCAGACTGCAGCGGCGACGGCGAAACGGACAACAAAGACGTCGTGCTTCTTTTCAGATTCGTTTCGGGCAATGAGGACGTAAAGCTTTATTACGGCTTAAAACCGCCTTCGCCCCTTACCCCGAAGGATCCCGGATACGTCATTTTGGACGAGGAATTATCCGGAAAAAACGTATCTGCAAATCCGCTGTCCGACGACGGCAACGGAGCCGCGATACTCACGCGGCTGATAAAAGACGGCACCGTCAAAAACAGCGCGGCAAAAGCCGCCGATACGGTGAGCAAAATCGCGTTTGCCGAGGATATCACGTATCTTACGGGCTTTGCGGCTAACAGAACTTCTTACATCTGCCAAAACGATTACAGCGATCTTACGGCGTTTTCCGACAAGATGAAATACGCAGAAATAGCCGTAAATCAGGGCTTTATGCTGATACCCGAGGCGGACGTATTCGGCGCTGATTCCGCCGTCACGTATGGGGAGGTTCTCCGCGGTCTGCTCTACGCGTTAGGTTACAGAGAGTACGCGGACAAATCCGGCGTGGCAAAGCTTTCCGCCGAGGTCGGCGTAAGCAATTATATCGACTTATCAAAGAAAAATTCGTCGACCCTTACTTACGCGGAATACGCGCAGGTCGTCTCAAACGCCCTGCGGCTCAAGCTCGTCCAGTGCATAGAAAAGGACGGCGAGTACAGCGTCGTATCGCGCGGAAACGGCTACGACCTTAAAACGACTTACGTAAATAATAAGCCGAACGAGAGCGGCTCGATCTTCCGCATTGCAAACGAGGGCTGGGATATCTACGATCCCGGAGCGGGCAAGACCGGCTACAGATACGGGCCGAGCATGATAATAAACGAAGACGGCACGCTTGACTGCTGGCTTGCCGGAAATCCCGGCGTGTCAGGCGAAATAGACTGGGGCATTTACCGCAAGTCCTACGACAACGGATTCACCTGGACAACGGATACGGGCGCGGTGCGTCCGACGTCCGCGTCGGAGGACTGGAACTGGTCCTGCGACCCCGGCATGATAAAGATAGGCAAATACTATTACGCTACGTATACGACCATACTCTGGCACGACGGTGTTGACAACAACCTTTTCGTCGCCAGGAGCGAAACGCCCGAGGGCGCGTTCGTTGAAAAATGGGACGGATCCGGCTGGGGCGGCGATCCGCGCCCGATAATCGCATACGACGGACCGAAAGCTAACTGGGGCTGCGGCGAAGGATCGATGGTAGTGGTAGGAGATACGCTTTATATCTACGCGTCCTGGATAACGAACGCGGGTGAACTCACAAAGGTATATACGGCTGACGCGACAAGTGAAAACTGGCCTGCTACTATGGTCTTCCGCGGCAACGCTTACAAACACGGCTCATCGGAGGACAGCGCGGACGTGAAATACGTGGACGCGTATAACTGCTTTATCTCGGTCGCGACCGCAAACAGATTCGCGGATAACTGCTACATCAACGTTATGACATCGTTTGACGGCATATATTTCAGGCACGAGGCGTCGCTTAACAAGCAGACGGCGGGATCCAACATCCAGACCTGCATACATAACATGGGTATAACGGGCGATAAGCTCGGACATATCGATATTTTCAACACTCAGCACTATATCGGCTACGCATACCAGCCGGACGGATACAGCTGGGCGTGCTGGAGGACGAGACTTTCACCGATAGTGTTCTTAGGATCGGACAATTATACTCATACGGACAGAGTCATATCAAAAGACGCGTCCAATACGAACAATTCGGACAAAACGCATTCTCCGGACGTCGTACAGATCCGCATGGGCTTAAGCGAGCTGTTCAACACGCGTGTGGGTACGAGAACGATAACCGTAACGAACAAAAACAGCACGTATAAGTTCGCCCTGTCCGTCGTAAACAAAAACGGCTCCTCGTCGATAGCCTCAAAAACCGTGCTCTCGTCCGTGGAATTCATATACGATGAAACGAAGCTGCAGCTTGACCGCAACAACATGACCGTTAAGCTGTTAGCGGACGAGGTCGTAAGAGTTTACGCAAAATACAAAGGACTTGTATGTGAAATGGCTGTGGTACCGGGTTATATGGATCAGACAAAACCCGTTGATTTCTATCCCGAGACGGACACCGTGGTTATATACGCGAGATCCGAGACAAAACAGCCCGCGTTCATAGCAAAAAGCGCGGTAAACGAATATCTGATGCTTTGGGGCAACACGTCAAGCTACAGCGAGGCGAGCAATAAAGACAACTCCGCGAAGGTCGCGGCGTGGGATCAGGGCTGCACGCTGTCCGGATACGATACGAGCATCATAAGAGTATCGGCGGACGGAAGGATAACGGGACTCAAGGTCGGCACCACTACGATAACAGCCACGTACATGGGACTGACCGCACAGCTTACCGTCATTGTCAAAAACGTTTAGTACCGCATAAATAAATCACGGGACCGCCGCGGCGGTCCCGTGTTATATTATTTCTATGTTAATTTGAACACACGAAGAGGAACAGATCGATGACGTCTTTGTTTACAGCGTACGCGGTAAGATTTGAAGGTATCGCTGAAACGGCAAAAGCCGCAAGCAATAAAATGCTTACGGCTTTTCAGAGCGAAGACAAACTCCCTCAGTCATCCGGGAATGATCCCGGATGACAGCTCCCTCGGGGAGGGAGCCTTGATTTGCCTCCCTCTTTGAGGGCGCGACGCGTTAAGAAAATCTCACGGTGTGAGATTTTTAGCCAAAGCGGTGAAGCGATCTATGATCGCGAACCGGACAGTGTCAACGAAGTTGACGGAAGGAGTTATTCTTAAATGCTTTGTCTGCAAATTGAAAAGCCGCAAGCAATAAAATGCTTACGGCTTTTTTAATTATGTCTTTTATTTTATTATTCATCCTGTATACGTTCTTATACGTTCTGCGGGTCGAATAAATATATTTTTACGCCAGCGGTATCACGGAGCGGTAATTTGACGCAAATACCGTGAAAACGTAGCTTCTTGCAGGATATTTATCGGGTATGATCGTAAACGTGACGTCTTTGCCGTTATAAAGCTCGTACATCAGTATGGGGGCGTCCTCAAAATCAATATATATACCGCTGTCCCCGCTAAACATCGCGCCGGTCGTATTGAGCACCATGCCGACGGACGTTTTTACCGATATCGCGTAATATTCGGGCTCGGCAGAATTATTGACTATCAGGTTTTCAACGCTGCCTTCAAACAGTTTTAAGGTAAAAAGCGGAACTTCATCGTCGTCGTCTATCATAACGGCGCCGTAAAGAACGCCGTCCTCAACGTCCTCTCTTACAAACGTTCCGTACTGGATCGTGTAAATATAATGTTCTCCCGTTTTTTCTCCTGTCACGTCAACGTAGTCCCCGACAGCCCATTCTTCACCCGCGCCGGCGGAGGTCGCGCTTGCAGATCTGAAAAGCACCGCCACGTCTTTATTGTCTATGCTTCCGTCAGCGTTCACGTCGCAGTATTCCTCGATCGCTGCAGACGAATTGCCGCTTACCGATCTGAACAATGCGACAACGTCTTTGTTGTCAACGGTCCCGTCGTCGTTAACGTCTCCGAGCAGATGATACGCAAAGACTGCGCAGGTCATAGCAGCCGTAAGCATTACCGCCGCCAGAATCACAGAAATGATCTTTTTCATTTTTTCTCCTTTTATAGAATTATTTTATCTGTAATAGGAATAATGTGCGGTTATTTCTTTTTCTTCTCCGCTTATCTCGTCCGGACCGGATATGACCGCGCCGTCAAGCGACATAAGCTCAAACAGCTTAACGTCGGTCATTTTACAGCGGAAGATCAGCTCGCCCTTGCCGTCCGTCACGGTAAAATAACCGTCGGATACGCGGCAGAGGCAGTCGCGTCCTATCACCGTATCGCCGAGCTCTCCCTTCGATTCGGTGACGTATTTCATATTGTGCGAGCATATTTTTGATGCAAGCTCGTTTTTATAACGCATCGATTTTGCGTTTTTTGATTTTATGTAGCGGAAAAACCAGCCGTCTCCCATATCAGAACGCGGTTTTCTCCGTAAGATACGCGGTAAGGTCGGCTATCGGTATCCTTATCTGCTCCATCGAGTCGCGCTCGCGCACGGTGACGCACTTGTCTTCAAGCGAGTCAAAATCAAACGTTACGCAGAACGGCGTGCCTATCTCGTCCTCGCGGCGATAGCGCTTGCCTATTGAACCGGCGTCGTCGTAATCCACGCAGAAGTGCTTGGAAAGCTCCGCGTGTATCTCCTCCGCCTGCTCGGAAAGCTTCTTTGAAAGCGGCAGGATCGCGGCTTTGAACGGCGCAAGAGCGGGACTCAGGTGCATTACCACGCGGCTGTCTCCGCCTTCAAGCTCTTCCTCGTCATACGCGTCGCAGAGGACTGACAAGACCGTTCTTTCAACGCCGAGCGACGGCTCTATGACGTACGGCAGATATCTTTCGTTAGTTTCCGCGTCAAAGTACGTTAAGTCCTTGCCGGAGACGTTCTGGTGATTAGTCAGATCGTAATTTGTTCTGTCCGCAAGACCCCACAGCTCGCCCCAGCCGAACGGGAACAGGAATTCAAAGTCCGTCGTAGCTTTGGAATAGAAGCAGAGCTCCTCCGGGTCGTGATCGCGCAGACGGATGTTCTCATCCTTCAAACCTATGGAGAGCAGCCATTCGTGGCAGAAATTGCGCCAGTAGTTGAACCAGTCGAGATCCGTGCCGGGCTTGCAGAAGAATTCAAGCTCCATCTGCTCAAATTCTCTTACTCTGAATATGAAGTTGCCGGGAGTTATCTCGTTTCTGAAGGACTTGCCTATCTGACCGATACCGAAAGGCACTTTCTTTCTTGTCGTGCGCTGTACGTTTACAAAGTTTGTGAATATGCCCTGCGCTGTTTCCGGACGCAGATAAACGGTGTTCTTCGCGTCCTCGGTAACGCCCTGGAACGTTTTGAACATAAGGTTGAACTGGCGGATATCAGTGAAATTGTGCTTGCCGCAGGACGGGCACGGGATATTGTTGTCCTCTACGAACTGCTTCATCTCCGCCTGAGAAAACGCGTCTATCGGTTTTTCAAGCGTGATCCCCTGCTGTCCGCAGTAATCCTCTATGAGCTTGTCCGCTCTGAATCTCTCATGGCATTCGCGGCAGTCCATCAAAGGATCGGAAAATCCGGCTAAGTGACCGGAGGCGACCCACGTCTGCGGATTCATGAGTATCGCCGCGTCGAGCCCTACGTTGTATTTCGATTCCTGTACGAACTTTTTCCACCACGCTTTTTTGACGTTGTTCTTCAGCTCAACGCCCAAAGGGCCGTAATCCCACGTGTTTGCAAGTCCGCCGTATATCTCGGAGCCGGCGTATATAAAGCCTCTGTTTTTGCAGAGCGCAACGATCTTATCCATTGTTTTTTCGGTGTTTTTCATAATGCTTTCCTCTCATCAGCGGTTTTTATATTTTTCGTACGCGGTGTACGTGGAGTTTCTTGAGAATGTAGCTCTCTCGTCCTCGCCCGTTCCGGTTATCGTGCACGGGAACACCACAGTCGATTTTTCGTATCTTGAATATGAAAGAATGGTCTTTGCAAAGTCCTCGAAATCAGACGGCGTCATATTCGATTCAGCCGCGTCCGACGAGCTTATCAGCGAGAAAACGGCTGACAGCGCGGCGTGGTTGTCTTCTTTCAGCGCCGATTCAAAGAATGCGCGGAAGAAGGTGTTTATCGTTTCGCGTCTGCCTACGAAGCCGTGGGCGTACACGTTATAACGAAGCACCCAGGACGCCTGCTCGCCGTTAAGCGTCTGTATACCCTTTGAAAGATTTATGGTAAACGCTTTGCCGGCCGGGATCATTACGGGGTTGCCCTCGCTGTCAAGCACGGGCTCGTCGTTTATAACAAGAGGTATCGGGTCGCGCGACGCGCCCTCCGCCACTATCCTCTCCTCCTCGTCAACGTAATACATATCAACGGGAACGTCGTATTTCACACCGCCAAGACGGTTTACGATATCCTTGAAGAGGCTTATGCGGCAGCAGATGTAGTAATCTATGTTTATGCCTATTATACCGGAAACGAGCTCCGTGAAGTAAGACGCGTTTTTCCTTTCAAGCACGTCGCACAGTTCCATCTGTATGCCGGAGGCGCTGACCATAAGATTCGTCGGTATCGCGGAAAGCATTATAACGCCGGTCTCCGCGTTGTATCTTACCACCATGACGACGTCCGCCTTGTAGTGGCGCTGATGAGTCGACAGCTGTTCAATATCCGCGGTATTCTGTACGGATACGCGGTAATCGGAAAAGACGTCCGGCTGATAATCGGAGCCTATAAGCAGCATCGTAAAGCTCTTATGATCCGGGAACACCGCGCCGCTGCTTATTATGCCTTTCTGCGGATCGGGTACATCGGGAGCGACGTACTGCACCGCTTCCGTATCCTCCGGCTCCTCGATACCCGGAGTAAAAAATCCGTCCGCCAGCGATTTTATCTGAGGCATGAAAAGATACCCGATAAGACCGAATATAAGTATAGCCACGGCAAACGCTATAAAAAAGCTTTTTACACTTGCTAACATCAAAATTCTCCTTCCCTTAAGTCAAAGGCAAAAAATCGTCTTTCTCCCGCAACGAACACGCGGGCATTCTAACAGATTATCGGTAATTATACAATACCCGAAGAAAAAATACAATACGTTATTATTATAAATTGGATAAACAAATTATAAATTTTATAATAAAACGGCGGACAAATAAAAAGCCCGGTAAAAAAAAGCTCCCCCGCGGAAGGGGGAGCGCAGCGGACAGGCTTATATCTTATAGCGTTCCGCGTAGTCTTCAAACTGTTTTTCAAATTCAGCGGAGCGCTTGTTTTTAATGCGGTTGAGGTATTTATGCGTATCGAATTCATCCGCTTCAAGCTCTATCATGGCGGCGGCGATGTTTGAGCAGTGGTCGGAAACTCGCTCGTAATTCGTCAGCAGGTCGTTTAAAACGAAGCCCGGAACTATCGTACATTCGCCGGCCTGGAGCCTTTCTATGTGATGCGATTTTATTTTATCGCACAGATCGTCGATGACCTCTTCAAGCGGCTCGACCTTTTTCGCGGATTCCACGTCGCCCGCGATGAACGCGTTTACGGCTATGCTCACTATTTCGTTCACCGCTGACGTAATGACGTTCATTTCCTCCTGAGCGCCGCCCGAGAAAACGAGTTTTTTCTCCTTTTTTTCCTTTGCGCTCTCCGCTATATTGAGAGCGTGGTCGGAGATGCGTTCAAAATCCGATAACGTATGCAGAAATACGGAAATGTCCTTGTTTTGCTGCTCTGTGAGCTCGCGTCCGGTGAGCTTTACGAGATACGTTCCGAGACCGTCCTCGTACTTGTCCACGCTCGATTCAAGCTTTGAGACCTGATCGAACGCCTCTTCCCTGTATTCGTTCAAAAGCTCCGTTGCGATTTTGAGAGCCTTGTACGATCTCTGCGCCATCTCCTTTATCGCGCTTCTGCTCTGATCAACGGCGAGAGCCGGGTGGGAAATAAACATCTCCTCAAACAGAGGAGCGTCGTCCTCATCCTCCTTCTTCTTTTTGACAAGCGCGGTAATGAGCTTTTCTATGAGGTTTGTAAACGGCAGCAGGATCACGACCATCGCAAGTCTTATTACGCTGTTCAGCGCCGCGATGATGAAAGGATCTGACGAGCCGTTCAAAAACTCGAATTTGAATATTGCGTTTGATATATAGAATATCGTCGCGCAGACAGCCGCGCTGAGCGTCGTGGATATCGGATAAATAAGAGACGCGCGCTTGCCGTTGACCGTGGCGCCGAGAGCCGACAAAAGCACCGGCACGGACGCGCCGACCGTGATGCCGAGCAGAAGAGGCACCGCCGCGCCTACGCTTATCGTTCCGGATACTGACAGAGCCTGTACGATACCGACTGCGGCTGAAGCCGACTGCAAAACCGCCGTGACGACTATGCCTATGAGAACGCCTAAAACGGGATTTGAAAGCGACGTCAGCATGCTTCTGAAGCCGTCAGATTCACCGAGAGAGGAAACGGCGGAGCTCATCGCGCTCATACCGAACATCAAAACTGCAAAGCCCATCATGATGCTTCCGGCTTTTTTGACTGTCTTGTTTTTGACGAACATGCAAAGTATTATGCCTATCGCCGCGACAATGCCTGTCAGCACCGCGGAGGACAGATATTTTCCGACGCCGGAGGATCCGCCTATATAGTTTAAGCAGATGATCCAGCCGGTAATGCTCGTACCGAGTATGGCGCCTAAAATAACGCTTACCGCCTGTCTCAGCTTCATCATGCCGGAATTGACAAAACCGACCACCATAACCGACGTCGCGCACGACGACTGTATGACAGCCGTTACGCCCGTGCCGAGAAGCACTCCCTTAAGAGTCGTGTTCGAGAGACGGTAAAGTATCAGCTCCAGCTTGTTGCCGGCGACGCTTTTAAGGCCGTCTCCCATCAGCTTCATGCCGAAGAGGAACAGGGCTATACCGCCGAGCAGATTTATCACGGTCAAAAGATCCATATTACGTCCTTTTAAAAAATTATTCAGATATATTTTGACTTAAAAAAATTAAAATGGAAACACATTTATTGTTAAATTGGCGTTAACTCTTTATCCTTTGCATAAAAAATTCGCCCTTAGGGGCGAATTTGATTTTGCCTTATTCAGCGGGATTGGGAGCTCCTACGGGGCAAACGCCTGCGCAGGCACCGCATTCGATGCACTTGTCGGCGTCTATAACGTATTTGCCGTCACCCTGGGAAATAGCGGAAACGGGGCACTCAGCCTCGCAAGCGCCGCAGCTCAGGCATTCGTCGCTTATAATGTATGCCATAATAATACCTCCATATGTTTTATTCGCTTACAGTATATCACAAAAATTCGGTTTTGTCAAACGTTTTTATGAAATTTAGGTAAATTATTTTAGCGTCGCGGGAGTATACGTATAATAACTGTCGTCATATACGACCGTTTGGTTGTTTACGATCTTCTTCAGCATTTCCTCAAGCATATGCGACTGATAAAAGGATACGAAGCTGCCGTTCAGATTCTCTTTTATATATTCCTCATCCTTTGGAAGACGCTTTACTATGTGATAGCCGTACGGAGCGGATATGACCTCGCTGATCTGCCCCTCTTCAAGCGCAAACGCGGTATCCGACAGTATCTGAGATATGTCTCCCTCCGCTATATAATAGCCGACGTCCGAGTGGTTGGTCTGATCGTCCTCGCTGTATTTTTCCTTCAGCTCTTCGAAGTCCGCGCCTGCTGCAAGCTTTTCGTAAAGCTCTTTTATAAACGTCCCGTTTTCGTTTTTGTCGTCGCCTTCATCGTTTAATATGAGAATGTGATCGCATCTTATAACGTAATTGTCTATGTATCTTTGTATAAGCGCCGGATCGTCGGATATTTTCGGACCGGACTCGCTGTCCGTAAGATATTTTAAGAGCTTGTCCTCAAGGCTCGAAAGCTCTTCTATACGTCTGTACGTATCCTCGGTCAGATAGTTGCTGTCAAGCGCTTTGTAAAAATCACCGTCGCTCGCGTACTGCAGGCGGTCAGACATTATCGTCTGCTCTATCTGCTTTTTTTCGCTGTCGGTAAGCTCGATATTATACTGCTTTGCAAGCTCCGCCACGGCGCAGCTGCGGCGTATATATCTCAGCACCTCCGCGCGTATTTCTTCCGTATAATCGTTATCTTCCCAGAAGCTGTCGTCGTCCGCGTCGTACTTGTATTTCACGGCGGCGAAATAGTATCTGTAAAACGCGTAACTGACCTCTTCTCCGTTTATGAAAAGCGGCGAGGGTATGCCGGTCACGTCGACCGGGACGTATTCCTCCGTTTCGGTCTGTGTTTCAGTTACGGTCTCGTTTCCGCCGCAGGACAAAAGCGAGATACCGACCGATATAAGCAAAAGCGCGCATATAAGTTTTTTCATATGATTTCCTCCGAATAAAGCGTATATACCGACGTCTGTTCCGTTTCGTTTTTTACCCGTTCCGCATACTCCCCGGCTTTGATGCCTAAAAATATGAACGCGGCAAATAAAAGCAGCAAAACGCCGAAAACAATGAACCAGACCGCCGACGGGCGTTTTATTCCGTTTGATTTTTTATTTGGTCTATACCGTTTGCGTTTCATAAAAGCTCCGAAAATTTACAATTACGGGTAAACAACCGCTTGAAATTGCTTTTGATTTGTGATAATCTTAATAAAAATGACGGAGGTGCGTTATGGCTGAGGAATATACAGATTACGAGGGGATGCAGGCAAATTCCCACAAAGTTTTGAAAACCGTTTTGAAAATAATTCTCATAGCGCTGATATTATTCGTATTCGGCGCGATCCTGATACGCTCCTGTATGAGAAAGCCGCAGAAGCATATACTCTATTCCGACGCGCTGAAGACCGTACTTTCCGAGGACGGCGACGTTGATATATATTATCAGACTCCGTACGATTCCATAAACAGAAACGACGCGGGAACCTTCCAGTTTTCGATAAGCGACTGTTACTATATCCCCAAAACGCGTCAGCTGCAGGTCACCGTCAGATACAATTTGGCAGTGCTTGAAGACGCAAAGGAGAAATATTCGCTCAAAGAAACGCCGAAGGACGACTGCTTTGACTATTCTCTTCTTTTCGAGGACGGCGAGCGTATAACCGATTACAGCTATTCGTCGTATATAAGCGGCAGATACCGCTTCATTTACCTGCTTTTTGACAACGTGGACCTCGACGAATATACGCTCGTTCATTACGATCCGTCGGACGCCGCCGTTACCGATTCAAGCGGTAAGATAATAGCGCACGAGACAGACAGCAACGGCAAGAATATCCTCTACGAAACGGATGAGAACGGCAACGCAAAGGTCTATACGCGCACGTTCGTAAGCCTTGAAACGTATTATACAGACGACGTTGACTATACGAAACAGCCGCTTTCCTCTCTTCTCGTCTTCAACCGGATGTATAACTTTGAAAGAGTCAATAATTACAATAAACTCATAGATTTTGACGGCAAATTCCCGATTTTTAAATCTTAATTTTACGCCTTATCTTCTCTTATATATCGCTATCCACCCGTCAAACCTGTAATATTCGCTGTAATCGCCGCTGCGCTCAAATGAGCGCAGTTTTTCCTGTCCGCTTGAAAAACGAAGGTCTAAAATTATATAATCGACCTCGTACGTATGCGACGTACCGTCAAGATCGTAAAGCTCTTTGCGCTGTGACGCCGCTGCACAGTAAAACGTTTCGGCGGCGACCGAGGCTTCTTCCGGTATCGTATCTATCGCGGCGCGCACCGTATCGCAATACTCTTTGTGCGTGGCGTAATTCTCCGTGTAACGCGCATACGGCCACACGCTCTGTGCGCAGACGAACACGGAGGCAATTACCGCATACGTCCCCATCGTTCTCTTTATCTTTTCCGAAAGCTCGGAATAATTCAAGATCGACAAGAACATCAAAAACGCAAGCGAACCGTACGTGTACTGGAAGAATATGCTGTGCTGATATACGTATTCCGGCATGAGGTTTATCAGAACGAGCGGCAGAAGAAGTATATATCTTGACAGCTTTTTCGTAAAGAACGGCAGAAAACCGAGCGGGATCAGCATCCGCAGAAGGAATTCCATCTTGTTTTCAACGGACGGGTCTGCAGTCGTATCGAATATCTGACGTATCACGTACGCCGGATCCTTGAAAACGTTTGCCGCTACGTTCCACAGGCTGTCGCTTTGGTCCGACATATAATTGTAAAACCGCTCGTCCATCGTCCCAAGACCGAATCTGTTGAGCATAAGGACGGCGAATACGAAATATACGACCGCGCCGGATATCATGGCAAGCCCTTTGAACTTGTCTTTCTTTTTAGCGCCGGCAAGCACGAAGAGCCCCGCGAACGCGACGTAGACCGGCGCGTCTTCTTTTACGAGCATTACGAGAACGGAAAATACCGCTATGCCGTACCACTTGTTTTTTACGATGAAGTAAAACAGCCATAAAAGCAGAGGCGCTAAAAATTTATTCTCGTGCAGATCGAAGAAGCAGCCGCCGCAAAGCGCGGGATAAAGCGCGTATATAAGCGAAAAAGCCGCCGACGCCTTGTTTGACAAGCCGAGCTTTTTACATATCATTACGACAGGTATCACGCCTGACGCCAACAGTACCGCCTGACATACCATAAGCGTCTCCGGCGACGGGTATATCATATAAAACGGTAAAAACAGATAGAATACAGGCGATATATGTACCGCAAAATGAGATAACAGCATATCCCTCTCCGCCGTCGCATACGGCAGAAACGTGTTTTTCATATAGTAAAACATCTGGGAGAAAATGCCGAAATCGTAGTTGGGCGTGGAAAGCGCAAGATATTTGCACACCGTCTGCACGCCGACGAACACGGCGAAATACAACCCGGCGGCGACGGCGATGATCACAACAATTTTCTTGTTTATATCGCGTCTGAGCGCCGGGGAGTGTTCGTCTTTGAAAACGTAAACGCATATCACAAGCAGAACGAGGCACGCGCCGAAGCCGTACCAAATCGCATCCGTTTCAAAAAGCGTTATCAGCGCGTAGCCGATAAACGATATAAGCAGTATCAGCCGCTCGAGCTTAAGCGAATCGACAAGCGTGAAAACGACGGACAAAACGGCGTAAAAGCCGAAAAACGCGCCTGTAAACGGCAGAAAACCGACTTTTTTAAAGAAAACAACGCTGTCAAACGGTACGGGATATGCCAAGAACAGAAAAAGTATACACGACAAAAACAGAGCGCAAAAAGCGCGTAAAACGAGCTTTTCCGCGGTGTTTTTTCTTATTTTTTCCGCTATACTCAGCTTTTCCATATCATTTCCTTATGACTCTGTAACCGTCCCTCTGAAGCTGTGCGACTACGCCGTCGTCACCGCAGAGATGAGTAAGACCTATCGCGAAGAACACGCGGTCGCCGTCGGAGAGGCATTTGATCACCGCGTCCGCCAGCGCCCTGTTTCTTTTGGTGAACATGATATCGTAGTATTCTTTCATCCCGGAATTCAAGGCGGTGTTCCTGTACTGCGCGGTCTTGCTTGAATCGAGTGAATACGATAAGACGTCCACGCTGCCGGACTGATATACCGTGTCGTAATAATCGAGCGAGGCGCTGCCGTTATTCGCAAGCGCGGACGAGATGAAATACTCCATGACGGCGTCCGGGATGCTCGACGTCATCTCCGCCTGTATTTCTTCGCTTTCTGTTTCAACAACGGCTTTGCCGTCGTTTTTCGCTTTGTTTATAAAATACGTATCCGAACCGTATTCCGCGCTGTAACCGCTTTTTTCGGTGTTATAGCCGTCTATTATAGAATACCACAAAGATAAGTTATATTTGTCATACTGTCCGTTATAGCTTCCCTCGTGCTCCGTTATCACGGCGACGGCTTTGTTGTAAACGTCTTCGGATAAATGATCTTTTACCGTCGTGCCGTCTTTATATTCGTAAAGCTTGAGGCTTTCTTCGTCCGACGGTTTTGTAACGTCTGTCTCCGCTGCTATATACGAACAGTACGAATACGCGTCTTCTATAACATCGCACATCGGAAACGCATTGCCGTTTTTGCCCACGTGCACGGTGCCGAAAAGATAACAGCGGTGACCGTCCTTGTCTTCGACTATCCACATGGCAGGCCCCTGCCTTTCGGTATCGTACGACAAAGCAAGACAGCCGGAAAGAAAGACTGCCGAAAGACATATTGTTAAAGCCAAAAGCGCCGAAATAAATCTCTTTTTCATAAAAACCCCGATCGTATATATAAATCATAATACACCAACAATATGCATTTTTAAAATAGTTCTTTGTAAATAAAAAGTAAAAGCGGACGCAAATAAGCTTTGCGTCCGCTTTGTATTCGTATGCGTTTACCTGTTTTTCAGTTCTTTTATCAGCGTTAAAAACTGTGATTTATACTGATCGCCCGAATAATCTCTGCCTTCCAGAAGCGATATAACGCTGTCAAGCGTGAGGTTTTTGCCGTATTCGCTCTTATGCAGTATCATGCCGAGCTCGCAGAG
>DBWC01000008.1:22788-23006 GCA_002308615.1 Clostridiales bacterium UBA1248
ATACTCAGATTAAATCTGTAATCGTTTTGTACGCTCTTCTCTTCACCCGGCTTTTTGTATCTGACCGAGAGATCGAACAGTCCTTCGTTTTCCGTTTCATTTCCCTCTTTCAGCTTCAGCTCGTAACAGACCGTAACGCTGTGTCCGGCGCCGAGCTCGCCCGCGTCCTTCGTGTCGTTTTTGAAATCCTCCTCGCTCATTACGCGGTTTTCATAGCC
>DBWC01000053.1:0-3225 GCA_002308615.1 Clostridiales bacterium UBA1248
ACCGCGCCGAGCGCCGCCTGCTGGCTGACGTAATGCTTGCGGGAAATGCCCGCGATCTTTGCGCCGCCGAACGCGAATATCGGGAAGAACGCCACGACTATGAGCGTAAGTATCCAGCTTGTGCTTATCATGAACACGAGCGTGCCTATAAGCGTCACCGCGCCCAATACAAGCGAGGTGAGCGAGTTGTTGAGCATCGTTTCTATGTTGTCTATATCGTTTGTGAAGCGCGACATTATCTCACCCGTCGGATGACCGTCAAAGTAACGCACGGGGAGCTTCTGCAGCTTTTCAAACAGGTCGTTTCTTATCTTTTCGACTATGCCGAGCGTGACCGAGAGCATCAGACGGCTCTGCAGATACGTCGTCGCTATGCCGACAAGATACACGGCGCCTAATATTATCATAGCCGCGGACACGTACGATAAAACGCCGTCGTCTTTGAATATCGCGTCGGAAAATACGCCCACGTATGAGCCGACCTTCGCTTCAAGACCGCTTAAGCTCTCCGCGAGCTGCGGCGCGACCGTCGCCGTAAGTTTATTTATAACAGGCGCGAGCATATAGCCGCCTATGAGCGAGGTGACCGTGCTTACGAGCATACACAGAAGCACCGCGACGATCCTGCCTCTGTAGCCTTTTGAATACGCTATAAGGCGGGAAAGCGTTTTTTTCGCGTCCTTCGGCTTGCCGCTCGCCCCTCTCATGCCGCCGGGACCGCCGCCTCTCGGACCGCCGCCTCTCGGACCGCCGCCGGGACGTCTGTCGGGTCCCTTTGCGTTCGAGCTGTTATACTGTTTTCTTAATTGTTCCAGATTTCTCGGCATCAGTTTTTACCTCCTGTCTGGGATTCGTATATCTCGCGGTATTCAACGTTGTCGGAAAGGAGCTCGTCGTGCGTTCCGATACCCGTTATTTTTCCGTCGTTCATTACGATTATCATATCGGAATCCATGACCGAGGATATCCTCTGCGCTATGATGATCTTCGTACTGCCCTGAAGCTCTTCCTTGAAGGCTTTTCTTATCATCGCCTCAGTCGCCGTGTCAACGGCGCTCGTGCTGTCGTCGAGTATGAGTATCTTCGGCTGTTTCAGAAGCGCTCTCGCTATGCAGAGCCTCTGCTTCTGACCGCCGGATACGTTCGTGCCGCCCTGTTCGAGCAGAGTGTCGTATCCGTCCTTGAAGGACGAGACGAATTTGTCCGCCTGCGCGTATTCCGCCATGCGTTTTACCTGCCCGTCGTCAGCGTCTTCGTCGCCCCAGCGCAGGTTCTCCGCTATACTGCCGGAGAAAAGCGTGTTTTTCTGCAAGACCATACCTATGCCGTCGCGCAGATTGACAAGCGAGTAGTCGCGGACGTTCACGCCGTCCACAAGCACCTCGCCCTCGTCGCAGTCGTACAGGCGCGGTATCATTGAAACGAGAGTCGTTTTGCCGCAGCCCGTTGAACCTATGATGCCCACCGTGCTCCCGCCCGGAATTTTCAGGTCGATGCCGTCAAGCACCTTGTCCTCGCTGTTTTTATAGTAGCGGAACGATACGTTTCTGAATTCTATGCCGCCGTCTTCTATTTTTTTGTCTTTTTCCTTTGCGTCTGTGTCGTCAAGCGTTATTTTTTCGTCAAGCACCTCTTTTATACGCTTTGAGGAAGCGAGAGCGCGCGACGAGAACATCAGCATGAACGTAACCATGACGAGCGACATGAGTATCTGCGTCACGTACATTATAAACGACGAAAGGTCGCCCGGCAGCATTCCGTCGTTCGGATCGAGTATGAGACGGCTGCCGATGAGCACCACGGCTACGACGGTTATATTCATTATAAGCGTCATAACCGGCTGCATGAAAATCATGACCTTTGACGCGGACATGCCCGTGTCTTTCAGATCCTTGTTTGCGGCTTTGAATTTTTCGTTTTCGTAATCCTCACGGACAAAGCTCTTTACGACTCTGACGTTTGTGACGTTTTCCTGTACCGTGGAATTGAGCTTGTCGAGCTTCGTCTGCACCTTTGAAAATCTCGGGAATCCGGTCTTTATGATAAAGCCGACCGAAACGAGCATGAGCGGTATGCTGACCGCGAAAACGACGGAGAGCTTTGGTTTGAGCAGTATCGCCATTATCAGCGACGCTATCATCATGCCCGGCGCGCGCAGCGCCATACGCATCGCTATATTTATTAAGTTCTGCATCTGCGTGACGTCGTTGGTAAGGCGCGTCACAAGAGAACCTGTCGAAAATTTATCTATGTTTTCAAACGAGAATCTCTGTATTTTGCCGTAAATGTCGGCGCGCAGATCCGCGGCGAAATTCACGGACGCCTTTGACGCGAAATACGCTCCGCCTACGCCGCCCGCCATCATTATGATCGCTATAAGTATCATCAAAGCCATTATACCGAGGCTCTTGCCGGACGTAAGAGTCCCCTCGTTTGCGCTGTTGATTATCGTTCCGAGCAGCTTTGGCATCACCGCCTCGCCCGCGACCTCGATGATCATGCACAAAGGTCCTAAAATGAAATACGGCAGATAAGGCTTTATATATTTATACCATCTTTTCACTGTCCGTTCTCCTCCTTTTCCCTCTTGTCGCACGGATCGCTGTGTCCGGCGGCTTTGAGATTTTCCGCCATGCGAAAAAGACTTGCGCAGAGCGTATCAAGCTCGCCGTCCGTCATGCCGCCGCACATCGTATCGTCCACCTCGAGAAACAGCTCGTGCGTCTTTGCGACGGTCTGTCTGCCGGCTTCCGTGAGCCTGATTATCTTCGCCCTCGCGTCGTTCTTTGGCGTCTTGCGTTCTATAAGTCCCGATCTTTCAAGTTTTTTGAGCGTTACGGTGACCGCCGCGGGGCTAATGTCGAGCATATTCGCTATCTCGGTTTGCGTCAGCTCTCCGTTCCTGTGCGACAGGCTCATAAGGACGAAATGCTGGCTCCTGTGTATGCCGAGCTTTTCCACCTGCGCCTCTATCGCCGCGCGGTGAAGTCTGTCCGTGAGTATCAGCAGTCTTACAGTCTGCTGCTCTCTTGTTCTGAAAGGTTTTTCCTCCATATCTATCTTCCTTAACACGTTAAATATTAACACGTTAATTATATTTGTTTCTCCGTTTTTTGTCAATACCGTTTCACGCTTTTCTTTGTAACGTCTTTGTAAATAAAAAACGCACCCTGAACGGATGCGGTTTATAACGATCGCTCTTAGGGTAACAAGAGTTATCCGAAC
>DBWC01000053.1:3368-8764 GCA_002308615.1 Clostridiales bacterium UBA1248
GGTTCGGATAATTCTCGTTACCCTATCTGTACGCAAGTATTGTCAAAACAACGTATATTATACACAGGCAGGAGAATATGACCGCCTGTTTTCTTTTGTGCGCTATGAGAAGCCCTCCGAATTCGCGCACGGCGGCGTTCGGCCAGAAATACCATTTCGTCTTTGAGCCTATGCCCTCGGAGCGTATCTTCGCGTGTCCGGCGAATATACCGCTGCGGAAAACGTGGTAGCCCGTTGTGGCAAAGGCGATCTTCGCGTCTTTTTTCACCGCCTCTATCTTTTTCTTTGAGAAGACCATGTTCTCCACCGTCGTGGTGGACTGATCCTCCTCTATTATCCTGTCCTCGGGTATGCCGTGCTCCATAAGGCACTGCTTCATGGCGGCGCTCTCCGACATTTTTTCGTCGCTTCCCTTGCCGCCGGACGTTATGAACACGGCTTTTTTGCCGGTCAGCCTTTCCTGCTTTTCCGCAAATTCAACGGCGCGCTCGACTCTTCCGCGCAGAAGCGGCGTTATCTTTCCGTCGTCGCCTATCCAGCAGCCGAGTATTATAATGAAATCCCTGTCCGGCTCCGGCTCGTGGCGCGAAACGATGACGTTCGCCGTCATGGCGCCGATTATCATACATTCAAAGTACAGATAAAGCGCCGCAAAAAGGTTCATGAAAATATCGCGTATCATCATCTGCGTCTGACTGCCGGACGCGTTGTCCGCGGTGAACAAAAACACCTCGCCGCCTATCAGGAACGCGGATAAAGCCATACCTATGAAGTTTGACGGCTTTTTGCCCTCGTGCTTTATAAGAGCGATATTCGATACGCAAAGAGCGACGGAAAACACCGCTATGAACGGCGCCGATATTATCATATACGTCTTTGCCGTGTTTGACAGCGCGTTGAGTATCATATTTTCGCCGTATACGTCCGGATGTAAGGCTATGCCCGCCGTCACGGTAATATTCGTTATCAGTACGGACAGCAAAAACAGCGCGAAGCCGGAGTAATACACCGTGTTATAAGAATACGGGTTATACTGTATCTGACCGATGAAAGCTGTTATCAGCCTTGCGATCATATAAGCGAAAAACACGTCGAACACTATAGCGGATATAATTGCGTATCCGCCTCCGCCTAAGACGCTCAAGGTCACGACCGCGGCTATCACGACGACCGCGACAGCAAGCACGTCGTACAGCTTCGGTTTTTTTGTTCTCGTATAGAATTTCATTTTTTTCTCTTCTCTTTTGTTTGCTCAGATATTTGATGACTTACGCTCATATTATACGATATCCGCGTTTGTTTGTCAAGTATCGGAAACCATATTTTGCGTGCGCGCGCATGATTATAACGTCCGTTTCGTTTGGCGGCGAATTAACAATTTATATCTTGTATTTATTGTTATTCAATGATATATTTGAGTCAACAGAAAGTAAGGAGGTTTCAATATGGCGGCTGAAGCTGACGTGTTTACGGAAAAAACCGATACGGAATTTCTTTTCTCAACGGAAGGTATAACAAAAAAATATAAGCTCACAACGGCAAACGACGGTATATCCGTCTCCGTCCCGCGCGGAAGGATAATAGGCTTTGTAGGTGAGAACGGAAGCGGAAAGACCACGTTTTTAAGACTTTTGACAGGTCTGTCGTATCCCACCTCCGGCAGTTTCAAATTCCATACCGAAAGCGGCAAATGCCGTATCGGCGCGATAGTGGAGACTCCGGCGTATCACCCGTCCATGTCCGCCGAAGACAACCTGCGTTTTCAGGCAAAGCTGTGCGGGATAGACGAAAGCAAGGTCCCGGAAATGTTAAAGACCGTGGGCTTGCAGGATACGGGGAAGAAAAAAGCGAGATTCTTTTCTCTCGGTATGCGCCAGAGGCTCGGTATCGGCATAGCCTTGCTGTCGGACCCGGAGCTCCTCATACTCGACGAGCCGACGAACGGGCTCGATCCGCAGGGTATAATAGAGCTGCGAGAATTTTTAAAACAGCTCTGCAGGGTAAAAAAGATAACTTTGATGATCTCCTCGCATATACTGAGCGAGCTTTCGCTTCTGGCGGACGATTATCTGTTTATCCACAAAGGCAAGCTTGTAAAATCAATATCAGCCGAGGATCTCTTCCGCGATATGGGAAAGCAGATACGCTTCCGCTGTGAAGAAGATCCGTCCGGCGTTTTTCCCGGCGTTCTGCAGAAAAACGGCGAATGGTACGTTTTGTCCGGTCCGTTTGACTATCCGTCGCTGCTTGAAAAGCTTTCAAAGCTCGGCGTAACGGATCTTGAAACGGGCACGGAGACGCTTGAAACAAGATATATGTCGATAATATACGGAGGTGAACGCGCATGAAAAGAGTTCTTTCCGCGGATTTCTTTGAATTCAGAAAATCAAATCTGTTTTACATCGTCCCGATCATCGCCGTTGTTTTAGGCTTTATACTTCCGATGCTTTATTTCGGACTCTTTGCGCTGCTGAATTATTTAAGCGGCTTTGAACAGCTGAAAAACAATCCGGAATTCAGCGCGGCGCTCAGCTCTCTTGACAGTATTTTAACGGTTTTGAACTCAAAATCTGTATTTTTGTCCACGCTTCCGATGTCTCAGGGCTTCGGCGTTGTGATCATAGGCATCATGGGCTTCAAAGCCGTGCGTCCCTTCGGCACCGGTATATACAGAAACAAGATAATAGCAAAGATACCGAGAGGTCAGATATACGTATCGGAATCCGTCGTATGCGTCGTCGCCGCGGAGGTATCGATGATAATATATACGGTCACGTCGGCGCTTACAAGCCTTTTGGCGTTCGGTAAAATGGAGATCACCGGACGCGAGATACTGACCGTGTGCGTTTTGTCGGTATCCGTTTATATGTTCTACACCGCGGTCGCGGTATACACGGCGTTTTTCTCACGCTCCGTACCGCTCACGCTCGTTATATCGATCCTGCTCCCGGTGCTCACACAGACGATCATATCGTTTGTAAGTCCCGTCATCATGTCGGCGCCGGAGGTGACGGCGTATATAATGACCGCCCTCCCGTCATTCCAGTGCATATATATGGCAAGCGCGAACGCGCCGGACGCCGTACTGATAATTGCGCCTCTTGCGGATATACTGTGGACGGTGCTCCTCACCGCCGCGGGAGCTGCGCATTTCCGCAAAAAAGATATAAACTGATCCGTCGCGCTGCGTTACGGAATGAAAACGGCTATGGATAAGGTGGAAATATATACGGACGGCTCGTGTCTGTATAATCCCGGCCCCGGCGGCTGGGCGGCGATACTCGTCTGCCGCGGCAAAGAAAAGGTCATATCGGGCGGCGAGGCGGACACGACGAACAACAGAATGGAGCTGTTAGGCGCGATTTCCGCGTACGAGGCTCTCAAAAGGCCGTGCGAGGTCGTATTCTGCTCGGATTCGAAATACGTGATAGACGGACTTTCGCAGGGCTGGGCAAAATCGTGGAGAGCGCGCGGCTGGAAAAAGGCGGACAACAAACCCGCGCTCAATCAAGAGCTCTGGCAAAGACTTCTTGACGCGTGCGAGCCCCACAAGACCGAATTTATATGGATAAAAGGCCACGCGGGACACCCGTATAACGAAAGATGCGACGCGCTGGCAAAAGAAGAAGCTGAAAAATATCAGAAGGAGGAATAAAACGATGGCGTCATATCCGAACAACAAAAAAGACGATCCGGCTGAATTCGAAGACGTTTACGCCGGCCCCGGCATGATGGATGAGATCGGCCGCGGCATAGCCCCGGAAGAGGAAGATCCGGCGACTGAAAAGGGATCTGAGGAAGACAGAGTCCCGGAATTCGAATGCGTATACGCCGGCCCCGATTATTTCGGCGAAGAGGAGCAGGATATCGAGATCGAAGAGCCGGAGGAACCGGAAAAAAAGCAGGATATCCCTCCGGAAGCGTTTGCCCGAATTTTTGACGACAGAAGCAATAAACCCCCGGTAGCCCCTCCGCCTCCCCCTCCGGAACAGTTTATGGCGGTCTACGCCGGTCCGCAGTATATGATGGCTTACGCGGGACCGCAGATGAACAACGGCGGCGCATTCGCTCCCGTTCCTCAGCCGCAACCCGAAATGAAGAAAAAATGCGAATTATGCGGCGCGGAAATGCCTTTGAGCGCAAAATTCTGCGGCAAATGCGGAAGTAAATTCAAAGAACTGAAATTCTGCCCCGGCTGCGGTCATCCGGTCGTTGAAGGCTCAAAATTCTGCAGCGAATGCGGAACGGTCCTGAAATGACGCGGTTCAGATTAAGAAGCTGCGTCTGGGAAATAACGCTCGCCTGCTGTTTTTCATGCGCCTACTGCGGCTCCTGCGGCGGAAAAGCGCGTGAAAACGAGCTGTCGACAAAGGAATGCGAGGACGTGTCGCGCCAGCTTGCAGAACTCGGCTGCCGCCGCGTGTCGATGATCGGCGGCGAGGTCTTTATGAGAGCAGACTGGCAGACGATAGTCAGATCGCTTACGTCGCGCGGCATAAACGTCTGCATAATCACAAACGGCTTTACCATGACGGATACGATAATAAACGCGCTGAAGGACTGCCGGGTCGAATCCGTGGCGGTATCGCTTGACGGACCCGCGGACGTTCACGATGCGTTCAGACAGAAGGGAAGCTACGACAGAGCGCTCGCCGCGATAGGCAGACTCACCTCGAACGGCATACCTGCGTCGGTCATAAGCGCGCTGCGCTCGGACAATTACAGACATCTGCCGGAGCTGTACGAGGTACTTAAGGGCTACCCGATTTTCGCGTGGCAGCTTCAGGCCTGCTCGCCTATGGGAAACGCTAAGAAAAACGGCGTGGACGTGGCGTTTGACGCGCGGTACGTTATTGATTTCATATCAAAAAACCGCAGGACCTCCCCGTTTTCAATGGGTATAGCCGATAATATCGGGTATTATACGGAGGACGAGCCGATAATGCGCGGCAATCCCGGCGCGTGCTTCACAGGCTGCGGCGCGGGTCTTACGTCGATAGGTATAGACAGCGTGGGAAACGTGCGCGGCTGTGAATCAATGTACGACGAATATTTTACAGAGGGCAATCTCAGACAGCGCAGCCTTGCGGAAATATGGAACGACGAAAACGCGTTTTCGTATAACCGTAAATTCGACCCGTCGATGCTGACCGGCAAATGTGCGGACTGCCCCGTGGGTATGCTCTGCGCCGGCGGCTGCAGATCGTATAACTATTTCACAAACGACGGAAAACTGTACGAAAATATACTCTGCGCGAGAAATAATAAGACGTAACGGTGTTCAGACCTTAAAAGAGCGGGCATTTGCCGACTGTTCTAAAGGACAGTCGGCAGCGAAATCCACCCTTTTAGGGTGGATGAAATCGCCTGCGGCGGTGAAATTGCCCTGCGGGCAG
>DBWC01000128.1 GCA_002308615.1 Clostridiales bacterium UBA1248
GGTTCGGATAACTCTTGTTACCCTAATATATGCGCGAACGTGGGCGCCTCGTCCACGGTGTCGCATCTGTGCAAAACCGCACCGCCGGACAGATACTTTTTAAAGTTAGGCAGAGTTTTAAACAGCTCCATATCGTCGGAGACGAGAGCGTCCGCGGCCAGCACAATAAGCTTGCCGTTTTTCATAGTATACCTTTAAACATTTTATTTAGGAAAACCGGTCTGCTGTCGTTTTTGTGCATTCGTATACCCGGCGAGCCGTGGTCGGATTCTGTATTTATATATTCTATACTTTCGGGCAGAGTCTTGAAAAGCTCGTGCTTTGTGCTTAAATTAAGCCCCTGCACGTCGCATATCTGCTTTGCGCTGCAGAGCATATAAACGCCCTGACCTATATCGCCGCCGCAGCAGTAGCCGACCGGTTCTCCGTCTATATACGTGAGCGTACCGGACAATTCTAACGCCGTGTAATTGTCAAGCGCTTTTTTTGCGCCGTCCGAATCGCCCTCTCCGGCTTTCGGCGACCATTTTGACAGTATTTTATACGCTTCGTCAATATTGTCAAGCATAAGCGGCACGTTTTTTACGTCGTTTTCGCGATAAAAACGAGACAGCTTTGCGCGTACCTTCTGGAATTTATGCCCTTCAAGGCTCGCCTGCTCTTGCCGGCTGTAAACGTATTCAGATCTGTCGGGGTCTTCCGCCGCTTCAAAGTCCGGCTTTACTGTTTTTATAAAGCTGACGTCTTCTTCGCGGAGCATATACACCTGCGCGCCGGGATGACTTAATATAAATTTGCGTTTAAATTCGTCCGGTCCGATCGGGAACAGAAAGCGTCCGTCTTTATCCTCGGCGTAAAAGCCGCTTTCGTCTGAATTGACCTTGTAACCCTCGCTCTGCCCGTATATGAAAAGCGACAGAAAGCTGTGAGACGCGGAGGCGTGATCATATTTTTTGCGTATACCGTCTATACGCTCTTTATCCTGTAGATTCATAATTTAAGAAGCAGCTCGTATGCGTCGCCTAAGAAGCTCTTCATCTCGTCTGCCGTAAGCTGTCTGTGGGCGAGCGTAGCAAGAGAGTATATATGTTTGCACAAAGACTTTGCGTCATCCTTTCTGTCGGATGAGATCAGCTCCTCGGCTTTTTTATACAGCGCCGACGAGATGTTTACAACGAGCTTTGCCTTGCCCGGCGCCTGATCGCCCGTGTCCATACGGTAGAGCTTCATAAGGTCGGCAAAACGTCTGTCCTGCTCGTCCTCGTTCATTATCGCCGGAGTCTTTTCGTCCTTTAACGCCGCGTACGATACTTCGAGCGCGTCGTTTCCGGAGACCTCTTTGAACATAGCGGTGATCTCTTCGTTCTCCGCCGCTTCTCCGTTCTTTAAAATGTCTGCTACGTCCGAGTCGACGCGCATGAATTTGACGCCTTCCCTGTCCGCTTCGACCGTTGCGATGAACTGCGTGTCAAGCGCGCGGTCAAGCAGAAGCACGTCCGCTTCCTCCGCCTCGTACATACCTATATACTGCGCCTGTATCTTCTTGTCGGTCGCGTAGAATATCTTGTTTTCGTGCTTTTCTTTTGCGGATTCAAGATATTCGTCGACGGTCAGCATTTTGCCGCTTACGGCGGACGGGAATAAAATACTGCCTTTTACCTTATCGTAAAACTTCTTGTCGCGCATACAGCCGTATTCGACGAAGACCTTTATATCGTCGTATATTTTTTCGTAGTTTTCGCGGTCCGTATTCATCATGCCGTTCAGCTTGTCCGCGACTTTTTTGACTATATGCGTCGCTATTTTCGAAACGTAGCCATTGTTCTGTAAATAGCTTCTTGAAACGTTTAACGGCAGCTCGGGGCAATCGAGAACGCCGCGAAGCATAAGAAGAAATTCGGGTATGACCTCTTTTATATTATCCGCGACGAAGACCTGGTTGTAATACAGCTTGACCTGGCCTTCTATCGGGTCGAAATCCGAATTGAGCTTCGGGAAATATATAATGCCTTTGAAATTGAGCGGATATTCAGCGTTTATATGTACCCAGAAAAGCGGGTCCTTGAAATCGCCGAATACTTTTTTATAAAAATCCTTATATTCGTCGTCGGTACATTCGGACGGGGCTTTCATCCAAAGCGGCGTCGTATCGTTTATCTGCTCCGGCTCTTTTTTGTCTTCGTCGTCCTTATCCGCGTCCTCCGCGTTTGAATAGAAGATCGGGACAGGCATGAACGAGCAGTATTTTTCAAGTATATTCTTTATTTTGAATTCGGACAAAAGCGCGGATTCATCTTCCGTTATCTTCATTATGACGGACGTGCCGCGTTCTTCTCTGTCCGATTCGAACGTCTCGTATTCTCCGTCGCTGTTGCAGACCCATTTTACAGCCGGAGCGCCGGTATACGATTTAGTTTCTACCGTAACGGTATCGGATACCATAAACGACGAATAAAAGCCTAAGCCGAAGTGGCCGATTATGCCCTCCTGCGGCTTTCCGGATTCGTCCTTTTCGTATTTCTGAATGAACTCCACGGCGCCGGACAGCGCGATGCTGCATATATACTTTTCAAGCTCTTCCGCCGTCATACCAATGCCGTTATCGGAAACGGTGAGCGTGCCCGCCGTTTTATCAAGCACGACGTCTATCCTGTAATCCTGATCGGGCAGCGATATTTCACCGAGTGAATCAAGTCTTTTCAGTTTTGTTATAGCGTCAGACGCGTTAGATACTATCTCACGCAGGAATATATCCTTGTCCGAATACAGCCATTTCTTTATTATCGGGAACAGATGCTCTGCGTCAACGGATATTCCGCCTTTTTTTATATTTTCGCTCATATTAAAGCCTCCTTATTATATTGTATATAATATATTGTACTATCTGTTTTATTGCTTGTCAACAGCGTAAATATGAATTTTCCGTTATTGTATAAAAAGAAGTCTTGTTGTCAAGAATCAAGCTGAATTCAAAATGAAAGGAAGTTTTTATTATGGATGAAGAAGAAGCAGTTGAAAGAAAACAGGAAATAACGGCGCGCATCGTTTATATCGTTTTGGCCGTTATAATAACGGCTACGATGGTGGTCTCCGTTATTACGGCGGTCAACCGCAAAAAGCGCAGCAATACGCCCGTGCCGGATACCGCGGCGGTAACGGAAACACAGGCAGCCGAGGTAACGAAAAAAGCGACGTCCGACAGGCCGAGAACAACGCTTCCGCCCGTTACCGAACCGGAGCAGACCGTTACGGAGCCGACCGAGACGGAGCCTGAGCAGACCGTTGCAGCCGTTACCGAGAAAACGGAGCCTACGGCGATAGAGCACGTATACGTCATACCCGTAAACGGTTACGTCATAAAGGACTACACTATGGATATGCCCGTTTATTCCGTTACGATGAACGATTACAGGGCGCATAACGGAACGGATATTGCCGCGTCCGTCGGAGATCCCGTGTATTCGTTTACCGACGGTGTCGTATCAAAGATCTATTACGATCCGATGATGGGTCAGACTATAGAGATAGATCACGGCGACGGGCTCGTATCGGTATATCAGAACCTGCAGATAACTCTGCCCGACAATATCGAGGCGGGGNNCCCCCCGCCGTATCGGCGGGCGACGTTATAGGCGCGGTGGGCGAAACGTCTTTGATAGAATGCGCTGAGGTATCTCACCTTCACTTTTCCATTATGAAAAACAACAGCTACGAGGCTCCCGCCGATTATATCGGATCTATAAACGCAGCGGACGAATAAATAAAAAACCGCGTTAACGCGGTTTTTTATTTATTTGAAAGATTATTTCTTTTTCTTGGCTTTGATTATGATGAATACCACAACGCCAATAACGATGACAGCCGCCACGGGGATTATCACAAACAGAGGATTGAATCCGCCGCTCTGCTGAGCGTTGTTGTTATTGTTGTTTTTCGTGGTTTCGGTCGATTTAGTCGTATCGTCGGCGGCTTTTGTTGTGTCGTCGGTCTTTTCCGTATCGGTGGTCTGAGCCTCGGTATCGGGAGCCTTTGTGGTTTCAGGCTCAGTCTCCTCTATCTCCTCGCCTTCTTTAACGGCTACGGATTTGATATAGAATACCTGCTCTTCATCCTCAAGATACTCTGTTGTCGGGTCTAATCTGAGCGATCTTATCTGGCTGCCCCAGGTGCCGTTATCATCCTCGCGCATATCGATCTCAAAATCGGTATATTCAGCTGCCGCTTCCATAAAGTAAGTTATGTGGTTAGCCGCAAGGGCTCTTGATTCCTTCGTTGTGAAGAATATCTCGCCGTTTGAATCTTCCACGCTGGTCTTGTAGTTGATAACGAGAGTGTTGTATTTATCGCCGTCAAAAAACGTTTCCTTCTTCATGGGAAGCGTGAAATACGGGTCTTCGCCTGTAACGGTGACTTTGAGACAACCTTCGACCTCGTCATATTCGATCTTGACGCTGTTGCCGTTGCCTATTTTTGATACAACTTCGGGATCCGTGAAGTCGAGCAGGATCAGTTTGCCGTCCTGTTCCACGGGACCGGCTTCCGCCGTAGTTTCAGCCTTGGTCTCAACAGCCTGACGCTCCATCGTCTCTGTCTCGCGCGGGTCGCGGGTTATGTTGAGTTCGGAGCTCTTAAGTATGATACCGGGCTGTGCGGACGTTCCGTCGCCGTGGTCGCCTATGTAGAGGCAGTTGCCGCCNNCGCCGTAGCCGCAGCCGGACAGCGAGCTGAACTGATCAGCGTATGCAAGCTCCGCAACGGATGAAAGGTCGGATTTATTCAAAACGACTATTTTGGATTTTACTCCGTCATAAGTGGAAACGAACAGATAATCGCCGGCGGTGCAGATACCGTAAGCCTCGCGCACCTCGACCTGGTCTATCATGCTCTTGCCGTCTTTGTCTATCTTCATGACGTGGCTGCCCTTGTCGAAGGCGCTGTTGTCAGCCTTGTAGCAGAGATAGATGTAACCGTCTACGTCTACCGTGAGGTAGCCGGGGTCGGACTGGGAACCGGTAAGCTCGTTGTAGTCAACGACGCCGCCGTTGCCGAAGCCGTTATAAAGCTTTATATTGGAAACGTCCGTTACGTCGTAGCAGCGGAGCGTGTCCTTGTTATAGCATGTAACTACGTATAAAAGAACTTTATCGCCTATCTTCTGCGCCGCAACGCCGTTGATACCGACTCTGTCCGTACTCATATCCTCGGTTATGGTGGCGATCTCTTTCATATAGCCGTCTTCGTCTATATTTTCAGGATCTACGCAGGCTATGGAGATATATGACGTATTGGGAACGTCGTGCGTGATACCGACAAACAGATAACCTCTGCAGTCTACCGCGATGCCCTTCGGATAGTTGTTGTTTGCAACAACGCCGTCGTACTCGTCATTTTCGATCTCCGGGGCGTATTCAGCCAAATGTTCGCCCGTCGTCGCGTCGATCTTGCTTACGTGACGGTAGTTCTGTAAAAAGCCGCCGTAAACGTACTTTCCGTCGGGAGATACGGCAAAGCCTCTCATCTGGAAACCGCTGTTCTCGTCAAAACTGTCAAGGTCTGCAAGCCAGTCGATGGTCGCGGTCTTGAAGACGTCGTCGTTCTGTCCCGCAAACGCAGGAACGGCAGCGGCCAACATCATAATCGCGCAAATTACTATTGCTGTGATTTTTTTCACTTTTAAATGTCCTCCATTTATATTTTTTATTATTATAATACCTCTGTATAAAAAAGTCAAGAGCAAAATTTAAATTATTTTCCCACGCAGAATTTGGAAAAGATCTCGTTCACTATATCGTCGCGCACCTCTTCCCCGTCAAGTCCGGCTATGGCGGAGAGCGCTTCTTCAAGATCGAAGCACGCCACGTCCTGCGTCTGTCCCGATTCAAGCGAAGCGAGCGCCGAACTGCAGCAATCGATAAACCTGCAAACCTGCGCGTACTGTCTTCCGTTTATAAGATGCGGCTTGTCGTAGTCGATTTTGCCGCCGGTAAACAGTTTTTCCGCAAGCTCGGTTATCTTCTCTTTTCCCTCGCCCGATTTTGCGCATATACGTACCGTATGCTCAAATATACCGTCGTACGCGTCTCCGCCTCCTAAGTCAGTTTTGTTAATGACCGCGATGACGGGAATATTCAGCTTTTTAAGCTCGTCTATCAGCTCTTTTTCCTCTTTATCGGGAGATGCGCCGCCGTCGAACACGGCGAGAACGAGCTGAGCCTTTTCAAGCGCTTGCTTTGCCTTTGCGACGCCTATCTCCTCAACGGTGTCGCTCGTGTCGCGTATGCCGGCGGTGTCCGCCAATTTAAGCCTTACCTGACCGCAGAGTATGCTGCCGGTCACAACGTCGCGTGTGGTTCCGGGGATCTCCGTAACGATAGCCGTCTGCTCGCCCGTGAGCATATTCAAAAGAGACGATTTTCCGACGTTAGGTCTTCCGCAGATGACCGTGCGTACGCCCTCGCATACCGCGGAGCCGGTCTTATAGCTGTTTTTCAGCGTTTGCGCGCGCGATAACAGAGCGCTTATATGATCTTTGAGTTCGGTCACCGATACGTCCGTCATATCCTCGTCGGGATAATCTATATAAGCGTAAGCGGACGCGATGAGATGTTTTAATTCATTATATATGCTCTCCGCTTCGTCCGACAAAAGCCCTCTGTTCGCGCCGCCCGCGAGCTTCAGAGCGCCGACGCTCTCCGCGTCTATGATATCCATTATAGCCTCGGCGGAAGTTAAACGCAGTTTTCCGTTTATGAACGCGCGCTTCGTGAATTCTCCGCCCTCCGCGTACGCGGCTCCCGCGTCGATGAGCGAGCGCAGGACGAGCGACGATACGAGCATACCGCCGTGACAGCATAGTTCCGCCATATCCTCGCCGGTATACGATTTAGGCGCGCGGTAAACCGTGACGATGCCGTCGTCTATCACACCGCCGTCGTATATGAATTCTCCGTACACTGCGTGCGCGGACGGTATTTCATGAAGCGTTTTACCGCTTTTCGCTCTGAAAACGGCGGAAGCTATCCTTACGGCGTCCGCCCCCGTCATTCTTATCATCGCTATCGCGCCTCTGCCGTAGGGTGTGGAAAGCGCGGCGACGGTGTTTTCAAACTTCATATTTCGCCTTTCTGCCGTTATACAGCGTATCGTATAACCACGGCGATCTCATTGTATAATCGTCTGCTTCCTTAAGCTCCGCCGCCAGATCGCGCCGGAGCTTCAGCAGAAGCTCTTTTTGTTCTTCATCGTTTGCGCGGTTTATAAGCTCGTCCGGGTCGGAATCAATAAAATACAGCTCGTCCATATCGGAGCAGTTCCAAACGTATTTTATATGCCCGTTTGTTATCATCCTCTGAGTGTATAGTCCGAACTGCTGGCCGTTGTACGTCACAAGCGCATACTTTCTTATCTTTTCCGGCTGTTTACCCGTAAGATACGGCATAAGGCTTACGCCCTGAAGACCTTCGGGCTTGTGCAGACCGCAGATATCAAGCAGCGTAGGCACTATATCGAGCGCGTTTATAACAGGATCGGATACGGTCTTATGAGGTGCACCCGGATATCTGATGATAAACGGCGTTTTAACGACGGAATCGTACATTATATAATGCTTGTCAAGCATTCTCCGCTCTCCGCACATATCTCCGTGATCGGAGGTGTATATAACGACGGTGTCCTCGGACAAACCGGATTCGTCTAAGTACGAAAGAATTCGTCCTATCGCGTCGTCTATCTGTGAGATCATACCGAAATAAAACCGCTGCAGACGTTTGAATTTCTCAATATCAGTATCCGCGTTGTTCCAGTTCAAGACCATCTGCCGCTGCATGAACGGCTTGTTTTTAAGACCGTCGTCAAACGCTCGCCATAACGGCACGTCTTTATACATTGACGCAAACGGCTCCGTCGGGCGACACGGCAGATGCGGCTCCGAAAAGTTGACTCTTATCTGAAATCCGCCGCCGTATTTTTTCATAAGCTCTATCGCTTTGTCCGCCGTTCTGTGCGTTCTGCTCCGTTTTACAGGCAGCTCGCACACGTCGCCGAACCAGCCGTTTTTATAAACGGTGGTATCCTTACATTCAAGGTCGTTTATTGAAATATAATCGTCGTAGCCGAATTCCGTAGGAGGAAGTTCGGAGACGTGCCACGTTCCTATATATCCGCATTTATATCCCGCCGCCTGAAAGTCGCGCGACCACGAGTAATTGTCGGGCGAAAACGGTACGGACGGTATGCCCTGGTCGTAGTTATAAAGCGTTCCTGCCTGCTCGGGCCGTCTGCCGCATATCATACTGCGGCGCGCGGGCACGCATATCGGATTGGGCGTGTATGACTGTTCAAAGTCAACGCCCTCCGAAGCAAGCCTGTCTATGTTCGGCGTTTTGACGGGATAACCGTTCGTATAGCCCAAACAGTCGCGTCTCTGCTGATCCACGCAGATGAACAGGATATTAAGCCTCATAAGACGCTCACCGTGCATAAAAGCATATTGTGGTCCGATATCAGATCCGCAGTCGCGTCTTTTATTCTGACGTTTGATACTTCAAAGCCGCTTGTGTAAAGCACGTTGTCTATACTTCTGTCCGCATACGTGTGCAGATCTTTATTTGCGAGTTTTACCCATTTTATATTATCAGATACGACCGAGGGCGAAACGTTATAATCACCGCAGCACAAAAGCCTGCCGCGTCTGCTGTAATACTCCCGCAGCTCATAGTCAAGACAGTTCATCGTATCGAAATTGCCCGCGTCCGATTCACACGAAAGGTGCGTGTTGAAAATCGTTACGCTCTCGCCGCCGATATCGACCGACACGTAGCCGCACGACGTTCCCTGCTTTGCGACCTTGACTTTATAGTTGATCGTTTTCTTATCCGTTATCGGAAATCTGCTTAAGATCGCCGTTCCGTAAAGCCCGTTCTGAAACGGTCTTATGGTTATAAAATGATAATACGGATAATTTGCTTTTTCAGATATGTATTTTGCCATATCGACGCCTGCCGATCTGTCGCAGCCACAGTCGACCTCCTGGAGCGAAACGACGTCCGCGCCGCATCCGCGAATGAAATCCGCTATCGCTTCAAGATCGGCCGGATCGTATTTGTTATACATTTTAGAAGCGGCGCCGATGTTGAACGACGCCAGAGTGAATTTTTTCATTTTCTGCTCTTCTCCGCAAGCTTTTTGATGTCTGTAACGGCGCACTCCACCGCGTAATCGTGTCTTGTCTGACATGAAAACAGGATGCCGTCGGATCCGTACACGTTGAATTCGTAAAACGGGATGATCACAGTCTTTTTGCCTATCTGATACGATCTTTCTTTTTTTTCAAGCTTAACGTCAGTTATATCGGTATACGGTACGTTTACGTATACGTCGTCCGTTTCCTCGTCTATAAGATGAACGGTACGCGAAGCCGCGCACAAGCCCTCCGCGGTAAAATACACCGCGTTTTTCATATAGTGGTCCGTTCTGTACACTCCCTGCCTGTCGCGCCTTATATAGGGCGTGTCAAAATAGTGATAGCCCTGCATAACGGCCGTGCTTATATACGGAAGCTCTCTGTCGTAAAGGTCGAAGTGCATATGCGCTTTCTCTTCAAAGCCTTCAAGCTCCCTGTCTACGTCCTCGTCGATCTCCGCCTCGCTTGAGCGGCGAAGCATGGAACCGAAAAACAGTATACAGCCGGATATAAGCGTTGGCACGACGAGTATGGATATGATTCTATAATTGTCAAGCGTGGCGGGCATAACGAACAACACCAGCGCCGCCGCCAGAAGACCGAGCCCTATAAAGAACGCGACCTTTTTGTTCTCAAAATACCTGCGGTTTTTATCGTAATACATTTTAAATTATGGTATAATCATCGGATCTCAAAACGGTCATAAGACCGTTTATATCCTTTATTTCCCTGTCCGTTATTATGCCGGTACCCCCGACGTCCTCCTGTCTGTGAGCGTCGGAACCGGCTATCATATGCAAATTGAATTTTTTCGCCCAAATTTCGGCTATGTCGTTTCTGCTGTCGTGGCGCGGGTTGCCGTTCTTTATCTCGATACCGAATAAAAGCTCGGGATTCGTTATTTTCATATTGTTGCGGAACGGGTGCGCCTGGTAAAACAGGAAGCCCTGCTCTTCCGCAAGAGCTGAAAAATCGCGCGGGCGCATTGAAAACAGCTTTTTGTAATCGGACGCCGTCCCGTCGCTCATACCGTATACGAGATAATCGCTGTCCGATCCGTCAAACCGTATCTCGTAGCCGTTCAAAACGAGAAGTCCGGCTTTTTCGCCTTCCTCTTTTGCAAGCAGATACGCCTTTTGATACTGTTTGAAGAAATCAGTTACACCCTGCTCTTCAAAGTGAGACGACGTATAAGTGTTGAAGTGGTTTGTTATGACTATGCAGTCGTATCCGGACGCTTTATATCTTCTCACGACCTCCTCCGCGGGCATATGCCCGCAGATGGAGATCTCTTTTGTGTGTACGTGAAGATCTATTTTCATTTTACAAGACGGAGACGTTCTTTAACAGCGCTTTGACCGGTCCTTCGTAAGCGCCCGAGACGTCGGTTTCCTTTGAAAGTCTTAACGTTGATAATACATCTGATAATTTCGCGCTCATCGTTATGCCCGTTATCGGAGTCGTCTTTTCGCCGTCGAAATAATATGCAAGTCTTATTTCGCCGCCGATGTAGTCGTTATAAAGATCGAGCTGAAGACCGGACATCGATACGCATTCAAGATACGGCTCGGCTTTGATATCCTCGTCCGTCAGAGTTCCGGCGCCGACGCTTATGCATTTGAGGTCTCCGCTGGGTCTTTGCACTTTTAGATACTGGCCGAAACGGTTTGAGCCGAAGCTGCCGCAGACGATGCCGTCTTTTATGACTTCCGTATCGTAAAGCTGCGCGCCGTCGTCGTCAAAATACGCGGAACGCTCGCTTCCGGCGACTATAGCCTTCATCGTTACGTTCAGCTTGTCGCAGTCGCCCTCCTGGAGGTTATCGCCCTGCTTGTGCAGATTCGCGTGCATATAGATCGAGCTGTAGTTCTGATCGTGCGCGAGCTCCGCCGCAAGACTTCTTATCTCGTGCGGTCTTAAAAGCACGTTTATATTCAGCTCCTTGCCGGGCTTCTGCGCTTTTGAGCGTTCCGACACTTCTTTCATCTTATCCGCTATCTCCGCGGTGAGCTTTTCCGGCTCGAATATGGTAAAGCGGTAATCCTCGTAAAGCTCGACGGACTGCTTGCCGTCGGTAAACGTCGGTATCGCTTCTATCATAACGCGGTATTTAGTCTCGGTTTTATCTACTCCGCGGTTGTTTACAACGTGCTTTATATCCTTGTAAATGAATATTTCAAGCGCGTTTATAGATCCGCCCGGCTCCGTATCGGCGGCGTATACCGCGTCCGCAATAAGTCTGCCGAGCTCTTCCGGCGCGTATTTGTCAAGATTCGTCGGAAGCGCGGCGTCAAGCGTGCCTTTATCTGTCAGCTCGTACGGCTCGTTTGAAACGAGATTCGCGCGGGCGATCGCCTGTTCTGTTTTTTCCTTTATATCGTCGTCGCTCATGGACTGATATACCTGAAACGCGGAATCGCCTATCCTGCCGTCGTGCTCCGTGTAAACGGTGACGTACGTAGCCTTGCTGTCCGTGCTTCTCACGGTCTCGAGGTTTTTGTGGACGAAGAAAAGCTCGTATGAGGATACGCTGTTTTCTATGACTCTGTAACCGTATAAACCGTTTGTTTTATTGAGTATTTCAATGACCTTGCTCATCCTAATTTGCACCTCGCTTTCAGATGCGGTCCGCCGTCTGAGACGCGGACCCATTCTTTATAACCCTTGCCGCAGAAGCCGGAGCCTTCTATCTTAAAGGAGTCTGAGATCATGGATATGGATTTTAAAAGATCCGGAACGTAGCCGCTCATAACGACGGGAGAAACGTAGTTGTCCGTCAGCTTGCCGTCTACTATTTCGATACCGTATTCGGCTGTACACTGTATCTGCCAGTTCTTCGGGTCTTCCATACCGTTGTTCGTCTCAAATATCATATATCCGTGCTTTACGGACGCTATCATATCTTCAAGCTTGTCTTTGCCGGGGCAGAAGAACGTGTTCGTCATACGCGAATACGCCTTGCGCCTGTAATTGTCGCGGCGGCCGTTGCCTGTCGGCTCCGTGCCTAACTGCGTGGCGGAGGCTAAATCGGAAAGACCCGCTACGAGTATGCCGTCTTTTATGATCTGTGTGTCGTGCGCGAGCACTCCGTCGTCGTCAAAGAAATACGATGCGACGGAGAGCGTCGCCGCGGCGCCGTCGTGCATATTGGTTATGGGCGAGGCGACGTACTGACCGACGCAGTTTTTGGCAAGCGCTCTGTCTTTTACGAACTGATCCATCTCAACGCCGTGACCGAACGCCTCGTGCGCTATAAGTCCGGTTATGGACGGGTCCGTTATGATATCGTACACGCCGGGCTTTATAGGCTGCGCCGTTACGAGATGCTTTGCAAGGTCTATAACGCCGTCGAGGCTCGCTTTTGTTTTTTCAATTATTTCGGAAAGCCTGTCGCTGCCTTCAACGTGACGCGCCTGCACCATTTTGCCGTCGTTATACAGCGCCATTGCGTAACCGTTTGCCCAGCCGTAGTGCTGAGACAGCTCTCTGTTCTTCGTGATGAAAAGCTTTGATACTCTGTACGGCATTATCATGCCGAAGCCGTTCAATACTTTTTCGTCCTTTGCGCAAAGCTCCTCGGATATCTTTTTGCAAACGCCGAGCAGATACTCGTCCGTAAAGTCATCGAAATCCGTCTCACGCACAAAGTCTTTTTTCATCGGCTCGTCTTCGACCTTTTCGGCTTTGATCTGGCGATCCGTAAGCTCGCCGCTTATTTTCACGGCATTTATTATTTTTTCCGCAAGCGCTTTTTTATCGCCCCTTATGTCGTCGCATGAATACTCATAAAACGACCTTCCCTTATGCATTTTGACGACGAATCCGCATTCGCCTTCACCTTCGCACGCCATAGACGTTTTTCTGTCCGCGCGGTATACCGCGGAGCGCACGTCGGTACCTAAGATGCTGACGTAATCAAAGCTTTTTCCAAGCTCGGACACGAGCGCCCGGCAGTCTTGCCTGCAGCCGTCAAGATACGTTGAAAACGGCATACAAATACCTCCTGTAAATATTTTTCTTTATTATAAAGGTAAAAAATGAATTTTTCAATACTATGTGTATGTATATAATAATAAAGTAAAACGACCCTGCCGCCGAAAAAAAGCCCCGAGAACTCTCGGGGGGATGGTGGGGTTTGGGAGCGGCAATAGGGGTTCCCCGTTGTGAACTTTGTGAGCAATGGGGGTTCCCGTAAGGGGGCGCCCGTGGTTCCCCGAAAACGAGCTTGTCGAGTTTTTGGGGAACCACGGGCGGGGAGCCCCGAATTTTGTCGGCTCTGCCGACACCTTAATTCTTATTAATTCAATTCTTCTCCAGCGCTTCCATCGCGGCGCTATACGCGTTCGGAGTGTACGTTTCGGAAAGCGGTATTTTCAGATACCCGAATGATGTATAATACTGCACGTAAACGTCATTTTCGGCGCCGTTGCTTTTCAAATAGCTCTCCCATTCGTCCGCGTCTGCGTCCTTGACCTCGGCGCGAAGCGCGTACAGAACTTTTTCAATTTTTTCATAGCCGTACGCGTTTTTCTTTACGTCTTTTTCGTTTAAGGATATACCTACGAATTCATACGGATCTTTGTCTTCTATCTGAGACGGGATCAGCTTCAGGTACTTTTTATATTTTTCGCTCTGTTTTATCTCGGCTTTTATTTTTGTTTCGAGCGATGTCAAAATATTAAGCGATCTTTGCTTTGTCATCGGTCCGCTTTTTATGTTGAAGCGCATATAATTTCCGGCGCTGCTTCTGCTTCCGTGTTCGTTTGCGTACGCTATATTATTACAGATATCATTTACCGTATCTTCCCCGTTTATTTTATAGCCTTCCCGCAGGCACGCGCAGTACGCAGTATCAGTCAGGCTTTTGACAGAACCGCTGTATGAATTATACGCGTATACGGTGATTGAATTGACCTGCTCCGGCTTTGTTCCGAACGAGTATTCATACGAATGCACGCCGTAAAACAAGCCGGCAAACGCTATATTCAGCGCTATTACGATCCCAAAGACGGGCAAGGCTTTGAATATATTGCGCTTGCCTTTTGTGCTGATAAGCTCAAATATGAAATACGCGATCGCGGCTATCGTATAAAGAATTATAACGGTCGGCAGATAATTATATACGTAGCTGCCGTCAATTATGCCTCTTATAAGCTCCAGAGTTCCGATAAACGAGAACGCGCAGGCCAAGATAACTCTGAAAACGGCCTGGACCTTAAGCGACGGCGCGGAACGCTCAGCCGTTTCGCTCTTTCTGAACCTGAACAGAAGATACGCGCCGACTAAGTATAAGACGCAGACGACCGCGCTGTATATCAGCGGGAACGGTTCCGTCATATCCTCGGCGGAACCGCCGACGTACGACAAAAACAGCCGCAGAGGCAGATTGTTGAAATCCGGCACGTTCATACTGCCCGCTAAGTTATACTGACCGCCGCCGGACGCGGTATATACGCTTGAATATACAAAATTATTGAAAACGTATGTAATGACCTGCGGGAATATCAGTATGACTCCGCTTAAAACAAGCTCAGTGAAGACCGAGCCGGAAACGGACGACGATAAGACGACGATCGACGCGGTAAATAACGACGATACAAATGAACAAAACGTAAAGATCGCGACCTCTCGGACCGTATCCGCTCCGGCGCCTGAAAACGCGTACGCGGTGAAGATCGCCGCGCCCGATATCGCTGTGACCGCGGCTATTCCGGTAATAAGCGAAGTTAATAATGATAAAAATATACACGAGCGCGTATACGGCAGCGCATGGAAGAAATCAGAGCTTCCGCGTTTATTCAAAAACGAAAATGTTTTAAATGCAAACGCCGGCGCGCCGATAAACACGAATATAAGATACGGCCACGTAAGGTAAAGTCCGGAGGTACCTCTGCCGTAAAGACCGCCGACTATGCGCAGGATAACGGAAAACGCGACAACAAAAACAATGGTCAAAGCGGAAAAAGTTATCATAAGTCCGCGCAGTCTGCGCAGCCCTTCAAGATACAGGCCTTTGCTCCATATATTCTTTTTCATCTTAAACCTCCTTTGACCGGCTCGGCGGTGTATCCCTGCGTTTTAAGCTCATATACGAAAAACTCTTCAAGCGAAAGCGGCATTATATCAAGCAGCGCCGGCTCCGTTGCCCTTAATTTCTCCGTAACTTCCGCGCGGCCGCCTTTGATTATCAGCTCGAAAACGGAATTGTTTTTTGATTTATCAAGGATCTCAAGCCCTTCAAAATCTTCTTCTCTTTTCGGTCCGTCGTACGCGATCTGCACTTTGAAATAAGACGATTTTATCATATCAACGGCGTTTTCGTACACGACGGATCCGTTATGCAGTATTACGAGCTCGTCGCAGACGTCCTCAAGCTCGCGCAGAGAGTGCGAGGTTACGACCGCCGTTGCGCCGCGCGATATGACTTCTTCGTTTATAAGGTTTTTGAAACGCGTTCTCATAACCGGATCGAGCCCGTCGAACGTCTCGTCAAAGAACAGATAATCAGCGTTCTGCGAAAGCGCCAATATCAGCGCCGCCTGCCTTTTCATTCCTTTAGAAAACGACGATACCGGTTTTCTGTAATCGAGCCCGGAATCCATGGCGAGCGTAAGACATTTATCAAAATCAAATGACGGATAAAGCAGCTTATAAGATTCCGCCGAGCTTTTTATGCTCACTACGGACGGAAAATACGGCTCTTCGGGTACGAACGCAATACGGCCTTTTACCGCGGGATTTTCCCATACCGGAGCTTTGTCCGCTGTGATCTCTCCTTTGTCCGGTTTATAAATTCCCGCGATAAGACGTAAAAGCGTAGATTTTCCCGCTCCGTTGCTTCCGGCTATGCCGTAAACGGAGCCGTTTTTTATTTCAAGATCTATATCTGATAAAACAGCTTTATTATCAAAGCTTTTGGTCACGTTTTTAAGCGTTATCATATCAATTCTCTCCTTTCTTTTGCGCGTCTGTGTTTATTTTATTTATTTCCGCTATTATCTCGTCCTTCGTGATTCCCGCGGCGATCAGCTCTCTGCACAGAGCGGAAACGTCGGACAGCCTTTCTTTTGACTTTTTCTTTATTATCTGTTTTGCCGCCTCAGTTACAAAACAGCCCTTTCCCTGTACCGTGCAGATGACGCCTTCCCTGTCAAGCTCCGTAAAGGCTCTCGCAACGGTGTTGGGGTTTGCGTGAAGCGACATTGACAGACTTCTGACCGAAGGCAAAGCTTCGCCGGGCTTCAGCACGCCGGCGGCTATCAGCTTCTTTGTCTGCGTGATTATCTGCTCGTATATCGGTACTCTTGACAACAGATCGATTTGATACATCCTGCGCTCCTTACTGTATGAATTGTATTAGTACAGTTGGATTATATCATACAACGCTCCTTTTGTCAAGAGTAAAACGATATTTTTTATAAAACTCATGAAATATCGCTGTAAGATATTGACTTATGCCGCCTGATATATTATAATACAAATGATCGATTTGGGGCAAGTGATGAGTTTACAAAAAATATTTAATGTTACGAGGTGTTTTATGAAAAATAAAGCGAAAATCCTTTCTAAATTGAAATTGATATTTATTATTCTATTCTGCTGTATAAACACCTTTATGTGCGGATGCAATTCAAATTTAGAGCCTGAAACAGAGAATACTGTTTCCGCTTTCAATACGTTTATACTCTCCCCTCCGGAACCGGGATTAAGAAACTGCGATTCTTCGAATGTAAGCGTCAATGTTTCAAATTCGGTTTCACACGCAGACAGCGCAATAAAAGTAAGGATAAGCGGTTATAATACTGGAAACAGTGATACTATATATGTTTATACCGCTTTCGGTCTTGAAAAGAAAATCAATAATAATTGGGAGCCGGTTCCTTATATTTTAGATGGAAACGAATCTATACGATATGATGACGGCAGTTTATGGAATTATGTTTTTTCGTCCGCCGGAACACCTGTGGATGCAGAATTAAATCTATTTGTTTCGTTTCTTTCCGAAAATCTGAAATCTGGTGAAAAATACCGCGTTGTCGTTTATTTTCCTGATACGGTAAAATATGCGGAATTTACAGTAGAATAATTAAAATCATCGCAATGCGGCAATCAATTAACGATTGCCGCGTTTTTTTTGACAAAATATTGTGAACCAGCGTTTAAAATTATGAATTTTTATATATTTTGTTTTTTGCGCGCGATTGTATAATAATCATATTTTATGTCAAGGCAAGCGTATTGTTTTTATGCAATTTTGCCATACCGGCACAGCGTCTTTGCAATAATTTACACAATATTTTATCAAAATTTACATAAAGTTAATTTTCAGACTTTACATTTTATCTTAAAAAAATAAATATTATACTGTTGAAAATAATGGAAAAGGATGATATTCTTTTAGACTGTACTATTATGGGGAGTATGCCGTTTTATAAAATATTATATATAAAGCAAAAACCCGTATTATGTTGTAAGTTTTTAAAAATGGAGAGGAAAAAATGTTCAAAACTCAGAAGCTTGGCAAGACCGAGAGGGTGAGCTTCTCTAAGATCGAAGAAGTTCTGCCCCTTCCCAACCTGCTTGAGATTCAGAAATCCTCGTACGAGTGGTTTCTGAAGGAAGGTTTAAACGAGGTACTTCGTGACGTATCTCCGATAACCGACTACTCAAACAATCTGATCATTGAGTTTATAGACTATAAGCTCGACGATCACGCTAAATACCCCGTTGAGGAATGCAAGGAACGCGACGTAAACTACGCCGCTCCGATGCGCGTCACCGTACGTCTGACAAACAAGACTACGGGCGAGGTACAGGAAGACCTCGTTTACATGACGGAATTCCCTCTTATGACGGACAACGGAACGTTTGTTATAAACGGCGCCGAGCGTGTCGTCGTATCTCAGATAGTAAGGTCTCCCGGCATCTATTATCACAGCGAGCTTGATAAATCCGGCAAAACGATATATTCGTCCACGGTCATCCCGTACCGCGGAGCGTGGCTTGAATATGAATCGGACGTCAGCGACGTATTTTACGTAAGGATAGACAAAAACCGCAAAATACCCGTTTCCATACTTATACGCGCTTTAGGCATAGAGTCCGATTCCGATATCCTTAATTTCTTCGGCAACGACGAGATGATGAAAACGACGCTTGAAAAGGACGTTTTCATAATTTCCGAAGCTCAGAACAACAAGACTTCCATAAACGAGGAAGCTTTAAAAGAAATTTACAAGAGACTGCGTCCCGGCGAGCCGCCTACACAGGAGAGCGCGCTTGTCCTGATTAACAACCTCTTCTTCGATCCGAAAAGATACGATCTTGCAAACGTCGGCAGATACAAATACAACAAAAAGCTGTCGATAGGTCCGCGCGTATTCGGCAGAACGCTCACGCGTCCGGTGATAAACCCCGTTACGGGCGAGCTTATTTACGAAGCCGGCACGTTTGTTACGCGTGAGATCGCGGACAACATAGATTTCTCCGGAGTAAACGAGGCTTACGTCACGCTTGACGACGGAGAGGAAATGAAGATACTTTCAAACGGCACTATCCTTCCGGAGGCCGCGCTCGGCTTCGATCTTACCGAAGCGGGCATAACCGGAAAAGTAAGCCTTTCCGTTCTTCTTGACATAATGAGCAGATGCGGCGGCGACCGCGACGCGATAATCGCCGAGGCAAAGCTGCACGCGGCGGAGCTTTCTCCGAAGCACATCACAAAAGAAGACATATTCAGCTCTATAAACTATATGCTCTGCTTAAGGCACAACATAGGCGTAACGGACGATATAGACCATCTCGGCAACCGCCGTCTGCGCTGCGTGGGCGAGCTTCTGCAGAACCAGTTCCGCATAGGCTTCTCCCGTATGGACAAGATAGTCAAAGAGCGTATGACCGTTCAGGATTCCGAAAAGCTGACGCCGAAGGACCTGATGAACCCGCGTCCGATAGTTACCGCTATCCGCGAATTCTTCGGATCTTCTCCTCTGTCTCAGTTCATGGACCAGAACAACCCGCTGGCGGAGCTGACTCACAAGAGAAGGCTCTCCGCGCTCGGACC
>DBWC01000024.1:0-440 GCA_002308615.1 Clostridiales bacterium UBA1248
GTTATAGACGCCGACAAGTGCATCGAATGCGGCGCCTGCGCAAGCGTCTGCCCCGTTGGAGCACCGAATCCCGCCGAATAATATTTGGAAGTTGGACAAAAAAAGATCTGCCGGAATACGGCGGATCTTTTCTTTTTTCATATTCAGCCGGCTATGCGGTCGATCAGGCCGACGAATCCGGCTTTGTACGGATCCGACGCGTAGTCGTGTCCGTGAAGCAGCGTTACGACGTCGGGCATATCGATATCTTTTCCGTACTGACTTCCGTGCAGTATCATGCCGAGCTCGCAGAGCGCGGCGATAAGATCGGTGTCGGCGTCGGGCTCACAGCTTATTCCGGCATAGCTCATGCCGTATTCGTTGAGTGTGCTTCTGACGCCTCCGGGCTCTTTGTATCTGACCGACAGCGTGAGCATCTTTTCTTCGCCGGCGATGCCTTC
>DBWC01000024.1:533-10902 GCA_002308615.1 Clostridiales bacterium UBA1248
TCGCTCATTACGCGGTTTTCATAGCCTATAAGTCTGTATTCCGCTACGTTTTCGGAGTCAAACGTTATCTGCAGTTTTACGTCGGATGCTACGGTGTAAAGCGTGGAGAGCAGATCGGTACCGAATATCTTTTCAGCCTCTTCCTCACCGTCGATGTAGTAATATACGCCGTTGCCCTTGTCCGCTATCGTCTCCATAATACTGTCGCGGTAGTTGCCGTAACCGAAGCCGAGGACGGAGATATAAACGCCCTGCCCTCTCTTTTCCGCGACGAATTTCTCTATTTCGTCAACGCTTGACATACCGACGTTAAGGTCGCCGTCCGACGCAAGTATTATCCTGTTGTTGCCCTGCTGTTTAAAGTATTTTTCCGCAAGCGTGTACGCCATTTTAAGCCCGGCTTCACCGTTTGTGGAGCCGTTTGCCTGAAGCTTGTTTATCGCCGCCTGTATCATATCCGCCTTGTTTCCGGCGCAGCCTTCAAGGACTATCTGCTCGCCCGCCGCGTAGGTGACTATGGAAACTGTATCTTCCGCGGTCAGATTTGAGGTCAGATACGAAAACGTCTTCTGTAAAAGCGGCAGCTTGTCGTCCGCATACATTGAGCCGGATATATCTATTAAAAATACAAGGTTGTTAGGCAGTCTGCTCTCCTTCTTCTCCGTCTGGAGTCCGAGTGTGAGAAGACTTGTTCCTTCGTTCCACGGACAAGGAACAAGCTTTGCGCTGACGCCGAAAAGCTCGTTTTCGCCTGGCTTTTTACAGTCGTATTTAAAGTAGTTGATAAGCTCTTCCGTGCGTATGGAATCGCCCGCGGTGGATATTATTTCACTTAAGCTGTAATTGTTTTTCATAAGCCGGCGCAGAAGCGTGTAAGACGCCGTGTCCACGTCAGCGGAAAACGTTGATACGGCGTTCTCCGACGTCTTTATAAACTGATTTTCAACTATGCCCTGCTTCTCCGGGTCGTAATTACCTTTTTGACCGGGCTCCGGCATTTCAGCTTCAATATTGTCTTCGACGTTCGCCGCGTCCGGCGTCCGTCCGTCGTATTTACTGCTGTTCCCCGGGGCGGCGGTGTCCATCGGCGCCGGCATCGCGGAGCACGACGCGAGTATGAACATTACCGCCGACAAAATTACCGCCGTTATTGTTTTTACCGATTTTTTCATGACTTATTTCCTTTCTTCTATGATGTTTGCGATCATCTTTGCCGCCTCGTCCGAAATCGCTATTTCAGGTGAGTATTCGAATACGGCGCAGTCAACGTTTCCGGGAGTTAATTTGAGATGAGGCGAGACGTATTCACCGTTATCCGTTTTTATCCAGATGCGCGCTCCGTCGTCTTGTACCGGTTTTTCGCTGCCTTTACCGATGCTTTCTATCAGCCTTTCCGCTTTTGCTTCGCTTATTGAAACGTAGCTGTAACCGCTGTCCGCGGTGCGCCATATGAGCGCCGCGCCGGTCATTTTAGGCAGGGTCGCATACGTTTTCACGTCTGCTTTGCTCATGCTATGTTCCATCTGATATATAGGCGTAACGCTTTCGAAGTCCGTTGCGTTGTTTCCTCTTCTCATAAGAAGAGAAAGCATAAGCGGAAACGACAGGCTTATGATCAGAAACATCGAAGCCGCCGCGGCGATTATAGCCGCGATATAACCCGGCATACGCTTTTTTGGAGTGTAGTTCTGCGCTTCATAAATATACTTTTCGTCTATTTCACCGACGGCGTCCATCAGCTTTTGCGCGTATTTTTCCTTATCCGTCATCACAGAAGTCCCTCCTCTTTCAAAGTTTTGCCGAGCTTTTCCCTCATACGGTAAAGCATCGTTTTGACAGCCGATCTGCCCAAGCCTGTCTGCACGCATATCGTATCGATATCGAGCCCGAAGAAATAGCGCTTGATGAACACGGCGCGCTTCTGCGTATCAAGGCTTTTTATAAAACCGTTCAAAGCCTGCTTCAGCGCCTCGTTATCGATATGATCGTCCATCGTAAAATCGGACGGTATCAGCTCCGACAGCTCCTCCGTGACGGCGCCCGCGCCGCCGCGCTTCTCCGCCGTTTCCCGCCGGACTCTGTCAACGGAGAGCGCTCTTATGATTTTCGTAAGATACGCGCCCAGCATATCCGGTCTGTCCGTCGGCATCTGATTCCACGCTTTCAGATAAGTGTCGTTTACGCATTCCTCGGAATCGCGGCTTGAATTGGTCAGCGAAAAAGACACGGAGTAAAGCATATTTCCGTATTTTATCTCTGTCTGTCTTATCGCATCCTCGGAGCGCGCCCAAAACAGATCGACTATTTGCTTGTCCTGCAAACCGTACCTCCCGGAAAAGAACTTTTTTGTTCTTCGCCCTATAAGTCGAAAAAATCGTGCCGGGGTCACACCCGACACGACGATTTTACAATATTTTGATTGATTTGTCAAGTTCCTTTTTGCGCTCAGCGCATATCGAGTGCGGCGTAAGCCGCACATATCGAGCAGACCGCAAGGGCTGCATATCGAATCGCGTCAGAGATATATCGACAAAATAAGGTCGATATGCCGTACGGGAACCTCCGCCGCTTTCCGCGGCGGGGAACCCCTTCGGCTCGATGTGTCTGTTGACTCGATGTGCCGTACCGGCTCGATGTGTCACTTCGTGACAATATGGAACGTGGGCGCCGACCCCTGCCGTCTTTATGGCAGCGTCACGTCAGATGAAAATCCGTGTAAAAACCCGTTCACGTCGGCGGAGCATATATCGCCGCCTATGACCTTGTTTTTGTAAACTATAACGTCCGCTAAGACTACGCCGGAATAGTCCGGGTAGTTATCCACCTTGTACGTGTATCTTGTGACCGTTTTTCTTTTATACTTTGACAGATCGAAATCCTGCTTTTTCTGCAATGTGTTATAGCTTTCATATACAGAATCGAATTCCGCGGGTATCGTAACGTCGGTTTTGTCAAGCAATTCCGACGTCTCCCAGCCGTACGCGGAAAGAAATCCCTTTATCCCGTCCTCGTCCGACGCCTTGCGGCTTATCTCCTGTTTTGACACCGCCGCCGCGGCTTTAAGCTCGTATTTCGGCATAAACGCCGCAAGCGCTCCTATCGCCGCTGCGGAGACGAGGAGCACGGCTATGAATTTAAGCGTTGAAGCCTTAACAGACCATACAAACATATAATATCCCTCCGGGGTTTTTGTTTTATCTTATTCGCCTATCCGGCATTATATTACTATTTGCGAAAAAACACTTGATTTTTTGCTGTTTATCATTTATAATAAAACAGATAACGTTACCGGAGGAAGATATGGGTTTCAGCAAAAATTTTTTATTCGGACTTGCAACGTCCGCGGGACAGATAGAGGGCGGCGCGCACGAAGACGGCCGCGGCGAGAGCATATGGGACGTTTTTGCAAAAAAGCCCGGAAAGATACATAACGGCGACACGCCGGAGAACGCGTGCGGAAGCTACGCTTATTTTGACCGCGATCTGGAAAACCTTAAATTCATGGGCGTGAACAGCTACAGGATGTCTGTCTCCTGGTCGCGCGTAATGCCTTCCGGCAAGGGAGAGCTGAATCAAAAAGGCGTTGACTATTACAAACGTTGTTTTGAAAAGTTACTTGAAGCAGGTATAAAGCCGAATGTAACGCTTTACCATTGGGATCTTCCGCAGGCGCTTGAAGATAAAAACGGCTGGGTAAACAGAGATACGATAAAATACTTCTCCGAATACGCCTCAAAAATGTTTGAACTGTTCGGCGACGTCGTTCCTCTATGGTCAACCATAAACGAGCCGATAGCGACGTACGTCGGCTATGCGTTAGGCGGCTTTGCGCCGGGCAGAGTGAATGAAAAAGAGGGCAATCAGGCGCGGCACAACATTTTGGTCGCTCACGGCGCGGCGGTGGACGCTTTCCGGGCGTCCGACGCGAAGGGCGATATAGGCATAGTTATAGATATATGGAAACGCCACGCGATACGTGACACGGAAGAAGATCACGCGCTCGTCGTCGATGAAGACGAGCGGAACTGGAAATTCTATACCGACCCCGTGTTCGGCGGTTCATACAGCGATTATATCCTCTCACACCTTAGCTCAGAAGGCACGCTTATGGATATTTACGACGGTGATTTAGAGCTGATGCACCGCCCGATAGATTTCTACGGCTTGAACGTTTACAACAGAGTGCCTGTATCGACCGACCGGCAGGCGGCGGCGGACTTTTCGCAGGGCGGAAATTTCTTAAACAACAAGACAGAATACTATCCAAAAGCGATTTACGACGCGATACACCTCGTACACGACTTATACGGGCTTAAAATACCGATATACATAACGGAAAACGGCACGTATTTTATCGGCGACGAGGCGCGCGGCGATAACGGCATGATAGAAGACGACGACAGGATAAAGTATATATCCGGTTTTCTGTCGTGGCTGAAAAAAGCGATAGACGAGGGCTTTGACGTGCGCGGATATTACCTGTGGAGCTTAATGGACAATTTTGAATGGACCGCGGGATATAACTACCGTTTCGGCATATTTGAAACGGATTTCAAAACCTTTGAATGCAAGCCGAAAAAGAGCGCTTTGTGGTACCGCGATTTTATAAAGAAAGCTAAAGAAACATGATCATTTTAGGATGTGACGATCTTACGCTGTCGTTCGGCGAACGCGACGTGTTGTCCTCCGTGTCGTTTTCCGTGCAGGAGGGCGACCGCGTGGGCATCGTCGGTGAAAACGGCGCCGGAAAGACCTCCCTGCTCAAAATGATAACCGGGCAGTACGAGGGACGCGGCAACGTATATATATCAAAGGGCAAAAGTGTGGGAATGCTCGATCAGAACGCCGTGACGGACGAGGAAGGCACGGTCTTTTCCGTGCTGGAGGGCGCTTTTTCCGATCTTATAGAGCGCGAAGCGGAGCTTGAACGGATGAAAAAGCGCATAGACGTAGCGAACATGGCAAATCTGACGCTGTCCGACAGCTATTTGTCCGAATATACGATGAAGCTCGAATCGTTTACCGCGGACGGCGGCGATCATTTCAGAGGCCGCGTAAGATCTTATTTATCAAAGCTCGGTTTTTCGGAAGCGGAATTCGATCTTCCGGCAAAGGATCTGTCAGGCGGACAGAAAACGCGTCTCGCGCTCGGCAAGCTGATAATAAAGCCGCCGGACATACTGCTTCTCGACGAGCCGACGAACCATCTTGACATACAGACGCTTTCCTGGCTTGAGGGCGTCATCCCCTCTCTGCCGTCCACCGTTTTAGTCGTCTCACACGACAGATATTTTCTCGACCGCGTGGCGACAAAGATACTCGATCTGGAAAACGGTCACGCAAAGCTGTATAACGGCAACTACACCGCTTACGTACAGAAGAAAAAGACGGACAGAGAGATACAGAGGCGCCACTATGAAAATCAGCAGCGCGAGATAGCGCGGCTGCAGGCGTTCATAGAACAGCAGAGGCGCTGGAACAGGGAGAAAAACATAATAGCCGCGGAATCGCGCCAGAAAGCCATTGACAGAATGGAAAAGATAGAGGCGCCCGATGCGGAGTCCCGCGGCGTACGCATAAGATTTACGGAGGGCTCGGAATCCGGCAACGACGTTCTGACGGTGACTGACCTGTCAAAGAGCTTTGACAGCGCCCCGCTCTTCTCCGGCGTGTCGTTTCTTATAAAGCGCGGAGATCACGCGTTTATCACGGGCAAAAACGGCTCCGGCAAATCTACTCTTATGAAGATACTGCGCGGCAAAATCAAACAGAGCTCCGGCACATTTGAATTCGGATATAACGTCAGCGTCGGCTACTACGACCAGGAAAACCAGGAATTAAACGACGAAAACACGGTCTTGGACGAGGTCTGGGACGAATACGGGAAACGTACGCAGACGGAAATACGCTCGGCTCTCGCTCTGTTCTTATTCAAAGGCGACGACGTGAATAAAAAGGTCGGCGTGCTCTCCGGCGGCGAGAAGGCGCGTTTGACCATGGTCAAGCTGATACTGCGCTCAAACAACGTGCTTCTGCTCGACGAGCCGACGAACCACCTTGACATAAAAAGCCGCGAGGCGCTTGAAGGTGCGCTTGCCGAATACAAAGGCACGATAATAGCCGTGTCGCACGACAGATATTTCATAAACAAGCTCTGCACGCGCGTGCTTGACATATCCGCAAAGCCGTTTGCGGATTATCACGGCACCTACGCCGATTATCTTAAATACACGGACGCATACGCGCCGCAGGCCGAAGTTTCCGCGCCGAAAAATCCCGATAAAGAGGAAAACAAGCGCAGATACGAACAGGACAAACAGAACAGATCGGACAGGCGCAAGCTGTTATCCAAGATAGACAGGCAGAAAAAAGAAGCGGCAGAGATAGAAAATCGCCTGGATGAAATAGAAAAAGAATATAAAGAATACGAGCTTGACTACAAAAAGCTCATGGAGCTTGACAGCGAGCGTGCGGAGCTTGAAGAGCGGCTGCTGCAGCTGTATACTGTGACGGATGAGGATGAAAGGCAGTTTGAGAGCAGATTCGGCAGTACGGAGGAAACATAAATGTCCGTATTTGACACAAAAGACCATACGAAAGAATTTGAGGCAAGCGATATAGAAAAAGGCAGATTTTTAAGCGTTTTGGCGTACTGCTGGATCTTCGTACTGATCCCCATATTCGCCGCGAAAGACTCTGAATCCGTCAGATTCCACAGACGGCAGGGCGTTCTGCTGTTTATAATACAGACGGTTTACGCGGTGACTATATCGCTCATACTCGGTCTTTGCCGCGTAACGGTCGGCAATATAGGTGTTGTGATAGTCGGGCTACTTCTGTACGCGGGGCTGATAATACTTGCCGCCGCGTCCGTCCTCGGAATTATAAACGCGGTAAAAGGCAAGGCGAAAGAGCTGCCCTATATCGGGGCTTTAGCGGAAAGATTTAAAAGCAAAGAAGAATGAAAAAGTATTTGAACCTGTTTTTTACGATGCTCAAAATAGGGCTGTTCACGTTCGGCGGCGGTTACGCGATGCTGGCGCTTTTAGAGAACGAATTCGTCGAAAAAAAGCAGTGGCTTGAAAAAGACGAGTTTCTCGATATGACGGTGATCGCCGAATCCACCCCCGGACCGATAGCGATAAACGCCGCGACGTATATAGGATATAAATGCGGCGGCTTTTTGGGCTCGCTTACGGCGACAGTCGCGGTGTGCATACCGTCGTTTGTCATAATCTATCTCATCTCTTTGTTCTTTGATAAATTTCTTACTTTGAAGCTCGTTGCGTACGCCTTCAAAGGCATCCGGATGTGCGTCGTATGGCTGATATTCTCCGCCGGCGTACGTATGCTCAAAAATATAAAGAAGAACTTTTTGAATATTTTCATCATCTGCGCGGTCGCCGTGTGCATGATCGCCTTCTCGCTGTTCGCCGTCAGTTTTTCGACCGTGTTCTACATCCTTATCTGCGGCGCCGTCGGCGTTTTCATTTATCTGATAAAGCTGATAAAGAAAAAGAAAGGAGGCGGCGTATGATTTATTTACAGCTGTTTTTGACCTTTCTTGAAATAGGCGCGGTCGCTTTCGGCGGCGGCTACGGCATGATCTCCGTTATAAGAGATCAGGTCCTGGCTAACGGCTGGCTTTCAAACGAGGAGCTGCTCGATATGATAGCCGTGTCGGAATCAACTCCCGGACCGATAGCGGTAAACATGGCTACGTTCATCGGCTCAAAGCAGGGCGGTATCTTCGGCGCGTTCTGCGCAACGCTCGGCGTAACGCTGCCGGCGTTCATCATTATGCTGCTCGTCGCTGTACTCGTGCGCGGACTCATAAAGCGCGGCGGCGTGCAGGCGGCTCTGTCCGGCATACGCCCGTGCGTGGTGGGACTTATAATCGCAACGGCCGGGATAATGCTGATAAACTGCCTCTTCGGCATAAAAAACATATCGGAACCCGTATTTATAGATCCGATAGCGTTTATCATACTTGTGCTCATCCTGCCGATACCGTACTTAACGAAAAAACTGATGAAAAAGAAAATATCGCCGATAATAATGATACTCATTTCGGCGGTTTTGGGTATGATACTGTACTCGATAATTGAAATATAGAGGATAAAAATGGTTTTAGAAACGGATAGACTTATACTGCGGCAGTGGGAATTAACAGACGCGGAGGATCTGTACGAGCACGCAAAGGACCCGGACGTAGGTCCGGCGGCGGGCTGGCCGGCGCACAAAGACGTGCAAGAAAGCAAAAGAATAATAGAAAACGTTTTACGCATTGACGAAACGTACGCGGTATGCTTAAAAGAAGATAATAAAGCGATAGGATCTATATCGCTCAAATTCGGTGACAAAACCGATCTTACAGACAAAGAGGACGAGTGTGAAATGGGCTTCTGGCTCGGTAAAAAATTCTGGGGCAAAGGCATTATGCCGGAGGCGGCGCGCGAGCTCATGCGGCACGCTTTTGAAGATTTAGATATAAAAAAGCTGTGGTGCGCCTATTACGACGGCAACGAAAAGTCAAAGCGCGCGCAGGAAAAACTCGGATTTAAATATCAGTGGACGACGGAAGACGTAGACGTTCCGCTGTTGCATGAAACAAGAAAAGGCCACGTAAACTGCATAACAAGAAAAGAATGGGAGGAAACGGTACTGTGAGCATATTCAAAAAAAACGGGATAAAGGTCTTAAAACAGACAAAGCCGAACACCTGCGGCGGTACGGACGCCACGCTTGACACGAACGCTCCTACGGAAATCAAGTCAAAAGAAATGATCCTGTTTGACGTGTTCTCCGCTTTAAATCCGCCGCGTGAGCTGTGGCAAAGCCGGGATGAAGTACTCGGATTTGTCGCGGCATTCGCCGCAAAAACGACGGGCGGCACGTTTATGTTCCTTGATAAGCGCGACGGTTACAAACGCGAAAGCAAAAGCGGTTGGGCGATCGTTAAAGAAGACGTTATGCCGTGCCTGTGCGAGCTCGTGCGCGAATGCGATATCGTAAAATACAACGGTTTTCACTCCAAAACTCACGGTCTGCCGGAGAATTTCGGCGGAGATATAGACGTGCGCTACGAAGGCGGAGAAAACATAAGCATATCGGACAACCAGTCGCCCGTTCTAAGATATGAAACGGGCGTAAAGATAGCAGAACTGTTTGACGACAAAATGAAAGGCGAGAAGGTAAAGCTGCCCGACGTTTCCTCGCTTATGAGCATAGTGTTTGAGGAAAAAAGAAAAAACGGCGGCTATACGCACGCCACGCTTTCGTTAAACGAAGACGGCACGGGCAAAAACGTAAAAGCCTGCCGCTACGACGATCCGACGGTATTTGAAAGCACAAAACCGGTAGAGGCGGAGATTATTGAAAAGATAAAGGAAACGATTACGAAAAGCGGCATCCTCGGCTGGTCCTGCCTGCCCGAAAGCAGCTATTCGTTTATCAGCGACAAATACTTAACGTTCATTTTCAAAGACGCGGACAGCATAACCGTTAAAGGCAACAAGATCACGCCGGACAGGCTTCACGGCGGCTTCTTCAACATAGAGCTTGAAATGACGACGAAGCATTGAAAGAATGAAAAATTAACAGAAAACCGGCGGGAACTGCGTTCCTGCCGGTTTTGATCATTGACTGTTCGTTCTTAATTGAATCCCACTCTCGCCGCTTTCTTTTCAAGCCGCTCGGAAAATTCCTTTTCGGAGCTTGCGGCGATAAAGTCCTCTCTCGTCAGTTTTATCGAATTCAGCCCGGAAAGCGACGCGCGCAGCGCGCCCTTCGACCACGTTCTCTCATACAGGTTGCGGACGAATCTCGCGTTTGCGAATTCACGCGAATTCAGATACTCGTCGGTAAGCGAGTCAAAGAAATCCTTTGCCGCCGCCTCAAGCTCCGGCGTGTAGCTGAAATGCTTTTTGACCATCAGCATGAATATCTCAAACAACTGCTGTCTCGTGTAGTTCGGGAAATGGAGCACGTACGGCATACGGCTGCGCAGGCCCGCGTTGCCCTTCATAAGCGTCTCCATATCGTCCGTGTAGCCCGCCATTATAACGAGCATATCGTCGCGGTGGTTCTCCATTTCGGCGATCAGGGTCGTGAGAGCCTCCTTGCCGTAGTCGTTCGCGGACATATCGTCGTTGTAAAGAGCGTATGCCTCGTCGATGAAGAGGACCGAGCCGTAAGCGTCGCGGCATATCGCGGACGTCTTCACCGCGGTCTGTCCCACGTATTCGGCGCAGAGGGTGCGGGCGCTGTATTCGAGGAAGGCGCCCTTGCGGAGTATGCCCTCCTCGCGGAAAATCTGACCGATTATGCGGGCGACGGTCGTTTTGCCGGTGCCCGGCGCGCCGACGAA
>DBWC01000029.1:0-2503 GCA_002308615.1 Clostridiales bacterium UBA1248
AGGTGCCGTAAATACTTAGTTTTGTTGGGTTTTGGTCAAATCCGTTATCTCCACTCGGACCATAAAGAAACGGTTATTTTGATAGAATGACCGTTTCTTTTATTTTGCCTCAAAACGGCTTGATATAGGGGCTTTTCGCCGTTTTTTGATAATCAGAAGGCAGCCGAAACAGATCAAAAACGGGTCTGTAAAGGCTGCCTTTTTGTTTTTTCGATTTTCGCCAAAAAGTAATCGTTGGAAAATGGTCGGGGGTAATCGTTGGATTATGGGGTAATCGTTGGATTATGCCATTATTCGCAGTTCCGAATTTTTATACACTTTATTTTGCCGAAAGTGTAGAAATTCAATGAATTGTGTGATATAATTAATTGTTACAATTGGCTATTTGTCGCTTGAAGGGCAAATAGCTATCGTTGTCTGTAAAAAGGAGGACCGACCCATTGAGTGCATATACTGGAGTTCAAAACTGTTTCAAAGCTCAATGAGAACTTTTTTGAAAAGAAGCTGCGTGAAGATATCTTTTACTTGTTTTGCTATTTGTGGTGACTCAATCAATGTAGTATTTCTATTTTCCCTCAATCTGTTTGAGCGGAATTTTCACCTTCACCGACGTTCCGCCGCCTTCTCTCGACGAAATGGTCAAACTGCCGCCGCATTGTTGTTTCAGGCGGCTTTCGATGTTGTCAAGGGCAGGATGAGGCTTGGTTTTGTCGCTCGGGTCAAAACCTCTGCCGTTATCTTCCACGGTAATCTGGACGCCCGCGTCGGTTTGCTGTGTACGAACGGAAATACGAAGCGGTCCCGCGTTCGGATCAAACCCGTGCTTGACCGCGTTTTCCACAAGGGGCTGCAAGGTCAAGGGAGGCAGACGGAAACGGGTAACGGGCGTATCATATTCCACGAACAGATTGTTTTCGTGCTGCGCCTTTTCTACGGCAAGATACGACTGTGTATGTTTCAGCTCGTCGGCAAAAGGAACGGGATCCTCGCTCGCAATCGCATTGAAGTTCTGCCGCAGATAGTTGGTGAAGTCCAGCGTGACCTGCTGTGCCTTATCCGCATCCTGCTTGCACAGATAGTAAATGGTCGTCATCGTGTTGTAGATAAAATGCGGACGCATTTGCAGTACCATAACGCTGGCGCGCTGATGGGCGATCTCCTGCTGCTGATTTGCGTACTGTTCCATGTTATCCGACAGGATCAGGCCGAACATGATCATCGCAAAGAGCGCCATACCGAATATAACTAATAATTCAACCGAAACGAACATGTGTAGGATGATCGCAACTGTCATCGGGAGAAGATAGATAAGGAGCGCGATAAAATGCTTTTTGGATAACTTTTTTCGCCTTATGATGATGCCCGCGATGTTCAGAAGCATGATGAGGACAAGCGGAACCAACGACAGCTTATACAGCGGACCGTAGAAAAAGCGGTTGTCCGGCGTAACGTAGTAGAAAACGTCAGTAAACTGCGCAACGATAAGAAACGCGAAGTACACGCAAAGCAGTGCTGCCATCGCATAGAAGAGTCCGCTGCGTTTATAATCTTCATGCGAGCGATGCAAAAGAAAGATCGTCGGCATAAAAACCGGCACCGCCATGAACAGCGATTCAAAGATATAAATGACTCTTTCTGTCGCTGCCTTTGTGGGATCGTCGTGGAAGATCAGATCCAGTAAGCAAGTTACGGCGCATAAAAACAGCAGCGAAAACAGCGTTATGAAAAACCGCTTGTTCCACTTATTGAGCGCAGGCATAAAAGACGAGAGCGCGATCCCAATCGCCATCATCGTAAGCAACGCGCCCACCAACGCGTAATCGACGATATACATCCAATCCGTCATGGTTCTTCGCCTCCCACAAAGAAGGGATATCTCAGCTTTTTGAGTTGTTTTTTTACATCTTCCGGTTTGATCGGCTTGAGCATAAAGCTGCACGCTCCCGTATCCCATGCGTCAAAAGAATACTCGCGGTATGCGGTCAGATACACAACGTTGGTATGCGGATTGATTTTAAGCAGTTCTCGGCATACGTCCAAACCGCTGATGGACCCCATTTCAATGTCAAGAAAAGCGAGCGCGACGCGTTTTGCCTTGGCGTATTCTATCGCCTCCGACGGCTTTGTAAAACCCGTGACCGAAGCGTTCGGTATCACTTCCTCTATGATCGAAAGCCCACCGTTTAAGATGACCGCGTTATCATCCACCAGAATGATATTCGGGCATTCGTCGCTCTCGGCGACAGCGGAGAACAGAGTGTTCACATCCACACCCAAGACCTCGGAAAGCCGTTTGATCATCGCGGCGTCCGGCAAGCGGTTGCCGCTTTCCCACTTGGTAATAGCGGTACGGGTAACGTACATTTTCTCCGCCAGCTCCCGTTGTGATAGCCCTTTTTCCGTTCGCAGTTTTTTCAGCGTATCTGCAAAAAGCATACTCATTTAATTACGCTCCTACCATACAATAATCCAAATATAATTGTAATTCATAAACGTGAAAAAA
>DBWC01000029.1:2523-2908 GCA_002308615.1 Clostridiales bacterium UBA1248
CGATTTAAAAAATGGGAGGTGACGTTCTGCCACCTCTCCTTGAAAAAATGTAGGATAATCAAATATAATGTAATTACATTTTTGTAAATTGTCGAGAGACAAGGAGGATACACATGAGAAAGAATGTATTGACAAGAGCGCTGAGTATGTTTCTGGCGCTGGTAATGTTGATGCTGACGTTGCCGGCAACAGTTATATCCGCATTTGCGGCAAGCGTGCCTGAGATGCTTGTGACCTCGCTGACCGAGCTTTACGGCGGCGACGAGGTGCGCGCAAAAGAGGACCTGGAGGCAATGCATGCCGCAGGGCTTCTTGACGACGACGGCAAGCTCGTTGATCTCTCCATCTGCGAGGACGGCAAGCCCGTTGAGCTTACCGCTCTTGC
>DBWC01000029.1:2993-5059 GCA_002308615.1 Clostridiales bacterium UBA1248
GAGATCGCCGAGCTGCTTGAAGAAGAGATCAACGTTACCGACGGACACGCCAAAAATCTGGAAGAACTCATAAGGGGCATCCAGAACGGCACCGTCGATCTTGAGGGCGCCGTCAAGTCGGGCGCGCTTCGCCTGACCTCGACAAACAACGCGCCTCTCGGCTCGTGGAGCGATATCACGCAATACGCCACGACCAGATGGAGCGAATTGCCGACGGTACTGACGCTTACCGAAGACGGCAAGAGTTTCATCGGCCCGTATATCAGCGGCAGTACGTATGATCCGAATCATGCCTTCTTCTTTGAATCGGGCTTGTCAGAATTTGTTAACGGCAACACAGGCGCGAACAACAAAACGGACGACGTCGTTACGGAAAGCAACACCAGAAGAAATATGTTTGACTGGGATAAGGCGATCGTCGGCGTGGACAATGCCGACAGCATGCACCCCATCGTAACGGTGGTGCTGCCTCTGCGGGATGATGACGCGGTGCAAAACCAGATCGCGTCTGACGCTGACGAGGGCAAGCTTTTGGACATCACGGATAACGGCGTAGGTCTTAAAATGGAGCTGCCCGTCTACGGTGAAGTCAGCCTGAGATACGTTTTCCGGTATATGTATTTCTCTAATAACGATAAGAGCGATAGGGGGGGTGGGTCTTCGCCTTCTTTTTCAGGTCAAAATCCCCGTTATCCGGTCTATCTTGTGGAGAGCGAGGTCAACGGCGAAACGAGAGTGACGGCTGTTGCAACGCGCTTTACCGCTCCCGGCAATACGGGCGAAAACGTCCGCCGCGACGCGCTGAGCCTTTTCGTAAACCCGAGGGGCTCTGCCACAGATGACGAATGGACTTCCGAAGAATACGATTGGGATCAAATTTGCCGCAAGGATCATCGTTTCCTGCCTGAAAACTGGAGCGATTTCCTTGTCGACGCAAACGGCTTCCGTTATTATAGCCCCGATGAGGTTTATGAAGCTGAAAAAGCCAGATTGTGGGCAATAGTGGAGGAAAAATATGCATATATGGAGTCAGTGGACTTCCTGGATTACGGACCTGCTTATTCTGAATACTCTGCGGCCTTAAATGCACATTCAGATTATTACCATGAAGGACTTTCTTCTTTTACGACAGCTATAGCCGGCAGATGCCTGCCGTATTATATCGCGCCCGCTTTCCTCATTTCCGGTTCCAAATACATAGAACGCCCGGAAGGAAGCTGGGAGCAGGCGGAAGCCGGATTCATCAAACTGAAAAACCCCGAGAATCCCGATTTCCCGTATGTGTATCCGAAGGATATTGAAAATCCTCAGAACCAGTACGACGTGGAACTGATGTACACGGAAGATTTTTATCAGGTTTATGTACAAGGTTACACGCGTATGGGAGAAGATGTGGATCTTCGCATTGCGATGCGTCTCAGCAACCGACTCAACTTCTATGTGCCTGAAGGTGTTCTTTCATGGTGGCAAAGCGGATTTCTGAAGACCGTGACTGATGACGGTCGGGGCGTCACGGTGATTCCGAATGAAATCACGGACTACGGAACTGTACATGCAGATGCTAAACCTTTTGGCGGCGACTCATATGACCGTGCATTCAATTTGGGCGTGAGTACATCCTATTTCAAAATCAAAGACGCGGCGCCCTATCTGCTGATCCCGAGATCATCAAGGATCCGTGAGACGATGATGCTGCTCGGCACGGATATTCAGTTCTCATCCAATATCACAAAGCACAATAAATACGCCACAATATTCAAAGCTGAACTTTACAGGATCAGAGAAGATCAGATCGATATCAACGCAACATCGATCCCCGGTGACGCTGAAAAAATCGAAGTGCCCGACTGGGGCAATTTCGCAAGCCCGGTGAAAGACCCCGTGACGGCATATGAATATGACGTAACGCACGTCACCGTTCCGGGCTCGGCGCTCGATAAGGCGGGAGTTTACGCTGTGAAGATCAGCGCGGAATTCAGCGACGGGGATGAGGTACAAACGCTTTCCTCCATAGCATATATTAAAGCAAAGCAGATCCCGACAACGATAAAGATCGACAAGCTTGA
>DBWC01000029.1:5122-5313 GCA_002308615.1 Clostridiales bacterium UBA1248
CAGGCGGGCAGCTCCGATATCATCGAAGGTACCGGCTCTGTTTCGGGCGGCACGATCTCTATCCCCGAGGTTAGTTTTGAAGGGCTTAAAACCGCTTATACGATCACGGTCTATGCCCGTAACAGCGAAGAGGACCCGTGGAGTACGGACTCCGTACTGATCACGGTATATAACAACGACATACTTGACAT
>DBWC01000103.1 GCA_002308615.1 Clostridiales bacterium UBA1248
ATGTCCGTTTTTAACGGTTCTGTTCAAACAAAATCAGTCTGCTTTTTCATATTCAACCGGCGTAATGAAGCGAAGCCGCCCCTGTCCTTCATTAGTCCCGCAGGGACGTCTTCATTTTTATCACGCCGCGCCGAACGGGCACGGTTTGTTTCGCAAAACGCGGTCAGTCGTTCTGTATCTGTGTATAAGAAGTATCGGACGGCGTTACGGAGTGAAGCCCTCCGTCTTTTGTAAAAGCGCAGTCGGAAGAAGACGCCGTGAAAAGCGAATAATAGAATTCCTCGTGCGGTTCATAAACAAAACCTCCGTTTATCTTGCACAGCTGCCAGACAAAACCGTCCCCGGTTTCTTTTATGATGCCGCCGAAGCCCGCCTCCGCCGAGTATATCGCTCTTACGGTGCAGGACCCGAGATCGACCGCTATAAGCGCCGCGGAGCGTTCCGCCTTTGCCGCCGCAAGAAGCTCCGCGTCGGGCACGCCCGTCAAATCATATCCGACGCGTTCTATCTCTTCGGAAATCGGTGATTTCAGCACGGCGCCGTCCTTCAGCGCTATAGCGGACAGAAACAGGCGGCTGCCCTGCAAAGTCGCGTCGTAGTAATAATATGACATTCCTTCCGTTTCGAGTGTGAAGATGCGTTTTACCGCGCCGTCAAGCCCGATATATACGATAATGTCTTTGTCTTTTTCGTGTGTCAGGTTGCTTATGATAAATCCGTCGTCGCACGCGTAAAGACAAGCCGTTGAAATTTCGTCCTTTGTTATGCGCAGCATTGTTGACGTCTTTTTTATCAGTTCTCCCGTTTCCGAAGACAGCACTCTTATTATAACGTCCGCTTTTTTCGGACCGGATGAGACCAATCTGCTGTAATAGCCGTTGTATTCTACGGATAACATATAGAGCTTACCGTCTTTTTCGTATACCGAGATCGGCGTGTCGGTGCGCGTGTCCTGGTGCGCCGAATCCACTCTGTGATCCCACAAAAGATTTCCGTTCAGATCAAGCTTTCTTATCATAAACACGTGTTCCGCGCAGGCGGTGACTATCGTTCCGTCGGATATATCAAACCAGTTTGTTATATATTCTTCCGGCAAAAGACCGTATACCCATTTTTTCTGTCCGTTTTCATACTCGGTAAGCATTGTGTGGTCCGTACGCCTCATAACTTTATATCTGTCTTTTTCTCGTAAAAATTTTTTGCCGTACACAAACACGTCAAAATCTGCGGCGGGCTTTGGCTCCGCCGGCTCCGCCTCAAGCTCATATACCGGCGCTTCCACGCTGTTTTCCGCCGTTACTTTATACGCGGCGTCGTAAAGCGTTGCTTTTACCGTCGCCGTGCTTTTTGTAAAGCTGACGGCGCCCGATACCGCCTTGAATTCGCCTGAGTCGATTATCTCCGGCTCCGTTCCGGGCTCGGGCTGCGCCGCGTACCCCTCTGTTTCTGTTATTACTTTATGCGTATATTCCCGGATTGCCGTATCGTCCGCGGCAGTATCTTCCGTGATCACAGTCTCCGCCGCTGTGTTTTCCGCGGTGCCGGTTGTCGCCGGGGCGATACCGCCGTGCATGTTTGCAAGAGATACGGTCACAACGATAAACACGGCAAAAGCCGCAAGCGCGGCAACCGACGCGACGGCGGATATTATATCCTTAAAAGACTTTTTTGAAAATTTCTTTTTTACGTTTTCCTCGGCAGCTTCAATAATGTATTTTTTATCCGTGCTTTTTACGGCTGATAAAATATCGCTTTTTTTCATAAGCTGAAACCCTCCTTTTTAAGATGCTCGGCAAGCTTTTTTCTTATACGGAACAGCTTTACGGTAAGCGCGTTTTCACTCAGACCCGTCAGCTCCGATATATGCTTTACCGTGTCCTCGTAATAGTATCTGCGGACGAACAGCATTCGCGAGCGGCTGTCAAGCCGGGAAAGAAACCCGTTTATCGCGTCGGCAAGCCCGTCCGTATCCGTCTGCTCTCCAGTGACTATCTGCGAAAGCTCGTCGTCAAGAGAGACGGTAGGCGCGGACCGTTTTTGCGCGGTGTTGTATCTGAATCGCTGGTGTGAGATGTTGCGCACCGTCTCGTATACGTAGGCGCTCAGATTTTCGGGCTTTGCCGGAGGTATGCTGTTCCACACGGCAAGATACGCGTCGTTGACACACTCGGCGGCGTCCCGCCGGTCGTTCGTTATGCCGTATGCGATATTTTCCATCTGCCTGCCGTATGAGGACGCAAGCTCTTTGATCGCCCGCTGATCCCTTGCCTGAAGCAGCTGTATTATTTCCTCGTCCCGCATTTTACGCTCCTTTTTGCCGTTCTGTAAATATAGTGTGTTTTTGCGCCGCGGACATTACATAAAAAAGAGAATTTTTTATAAAGAAAAATGTAAGCGGAATTCATATCAAAAAAGCCTCCGGGCTTGCCGGAGGCGCACGTAAACGGTCTTATTTGAGTATTTTTATCATGCCGCCGATGACGGGAAGCTCTTTCGCTTTGCCTCTTGCGGCGTTGACGATGCCGAATACCGCCAACGCGGTGGGAACGAGGCCGCAGAGATAACCGATCACGCCGAACAGCCAGCCGACGTACGGGATCATTCCGAGGATACCGAACGTAAAGGCTATGGCGACCTCGGCTATCAGAAGTACCAGTCCGTTATTTGCGTGGAAGCGCGCCCATTTTGAGTTTTTCGCGGCGAAAATGGGGATGAGTACGAGTATACCTATGTAAGCTAAAATGCTCATTACCTTGTTCTGCTGGATATCGGTCGGATCGAATTCAGCCGTACGGTCTGTCGTGTCAAGAAAATTTGCCATAATTAAACTCCTTACAATTAAATTTGCCGCGGCTTTAAGCTGTCGCCTGCAGCACTGTATAAATAATATCACAATTTATTGCGATTTGCAACCGGTATAAGAAAAATATTTAAATTTTTTTCGTGATTTTTTCCCGCCGTATTGACAAATTTATGCATCGGTCGTATAATATATAAGAAAAACAAGAAAAGTAAGAAAGAGGGCAGCTGAATGAAAGAAGAACGTGAAGACAGATTTATCGTAAGCGTTAAAGTCGGACCGAAGGGTCAGATAACCGTGCCCGCGGAAGCGCGCAGGATGTTCGATATAAAAGAAGGAGACACGCTCATGGTCATGGGCGACAAGGAGCGCGGCATCGCTCTTATCAAAGACACGGAATTTTATAAACTGATGAGGTGACGGTATGAGTGCAATAAGAACGGAAAAGCTCCGCAAGGAGTACAAGGACGTCGTCGCCGTCGACAGTCTCGATCTGCAGATCGAGGAAGGCGAGCTGTTTTCGCTTCTCGGCGTGAACGGCGCGGGAAAGACGACGACGATAAAAATGTTAACGACTTTGACGACGCCCACGTCGGGCGACGCGTTCGTGCTCGGATATTCAATAAATAACGACAAGAAAAAAATAAAAGAGCAAATAGACGTCTCGATGCAGCAGACGGCCGTCGCAAGGAATCTGACGGTCAGAGAAAACATAGAGTTTTACTGCGAGATGCGCGGAAAAAGCAAAGAGGAGACCGAGGCGGCGTTAAAGCACACGTACGAAGTATTCGGGCTTGACAAGGTGGAAAAGAAGCGCGCTAAACAGCTTTCCGGCGGCTGGCAGAGAAAGCTGTCCATCGCTCTGGCGCTCGTCGGCGGGCCGAAAGTCCTTTTCCTTGACGAGCCGACGCTCGGGCTTGACGTTATAGCACGCCGCGAGCTGTGGCGCGCGATAGAGCAGCTTAAGGGAAAAATGACGATAGTGCTCACGACGCACTATATGGAGGAAGCGGAAGCCTTATCCGACAGGATAGGCATAATGAAGGACGGGCGTCTGCTCTTCGTCGGCGGCAAAGACTCGCTTTTTGAAAAGACCGGTACCGGCTCCGTTGAGGAGGCGTTTATAAAGATCGTGGAGGAGAACTGATATGAAAGACGCGTTAAAAAGGATCTCCGCGCTGACGAAGAGGAATCTTAAAGAAATACTGCGCGACCCGATAAGCCTTATATTCCTGATCGGTCTGCCGCTTTTCATGCTTATACTGTTTTATTATATTTTCCACAATTTGACGGCTCAGTTTGAGATGCGGTATCTCGCGCCGGGCATAATAGCGTTCTCCCAGGCGTTTTTAACGCTTTTCGTCGGGCTTCTGATGAGCCTTGACAGAGCTTCGGCGTTTCTTATAAGACTGTACGTCACGCCCGCCGGCTCGTATGAATTTATCGCGGGCTACGTGCTCGCCATGCTGCCGATCAGCCTTGTGCAAAGCGTGCTGTTCTTCGTTACAGCGGGGATAATAGAGCCGTCGTTCTTCTCCGTGAATATGATATGGGGCGTTCTGTGCAGTCTCGTAACTGCGCTGCTCTTCATCGGCTTCGGCATACTTTTCGGATCAGTCTGCAACGAAAAAGCGATAGGCGGCATAGCGTCCATCGTCATATCCGGTCAGTCGGTTTTGAGCGGTATGTGGTTCCCGCTCGAGGGAATAGATAAAAACGTCATAACGGTGATGAACGTCCTGCCGTTCCGTCCCGCCGCGCAGTTTTTACAGCATATCGTCTCCGGAACGGAAGCCGTGTTTGACGATATAATAAAACCGCTTCTCATCGTCCTTGCGTACACCGTCGTCATCACGACAGCGGGAATTCTGGTATATAACGCAAAGATGAAAAGGCAATAATACCGTAGGGGAGGGGTTACCCCTCCCGAATTAAGAATGAACGGATATAATTCGCGGCAGTCTGTTTTGGGGTTGTCCTCCTGCTAAACAAAAAACCACGGGATACCGGTTGATCGGTATCCCGTTGCTGTTTTATAACCCTCTCACCCTGAGTATCTCATCCGCCAGCGTTTTCATTCCGTTTGCGGTGGGGTGGATCCCGTCTATTGCTTCGACGGGGGTCTCGTTTTTGCTTGCGTCGACGAAGATGCAGCCTTTTTCTTCCGCGACTTTTTTGATCGTATTGACGTAATTGTCAAGATGTATTCCTCCTAAGCAGTAAGGGAACTGCCACTCCGGCTCGCCTCTCATAGACGACACTGCGGGGGCGATGCACCAGACTTCCGCGTCGGGATAATGCTCTTTGATAAGATCGAGCATGATCCTGTACGATCCGACGAAGGATTCCTTATCCTCCATACCCTCTTTCGGCTCTATCGGCGTGCCGGAGCCCCAGTCGTTCACGCCCATGTATATCATTATGACGTCGGGCTTTTTATCGCCGTCGCCGAGCTGCGACATACGGGAGTCAAGATGCGCAAAGCTGCCGGGCGTGAATTCCGCGTGGTAGCTTACCGTACTGCCCGACCACGAGTTGTTTTTAAGCAGCTCGCCGCCTAAACGCGAGATTATCTGACCCCACCAGGTGTCCGTCCACTGCCCTATTTTCGCCGTTTCCTTTTTTTCCTCGTCGTAATAAAGCGCATATCCCTCCGGAATATAGCCTAAAAGCGTGCTGATCGAATCGCCGACCACCGAAAAATATTTACCCTTGTAATCCATTTTTATTCCTCCGTGGATTTATTCCTATAAGCAATTATACGGATCGTTTGTGAACAAATCAAGATTCGGGGGCGCTTTGATACGGCCGAGCGAACGTGAACATCTCAACTCCGTTTTCGCTCAGTATCGGTATGTTTTCTCCGGTTATACTTTCTGCGATCCCGATATCAAAATAATGATCTTCCCCGGGATCCGGCTTTTCTCCGCGCACCTTTACCGTGCCGTCTGTTTCAACAAATGACAGAGAGTAGTCATTATGCGGATAAAAGCAGGTTTCTGATACGTTATCGCCCGATATCAGAGTAAGAAAAAAAGTAAAGACTCCGCTCGTAAGCCCGTAGGACAAAAAGCATATTTCTTCCGTGCCGTCTCCGTCAACGTCAAACACGGCGATCTTTTCCATGTCCGCTTTATAAGCTTTGCCGTTTTTTACGACAAAGACGTCATACCGGTAATGCTCGTTATCGTCAAACATCATCCCCGTATGACCAAGCCTGTTATATTCGTCAAAGGAATACGTCGGCACGGCGAATATCTGCGCTCCGGCGCGGTCAAAAAAACCCTTGGGCGTGACGTCTATCGGATGAAGGTCGATTTTTGACAGGCTTTTTTCCGGACAAAGCAGTTTTTTTGCGTCGGCCTCCGAAAGTCCGTTTTCGGGCGCGTAGCGGCTTCTCTGTATCCAGCTTAAGGTGAGCACGGATTCTTGGGAAAGCCCGGTAATAACGGCGCAGTCGTCTCTGAAAAGAAACTTTCCCGTTTTCAGATCAACACATTCAAATCCTTTGTCCCTGATCTTTGAAACAAAGCTTTCAAAAGCTTCTTTTGAAACGTTTTCATACTCGTGGATAACTCCGTCTCCGAGTTTTGCTTTTGTCGGAAGTGAAAACGGAGGCTTGCCTAAAGAGCGTATGCGGTTGCATATAAGCGCGGTTTTGCCGTTCGTATATGCGGGACTGTGACAGAGGGAGCTGTTTTTATACGTTATACCGTCGCTGTCGTTTTCGCAGGCGACAAGAGAAAACGTTATAAACAAGGCAGATAAAAACGCAAAAGCACGTAAAAGCGATCTATTCATTATTACCTCCGGTTTTAAGCGGGTTGTTCTTGTCCCTTACGGCAAGGAGCATAAAAAACCAGGTAAATACGCCGGATAAGAGGATAACGAGGATATCCACAGGCGCTAAAACTATGCCGGGCAGACCGTCAAAGAAAAATCCCTCTCCGAAGCGGTAAAGATTGCCGTGTAGCAGTATCATCTCGCCGATATACATAACGAGCGTAACGATCAAAGCTGACGCGGCGGGAACGGTATATAATACGGCTTTTTTGCTTTTCAGCATAAGCGAGCCGACGAACACGCCGACGGTAAGCCCGAGCAGGATGAAAAACGCTGCCATAAGAGACGCCGAAAGCGGCGAGACGGTGAGACTTCCGTCGCGCCAGAACGCCGTGAAGCACGCGAGTATGCACAGCCCGAGGAACACCGCGGCGCAGCCGGACTGCAGGATAAGCGCCTTTGCCCTGCTCTTATCGCCGGTTTTGATCATCTGCGCAAAGCCGTATATGCTGTTGAGGATCGCGATTATAAGAACAACGGAGATAAGATAAAAATGCAGCTTGAAAGCCGGGTTGTATTCGCCCATGAGTATTTCCACCGCGGAATATTCCTTGTGTTCCATAACGGGCTTTAATAGGTATCCGTCTCTTTGATCTATAGCGCACATATACATCTGCCATGCCTCGAGCTTTATCCCCGTTTCTATCAGTCCGGTCTCTTCTAGCGCGCTTACCACCACGTTTCGCTCAAACAAAAGCTCCACTCCGAAAAACGTGCAGACGGACAGAACCGACGCGGCAAGCACCGCGAAGCGTTTAAACAGCTTTATAAAAAGCGGCAGTAAAAGCACGCCGAGTATCACGGCAAACGCGACGGGCGTGTACGGGATTATGTATTTGGGGTAATTCTCCTTCTGCACCGTCCCGTCCTTTATCATATCGACTATCACGCGCACGCCCATGTAAAGCGGGTAATACGACGCCGCCAAAACGCCTATGACGGATAATATCCAATATATTCTGAATTTCTTATTTTCCACGGTTCTCCTCCTTCTGTATTCCCCGCGAATCAGGGACTTGTGATCTTTGCCGCTATTGAATCGTAGTCGGGCGAGCAGTCAACGGATGTTCTGAATATCAGATTTCCGTCGTTGTCGTATGCTGAATAAACGCTCTCCCAGTAACACCATGTTGCGCTTATTGTCGGCGGTGTGTTTTCATATACACCCGTAGCGTTATGCGAGACGATCAGATAAAAGTCCTTGTAGTCTATGAACAGGCGCGGATACCCGGCGTCAAAATCCGTAAAATCGCTCGACCAAACCGGTTCTCCGTCCTTTTCGCCGAGCACTTTATCAAACACGTCTCTTTCCTGCTTGATCTCTTTTGATTTTACGTTAAGCTCGTCGTCAAGCAAAAACGTCCAGTAAACGGGATAACCTCCGGAATTTGAGCCTTCAAAATCTCCGTCGTCCGACTGTGAGCGGATATGGAGCTTAAATCCGTTTTGAGCCTCCTCCGCGTTCATCAAATCGTCAAAATCGTCTCCGCACACGGTTTTTGTCTTTATTATATTCCCGTTCACGTCAACTATAAAAACGCATACGTCGGTAGACGTCTCCATACCGGGCGCCGTGTTGTTGCCGAAAATATAATAATATCCGTTTTTTTCAAAGCAGAATCCAAGTCTGCAGCTGCTGTAATCTTTCAGCGGCAGCTCCCACTGTATTTTTCCGTCTTTGCCGTATTTTTCAATAAGATCGCAGTTGTATCCGTCCGGCTCTATATGATCATAAACGCTTTTGTATCTGTTATACCCGGCAAAATATATAAATCCGCCGTCGTCCGTGAGTGTGAGCATATCTATCTCGTACGCTTCGTTTCTGTTATATACGCCGGTCACAAGTACGTTGCCGTACAGATCCGTCATGTCTATATAAGGCTCGTAATCCTCTCCGTAACGGAAAGCAAGCACCCGATCTGACGATGATGTAATATATTCGACGCCGAACAGGTCGTTTTCAACGATTTTTTCAAATTCCTTCGGCACTTTGCCTACGTGTGCGACAGGCTTCAGATCGTCTTCAGATTTATATACCGGCGGCTTTTTGCACGACGCGAATAAAAGCGGTATAAGAATAAAGAAACATAATAACTGTTTTTTCATCGTCAAATCCCTCATTATTTACATCCCCGACGGATAAGCCATGCCCGTTAAGTCCGAAAAGACCGTTTCGTGATCTACCCACGCGCCCGACTGTGAGCTGACCATACCGCGCTCAATGTCTTCCCATTCGATGTTTTCGTCGTTTACAAGACAATAATAAACGTACCGGCGTATCAGCGGCTGCTTTTCCCCTGTATACTTTTTTAAGTACTTATACGTTTTTATTTCTTCCGGTTCTTTGACGTCGCTTTGCCTTACTTTTACTGAAAAAGCGTCTCCGTCGTATTCAACGTAACAAAAGAAAAGATCGTGACCTATGCCGCTTTCGGTATCGTAATAAGCGGCCGTCAATATAGACGCGGGCTTTTTTTCACAGACGGCAGCGTAAAACTCTTCCATTTTTTCAAGTCCGCAGACGCACGTGCTGCCAAACCTCACAGGTATATGATTTTCTTTTGCAAGCGCGATCGCCTCGTCGCCCGTACAGACCGTGTTGAACAGCGCTTTTATGTCGATCTCATTCGGTTTTACGGTATCCTCAGGCGGCTTTTTACACGATACGGCGAAAAGCATCAAAAAACATACTGTAATGATTATATATTTTTTCATAAACCTCCTCTTAAACCGCGTTTGTGAGCAGTATATAAGCTATGACCGCCGCCAGAACGCCTAAGCCGACGACTGATACGACCGTCATTTTCTTAAAAGAAACTATCCTCTCTATCCTCGTTTTAAGCTTTGCGCCGCCGAAAGCCGACGCGAAGACCGTTTTGCTTTTGTGCGCGTCAAGCAGCGCGTACGCGTACTGTTTCCGCTCGTCTTCGTTAAGCTTTGAGAGTACTGATTCGTCGCAGGCAAGCTCGGAATCGGACAGATACAGCTTTAAAAACAGCCACGCAAGCGGGTTGAACCAGTGGACTGCCGCGACGACAAACGCCGCGATGCGGTAGAAGTTGTCAAGCCGTTTTATATGCTGTCTTTCGTGCAAAAGTATAAGGTCAAGGTCGGGCGAGTCTTTGTATGATACAGGAATTATGATCTTCGGACGGAATACACCGTATACCGCGGGCGAGGTTATTTTGTCCGAGCAGTAAACGTTGCCGTGCAGGCGCTCCGCGCCCTTCAGCTCGGAGAGAGTCGATATATATATGACCGTCATGGCGATAAGCAGCGCGGCGGCGATGACCGCCCAGACGATCGAAGCGTATCTGAAAACGTCCGCCAGCAAGTCGATTTTATACGTTATTGGAAAATAGCCGCTTGCCGCCTGCAGGCTGTTCATAGCTGAAATTCCAAAAAATGGAGCTGCTCCGTCGGAAACCGGTACCGTCTTTACAACGTACCGCGGCAAAAGCGACATAAGGCCGTATCTGCCGCCGAGCCCTACGGGTATACAGAACCGCAGAAGCGGGATCGCCCAGAGCAGATTTATAAACCGGCGCGGCAGGGCTTTTATAAGCCGCAGAAGCAGGACGAAAAGCCCAGCGACCGAGCCAATTATACTCATATTGAGCAGCCAGTATAAAATATCTCCCATAGCTACCTCTTATCGATCAGCGCGCGCAGCTCCGCCAGCTCGCTATCGGACAGTTCCTCGTCCTCAAGCAACGCGGAAAACAGCGCTTTTTTAGACCCGGCAAAGAGCTTGTCCACAAGCTCCGTCGCCTCGCTTTTTGCAACGTCGCTTTTTTGTATCAGAGACGTGCAGATAAATCCCGGCTCCGTGCGCTTTATATAGCCCTTGTCTATCAGCTTTTTTATAACGGTGTACGTGGTGTTTTTGTTCCAGCCGATCTCAGCTTCGGCTTTCAGGCTCACCGCCTTTGCGCTGACCGGCTCGCTTTGCCAGATTATCTCCATAAGTTTAATTTCACTGTCGAACAATTTCATATTTATCACCTCAGACTATTACTATAGTCTATTCTATCACAATAGTCCGGGTTTGTCAAGAGCTTTGCGAAAAAAAAGCCTTCTCGGTTGGAGAAGGTGGCGCGTAAGCGACGGAAGGGGCTTTTAACGCGCGAAGCGCAATTCACGCCGACTGGTGACCCCCGGCGCGAAGCGATGAGCGTTGGGGGTCACCGTTAGGCAATTCACGGCGAAGCCAATTCACGCGCCGTAAGGCGCAATTCATTCTTACATAGCATTGAATATTATTTTTATAACGCCTTTTGAAATGAATTGACGGCTTATCGCCGTCGTGAATTTCCGCT
>DBWC01000080.1 GCA_002308615.1 Clostridiales bacterium UBA1248
CAGAAGGGCAACGCCCCGGAGGAGCGCAAGCTCCAGCGCCTCTTCCGGCGCAAGGACGCCTGCCGCATGATCAAGCGCTGCAACGACTTCGGCGCCGGCGGCGTTTCCGTTGCGATAGGCGAGCTTGCGGACGGTCTTGACATAGACTTGAACGCCGTACCGAAAAAGTACGAAGGACTTGACGGCACCGAGCTTGCGATAAGCGAATCGCAGGAAAGAATGGCTGTTGTGGTCGCAAAAGAAGACGTTGACGCTTTTCTGTCCCTGTCCGCTAAAGAAAACCTTCGCGCGTGTCCTGTGGCAACAGTCACGGAAGATCCGAGACTCGTTATGCGCTGGAACGGTGCGAAAATAGTAAATATCAGCCGTGAATTCTTAAATTCCAACGGTGCGGAAAAACATATAGACATAACGCCGGAAAAGCCGAAAATATTTGAAAGCAAAACAGACGGCGGCTTTACCGAAAATTACAAAAAGATCGCCGCGGATCTCAATATCTGCTCAAAGAGAGGCTTGTCGGAGAGATTCGACTCGACGATAGGCGCAAACACGGTACTCATGCCGTTCGGCGGCAAATATCAGCTCACGCCTATACAGGCTATGGTGCAGAAGATCTCCGTTGAAAAAGGTCACACGGACGACTGCTCCGTCATGAGCTGGGCGTACGATCCGTTCATATCCGAGTTAAGCCCGTATCACGGCGCTTATACCGCTGTTGTTGAATCCGTCTGCAAGCTCATAGCTGCGGGCGCGGATATAAACGACACGTATCTTACCTTCCAGGAATATTTTGAAAAACCCGGAGTAAGCGGCAAACGCTGGGGCAAGCCCCTCTCCGCTCTGCTCGGCGCTTTTGAGGCGCAGAAGGACCTCGGTATAGCGGCGATAGGCGGCAAGGACTCCATGAGCGGCAGCTTTGAGAAGCTCGACGTTCCGCCCACGCTCGTATCGTTTGCCGTAACGACGGACAAAGTAAAAAATATAATCAGTCCGGAATTCAAAAAAACCGGTCACAAGGTTTATCTGCTTGCGCCGAAGTACGACGAAAACGGTCTGCCCGAAAAGGACAGCGTGCTCGCGCTGTTTGACAAGGTGACCGCGCTCATACGCTCCGGCAAAGCCGTGTCGTGTTACGTGACCGGTATCGGCGGTATTGCCGAGGCGGTTATGAAAATGAGCGTCGGCAACATGATCGGCTTTGAATACAACGCCGGTTTAAGCGTAAACGATATATTCAAGCGCAGAACAGCCGCGTTTATAGTCGAGGCGACGGAGGATATCGACGGCGTTCTTATAGGCGTAACGGCAGATAAAAAAGAGATAAAATATAAAACCGAAACGGTCGACCTCAAAGAATTGACCGGAATTTACGAGGACAGGTTAGAGGGCGTTTATCCGTGCAATATCAAATCAGCGGACACGCCGCTGCAAAAGTTCGAATACAGAGCGACAGAGCGCAAAGCCCCGGCTGTAAAGATCGCAAAACCGAAAGTTCTTATCCCGGCTTTCCCGGGTACGAACTGCGAATACGACAGCGCAAAGGCGATGGCGGACGCGGGTGCGGAACCCGAGATAATAGTTATAAAGAATATGAGCGCGGACGGCATCAAGGCGAGCGTCGAAGAGTTTGCGCAAAAGCTGAAAGACGCACAGATGATATTCATTCCCGGCGGTTTCTCCGGCGGTGACGAGCCGGACGGCTCCGGCAAATTCATAACCGCGTTTTTCAGAAATGAGGCTGTAAAAGAAAACGTCCACGCGCTGCTAAACGACCGCGACGGTCTTATCTGCGGTATCTGTAACGGCTTCCAGGCGTTGATCAAATTAGGTCTCGTTCCGTACGGAAAGATAATAGACGCGGACGAGCACTGTCCGACACTGACGTTCAACACGATAGCGCGCCACCAGTCGAGAATGGTAAAAACGAGGATAGCCTCAAACAAATCCCCGTGGCTTTCCTTTACCGAGGTCGGCGACGTTTACAGCGTGCCGATATCACACGGAGAGGGCAGATTCTTAGCGGAGGAATCACTTATCAAACAGCTTGCCGATAACGGACAGATAGCCACGCAGTACGTGGACGAGCACGGCGAGCCGACGAACGATATAAGATACAACCCGAACGGTTCAATGTATGCGATAGAGGGTATAACCTCGCCCGACGGCAGAGTTTTCGGCAAAATGGGTCACAGCGAGCGCAAAGGCGAAGGCTTATACAAAAACGTTCCCGGTAATTACGACGTACGCATGTTTGAAGCCGCGGTAAAATATTTCAAATAAAGGCGAGGTAAAAAATGAATTTCTTTGACGAACTGAAAAACTACGACGTTGACGTTTTTAACGCGTGCGAGGCGGAGCTTAAAAGACAAAGACAGAACATAGAGCTCATAGCGAGCGAAAACATAGTATCAAAGGCGGTGCTTTTGGCAGCCGGCGGCGTGCTTACGAACAAATACGCGGAGGGTTATCCCGGNNTACCCCGGTAAACGCTATTACGGCGGCTGTCAGTGCGTCGATATCGTCGAGGAGATCGCGAGAAAACGCGCCTGCGAACTGTTCGGCGCGGAGCACGCAAACGTTCAGCCGCACTGCGGCGCGTCGGCAAACCTCGCGGTGTTCTTTGCTCTGCTGCAGCCGGGCGACACGGTAATGGGAATGAATCTGTCCGAGGGCGGTCACCTCTCGCACGGCTCGCCCGTAAATATCTCCGGCAAATATTTCAACGTCGTGCCTTACGGCGTTGACAAGACGACGGAAATGATAGATTACGACGAGATGGAGCGCATAGCGAAAGAGTGCAGACCGAAGCTCATCGTAGTAGGCGCATCCGCTTATTCAAGAATAATCGACTTCAAACGCTGCCGTGAGATCGCGGACGAGGTCGGCGCGTATTTAATGGCAGACATGGCGCACATCGCCGGACTTGTTGCGGCGGGCGTACATCCGTCCCCCGTGCCCTACGCGCACGTCGTAACAACTACAACGCATAAAACGCTCCGCGGCCCGCGCGGCGGTATGATCTTATGCAAGGAAGAATTTGCTAAACAAATAGACAAGGCGATATTCCCCGGCACGCAGGGCGGCCCCTTAATGCACATTATAGCGGCGAAAGCCGTGGCGTTAGGCGAGGCGATGACGGACGAATTCAAAGCGTACGGTCAGCAGATCGTTAAAAACGCCGCCGTACTCTGCGACGGCTTAAAAGCCCGCGGTATAGACATCGTTTCCGGCGGCACGGACAACCACCTTATGCTTATAAAGCTGCTTAACAAAGGCATATCCGGCAAGGAGCTTGAAAGGCGTCTTGACGAGGTGCATATCACCGCGAATAAAAACACCATACCGAACGACCCGGCAAGTCCGTTCATCACAAGCGGCCTGCGCGTAGGCACGCCGGCGGTCACTACAAGGGGCTTCAAGGAGCCGGAAATGAAGCTCATAGCGGACTTCATAGCGGACATAACCGAAGATTTTGAAGGCAGCAAAGACAGAATATCCGAGCAGGTCGTAGACCTCTGCTCACGTTATCCTATATATTAAAAAGGAGATAAGAAAATGGCATACCTGACAGACCTTGAGATTGCGCAGAGATGCGAAATGCAGCCCATTTACGAAATAGCAAAAAAAGCCGGAATCGACGAAAAGTACGTCGAGCCTTACGGCAAATACAAGGCGAAAATAGATTTTTCAGCCGCGGAAGACAAAGACAAAAACGGCAAGCTCATACTCGTTACGGCAATAACCCCGACCCCCGCGGGCGAGGGCAAGACCACGACGACGATAGGCCTGGCGGACGGACTTTCAAGAATAGGCAAAAAAGTCACCGTCGCTCTGCGTGAGCCGTCTCTCGGTCCCGTGTTCGGCGTAAAAGGCGGAGCCGCCGGCGGCGGTTACGCTCAGGTCGTGCCTATGGAGGATATAAACCTGCATTTCACGGGCGACTTTCACGCTATCGGCGCGGCAAACAACCTGCTTGCCGCAATGCTCGATAACCACATACAGCAGGGCAACAGTTTAGGCATAGATGTGCGCAAGATCACGTGGAAACGCTGCGTCGATATGAACGACAGACAGCTCCGCTTCATAGTTGACGGTCTCGGCGGCAAGGCGAACGGCGTACCGCGTGAGGACGGCTATGATATAACCGTCGCGTCGGAGATAATGGCGGTGTTCTGCCTGTCAAATTCAATCGCGGACTTAAAAGCCAGACTGTCAAGAATAATCGTCGGCTACACCTACGACGACAAGCCCGTAACGGCGGCGGATCTCAAAGCCGTCGGTGCCATGACGGCGCTGCTGAAAGACGCGCTGAAGCCGAATTTAGTGCAGACGCTTGAGGGAACTCCGGCGTTCGTACACGGCGGTCCGTTTGCAAATATCGCGCACGGCTGCAACTCAGTTCAGGCGACGAAGCTGGCGCTTAAATTAGCGGATTACACGGTCACGGAAGCCGGATTCGGCGCGGATCTCGGCGCTGAAAAATTCCTTGACATAAAGTGCAGAGCCGCGGGACTGAAGCCCGACGCGGTAGTCATAGTCGCAACGGTAAGAGCCCTTAAAATGCACGGCGGTTTGGCTAAAACCGAGCTTGCAAACGAGGATTTATGCGCGCTTGAAAAAGGCGTTCCGAACCTTCTGCGCCACGTTTCAAACATCAAAAACGTGTACGGTCTGCCGTGCGTCGTGGCGGTCAACCGCTTCCCGACGGATACCGATAAAGAAATAGAGTTTATTATAGCAAAATGCAAAGAGCTCGGCGTAAACGTCAGACTTTCCACCGTCTGGGCTGAAGGCGGTAAAGGCGGCGAGGAGCTTGCGCGCGAGGTCGTACGACTGTGTGAAGAAGAAAAAGGCGATTTTCGCTTCTCATACGAGCTTGATATGAGCATTAAGGAAAAAATAGAAGCCGTAGTCAAAAAGATATACGGCGGCAAGGATATAACCGTCATGCCCGCGGCGCAGAAGCAGATTGAACAGCTTGAAAAGCTCGGCTTCGGCGGTCTTCCCGTATGTATCGCAAAGACGCAGTACAGCTTCTCCGACGATCCGAAGCTGCTCGGCGCGCCCGAAAACTTCACCGTCACGGTCAAAAACGTAAAAGTCTCCGCGGGAGCGGGATTCATAGTCGTGCTCACCGGCGACATACTCACGATGCCGGGCCTTCCCAAATCTCCGGCGGCGGAGCGTATAGACGTGGACGACGACGGAACGATACACGGACTGTTTTAAACCCGCGAGATCTTCATTAAATTGAAAACGGGGCTGCTGCATTCGGCGCGGCGTGATAAGGAAGTTTTTTGTTCTATCGTTGCCGCGCCGAAATGAAGTCGCCCTTCGGGCTAATGAAG
>DBWC01000109.1:0-134 GCA_002308615.1 Clostridiales bacterium UBA1248
ACGCCGGAATCGCTTGAAAGCATGCTTATGAACAGGAGCAACGACGTAGTAAGACTGTTCTGCGACCTGCGGTTCATAATCATAGACGAGATACACACGCTTACGGGCACGGACCGCGGCAATCAGATAATCTG
>DBWC01000109.1:220-739 GCA_002308615.1 Clostridiales bacterium UBA1248
GCGTCGCGCGACTGCGACGCGCCGAAGCCCGACGAGGGCAGAGTCAGCTGGAGGCTCGCGCTCGAACACTTCTTCATACAGAACGCGTCAGCCGATCAGACGGTCGCCGCGGACGGCACGCCCGATCCGTTTTCGGATAAAAACGTGCCCGTGACAAAGCCCTCGAAAGCCGCGCAAAGATCAATGATCGACGCGGGATACGAATATATTTACGACTGCGTAAAGGACAAAAAAGCTCTCGTTTTCTCCAATTCCAGAGAGGAAACGGAATATATAACCGCGACTCTGCGGCAGATAGCGGAAAACAGGCACGAGCCGGATATTTTCTTAATACATCACGGCAACCTTTCCGCGTCGTTACGCGAGGAAGCGGAAGCGAAACTGAAAAGCGACGAGTACGGCAATTTAGTCACCTGCGCGACGGTAACGCTTGAGCTCGGAATAGATATAGGAAGACTGCAAAGAATAGTTCAGATAGAATCGCCCAACTCCGTTTCGTCTTTCTTGCAGCGTCTCGGC
>DBWC01000109.1:745-1336 GCA_002308615.1 Clostridiales bacterium UBA1248
CGCGGCGAGCCGCCGGAGATGTTTATGATATTCCGCGAGGAAGACCCGCTGCCCGACACGCCTTTGCCGCAGCTTATGCCGTGGAATCTGATCCGTGCGATAGCGATAATCCAGTTATATATAGAAGAACGCTTTATAGAGCCGCCCGCAGTCAAAAAACTGCCATTTTCTCTTATGTTCCAGCAGACGCTGTCCGTGCTCGCCTCGTCAGGGGAGCTGTCGCCGAAAGCGCTGGCGGACAGGATCCTGTCGATGCCGCCGTTTGAAAACGTACCGCGCGAGCATTACAGAACGCTTCTCATATCTATGTTAAAGGAAGATTATCTGGAGCAGACGGAGGAAAAAACGCTTATCGTGGGGCTTAAAGGCGAAAGGCTTACCAACTCGTTCAAGTTTTACGCCGTTTTCAAGGACACGGAGAATTATTCCGTACGCTGTGAATCGGACGAGATAGGCACCATAACCACGCCGCCGCCCGTGGGCGAGCGCTTCGCGCTTGCCGGCAGAGTCTGGGAGGTGACGGAGCTTGACGTGGGCAGAAAGCTGATATACGTAAAGCCCGTAAAGGGCAAAATGGAGATATCGTGGCCC
>DBWC01000109.1:1345-14391 GCA_002308615.1 Clostridiales bacterium UBA1248
CCCGGCGATTACGGCGAGATACACACGAAGATACAGCAGCGGATGAGACGCGTTTTGTCCGAAGACAAGGTTTATCCGTATCTTAAACCGAACGCGGCGAAACGCCTTGCCGTGGCGCGACATATCGCGAAAAACACAGGTATGCTCGATCATTCCGTCGTTTCGCTCGGCGGTATGACCTACTGTATGTTTCCTTGGCTCGGCACGCGCTCTTTTCGGACTCTGCGCAAGACCATGGCGAAAAACGCCGCCGCGCTCAACATTTCAAATATCGAATTTGAGGGCTGCTGCTACATCACGTTCAGATACGAGGGCGACGGTATACAAAAGCTGACGGACAAGCTTTACGATATCTGCAAAGACGGCGTTGATACGGAAAGTCTTATATCAAAATCCGAATCGCCCGTGTTTGAAAAATACGACGACTACATTCCGGGAGAACTGCTGCGGCTCGCATACGCGGCTGACAGGCTCAGAACGGACGAGATGATACCGCGCACGAAAGAGATGAAGGAAGAAGAAGCGGAATTTCAGAAAAACAGGAGTAATACATGACAGAATTTATATACGGTCCTCCGTCATCGGGCAAAACCGTGCTTCTGTACGAAAAAATCAAAGAAACGCTTATGCGCGGCGGCGACGCCGTGCTTATAGTGCCGGACCAGGAGGCGCTTGACGCGGAGGCGGCGCTCGCGCGCGTATGCCGCGGCGTGCCGACGCTGAAACTGCGCGTTTACGGATTTTCCCGTTTAGCCGACGAGGTCTTCCGCAAATACGGCGGCATATCTTATAACTACGCGGATAAAACCGGCCAGAAGCTGGCGGCGTATCTTGCGATACGCTCCGTTGCACCCGCGCTTAAAGTGTACGGGAAAACGAACGCCGCGGACGGTTCCCTTCTCGGCTCCGTCTTATCCGCCATAAAAGAGTTCAAACGCCAGGGCGTCGGGGCGGCGGAGCTTGAAGAAGCTTCAAAGACGGTAGATACGCCCGCGCTTAAGGACAAACTAAACGACCTTTCGCTCCTTATCCCCTCGTACGATCTGATCCTCAAAAAAAGCGGCGACGATCCGGATAACGAGCTTGCCCGTATGTACCGCGTGTTATCCGAACACGGCGGTATGCCCGGCGCCGATTTTTTCATAGATTCGTTTATCAGCTTCACGGGCGTACAGCTAAAAGTCATAGAGCTTTTCATGCGCACGGCAAGGTCCGTTACCGTTACCTTCGGCATACCGGCGCCGGCGGGATCGGATTTGAAATACGATCTTTTATCCCCGATTTACGACAGTGAAAAAAAGCTGTCCGCCGCCGCTTCGCGCTGCGGAGGCTTCAGCCGCGTTATACTTGACAAATCGTACGTCAGCCCGTGTATGTCCGCACTTGAAAAAGGCTTGCGGACGGGAGAGCCGGCGGCGGTTTCCGCGGGCGATAACGTGCGCTTTTTCCGCGCGCATACGGCTTTTGACGAGGCTGAATTCGTCGCCGCGGATATAGCGAAAAAACTGCGCGGCGGCTGCAGATGCCGCGATATTGCAATACTTTGCTCAAGCATCCCGTCCTGGCGCGGTATAACCGACGCCGCGCTTGAAAAATACGGCATACCGTACTTTATCTCGGTAAGGGAAAACGCGGCGCAGAAGGCGCTTTTCCGGCTCGTTATCTCGGCGCTTCATGTCTGCGTGAACAACTTCAGAACGAAAGACATTTCGTCGTATATAAAGACCGGACTTTTGAACGCCGGCTCCGATCCGCTCGATATGTTTGACGATTACATAACGAGAAGAAATATACGCGGCTCAAAAGCGTTTATTGAGGATTTCACCGGTTCTCCCTACTCTTACGGCGCGCCGGACGAGCACGACGAACGCGCGGTAAAGCGCCTGAACACCGTAAACGAAGTCCGCGCCGCAGTCATCACGCCTTTATATGATCTATACACCGAACTGCAGGATTGCGGCGACGCGAAAAGCATATCGCAGGCGCTCGTCAGACTGCTGCAGCGCATTGAAATTACGGAAACGCTCGGCAGGCTCGTATCGGACGCGAAAGCAAACGGTGATATCGCGGAAGCGGAGACCGTCTCACAGCTTTGGGACGTCTTCGTATCCGTTACTACACAGCTCTGCACCGTCTGCGGCGACGTGCCGATGAACGCGGCGATATATACGCAGCTGTTCGAGACCGTTCTGTCAGATACGGACATCGGCCGCATACCGACGTCCACGGACCAGGTCGTGATAGGCGAGGGCGGTATGCTGCGCGTGCATAACGTCAAGCACGTTTATTTGATGGGATGCAACGAGGGGGAATTTCCGTCGGCCGTGACGGACACCGGCATTTTCAGCGACGACGAACGGCAGAAGATAAACGACGCGGGAATACTGCTTGAAGGCACCTCCGACAAGGAGAACGAGCGGAAGCTATACGATTTTTACAGGTGCGCAACGGCTTCGTCGCAGACGGCGACGTTTTCGTACAGCGTAAGCACGGCGGAGGGCAAGGAAAAATATCCGTGCCATCTGATATCAGAAATAGAACGCATTTTCCCGGACGTGAAAACGGTATCGGAGTTGTCCGTTTACGATATAGCCGCATCCGCAGAGTCCGCGTATGAATACTACGCCGAACACAAGGACACCAAAGAGGGCAGGATGATAAAAAAACTGCTTTTGACAGATGAAAAGGCAGAAAAAAAGGCAAAACTGCTTTATACCCCCATAACGTCGGACAAAGAAAAACTTGATAAAGAAACCGCGAAAAAGCTCGTGCCCGGCTCGGTCCGCCTTTCGCCCACGCGGCTGTCGTCGTTTACCGACTGCGCGTTTGCGCATTGCTGCAAGTATTTTCTCAAACTGGAGCCGGACGGCGCGGTGGATTTCAACACGGCGGAATTCGGGTCTTTCGTCCATTACGTCTTAAAGCGTCTGATAGACGACCGGATGAAAGGCGAGCTGCCGGAGCAGCCGGACGAAAAACAGCTGTCCGGTGCGGTCGACAAATACATAAAAGAATACTGCGGGATATATCTTAAGATCGATCCCGGCGCTGCGGGCATGGGCAGATTCAGAGCGTCGCTCTGCAAACTGAGAAAATGCACCGTAAAGGTCGCGGACGATATTTTAAAAGAACTTGCCGCCGGCAAATTCAAGCCCGCAGCAACTGAGCTTAAAATAAGCGAGAGCTTCGGTTTGCCGCCGTATGCGATAGATCTGCCAAACGGCAAAAAAGCGTATCTCACCGGTACGATCGACCGCGTGGACGCGTACGAGCACAACGGAAAAACGTATATAAAGCTCGCCGACTACAAGACCGGCAGCGTTAAATTCGACGTTTCGGCTTTGGCAGAAGCGGACAAGACCGTCCAGCTTTTCGCGTATATGCTCACGGTCTGCACGTCAACGGGGACGTTTGCCGATCCCGTTCCCGCCGCGCTGTTTTACATGGAAACAGTACCGGATCAGCCCGTGCTCGACGGGAGCGGAATGACGCCGGAGCCCGGACGTCTCAACCGCGGAGGCATAGCGCTGTCCGACCCGGAGATACTTGACGCGCTCGAATCCGGAATGGATAAAAAAGGCGGCGAAATATACAAAACCGCGTCCGGCGGCATGGTATTCACCGCGCCGGACGAGATGACCGCCGTGTTTGAAGAAGTTAAAACCGCGATAGCGGACGCTGCGGAGCGTATGTGCGAGGGCGACGCGTCCGTTACGGCAAAAGAAAACAAAGTCCCGTGCGACTACTGCCCATACATAAGCATCTGCCGCCGCACGGATAAAAAATCGCAGGGGAGGGGCTGACTATGGAATGGACAAAAGCGCAGAAAGACGCCGTTGAAATAAGCAGACGCGACGTTTTAGTCGCCGCGGCCGCCGGCTCCGGCAAGACCGCGACGCTTACCGAAAGAGTGCTTCAGGCCGTTTGCCGTGACGAAGATCCCGTTGATATTTCAAGGCTTCTGATAGTCACCTTTACCGAAAAAGCCGCCGAGGAACTGCGTATAAGGATAAGAAAAAAACTTCAGGAAAAAGCGGCGGCTGAGCCGAAAAACAGCCGCGTAAGAAGACAGCTTTCGCTTCTGCCGTCGGCGTCTATCAGCACGATACACTCGTTTTACGTAAAAGTATTGCGCGAAGGCTTTTCGTCTCTCGGTCTTCCGCCGAAGCTCCGCATAGCGGACGAGGGCAGCGTTGAGATGATACGCCGCCGCGTTATGAACGACGTGATAGACGGATATTACAACGACAGCAAAAACGACGGCTTTGACATAGAAAACGCGGAGGATTTCTTTGACACGTTCGAGCGTATCCGTCCCGACGGATCTCTGTACGACACGCTCTGCGACCTGTACGATACCGTCGCGTCATATCCGGAGTTTCTTGATTTTTACAAAAACTGCGCGGAAAAATACGAAAAATACGCGGACGATTTCGGGCAAAGCGAGCATTTTAAGTATTTTCTATCATCCGCAAAGAAGCGTTTTTCGGATATCCTGCGAGGCTTTGAACAGCTTGAGGACGATTACGCGACAGATGAGGATTACATCAATAAGTACCGTCCAACGGCTCTGTTCTGCATCGATCTGACAGACAAAACTCTCGGTCTGCTCGATGCGGCGGACTACGACAAGCTTTACGAATATTTCAGGGAAAAACCGGATTTTCCGCGCAACAAACCCGTAAAAGGCGAACCGGGCTTCAAAGACGCGCAGAACGCGCTTAAATCCGCGCTTGTAAAAGAGCTCGGCAACGCGTCGAAGATACTCTCGTTCAACTCATCCGACGTAAAAAATATATGTAAAAAAACGTCTTATCTCTGCGGCTGTATCTATAAGATATTAAGCAGGTTTGAAAAGGAATTTTCCGCGGAAAAACTAAACTCCGGGCTCGTTGATTTCAACGATATGGAGCGTTACGCTCACCGCCTTATCTGCCGGGGAGACGGAGAATTCGCAAAGAAGATCGCAAACAGGTACGACGAGATATACGTTGACGAATACCAGGACGTAAACGGCATACAGGACGAGATATTCGCCGCAATATCGAAAAACGACCGCTTTATGGTGGGCGACGTGAAACAGTCGATCTATTCTTTCAGAGGAGCTGATCCAACTTTGTTTTCGTCGTACAGGCAGATTTTCAAGCCGTACGATCCGTCAAACATAGATCCCGCCGTGATATTCTTATCAAAGAATTTCAGATGCGGAAGGCCTATAATTGATTTTACAAACGAAGTGTTCCGCACCGTTTTCGGCGCGGACGGACGTATTCCGTATTCAAAGGACGACGAACTCGTTTACGGAAAGACGGAGGGCGAGAACGTCCCGGTAAAGCTGACGGTTTTTGAAGGCGGAAAGATCGCGGACGAGGCGGAATACGCGGCAAAAGAGATAAAAAGGTTGTTGAAAGAGGGGACAAAAGACGACGGAAAACCCCTTTCGTTTTCCGATATAGCGGTCCTCTGCCAGAAGGGTTCGGCGTGCGCGGCGGTCGAAAAGGTGTTTTCCGATCACGGTTTGCCGTGCGTCAACACGTCGGACAAGACGTTTTTCAACTCGCCCGAGGTGCTTTTGACCGTCAGCATACTGTCGGCGATAGACAATCCAATATCCGACGTTCAGCTTGCGGCGGCGATGAAAAGCCCGGTTTTCGGTTTCACGCTCGACGAGCTTGCAAACATACGCCTTAAATACCCGGACGAGCCGCTTTATACGGCTCTGCGCGAATACGCAAACGAAACACAAGACGAAAAATGCCTTGATTTTATAAAGACTTTGTCGTATCTGCGTTACAGAAGCAGATCCATGCCCACGGACAAATTCATACGTCTGCTTTATAAAGAGACGAGACTTTTATCGGTAGTTTATAACGAATACGATAAAAAAGAGCCGTCCGAGCGACGCGGCAATCTTATACTTTTATACGAGCTGAGTAGAAAATTCGAGTCCGATTCCTTCAAGGGCCTGTACGGCTTCATATCGTACTGCCGCGAGATGACGGAAAAGGGCAAATCCTTCAGCGTGGGCTCCGATACGGCGGGAAAAATAACCGTGCAAACGGTACACGGCTCAAAGGGACTTGAATATCCCGTTTGCTTCATAATCGGCGCCGGCTCCAAATTCAATACCGATTACAACAAGAAAACGATAATCGCCGACAGACGTCTCGGCCTTGGAATACGCATAAAAACGGACGGCGACGCCGTATTGACTGGGCCGCTTTACAAGACGGAAGTGATGAAAAAAGCGGACGATCAGATAACGGATCAGGCGTGTATGCTGTACGTCGCCATGACGCGCGCGAAAAAGTATTTATACATCACCGCGTCAAGCACCAAAGAGCCGGTCTTTACCGGCGGCAGATACAGCGCGTCGTGCAGCGGCTGCAGCAGCTTTCTTGATTTTCTGCGCGTTTCGCTTGACGGCAAAGGCGGCTCTTACGTTTATGAATGCATAAGCCCGGAAAAAGATGAAAAAGCGGCTTTTGAACGCGCCGAAACAGCGGCGCGGGAAGACGGTTTTGACAGCAGCGAGGAATTTGAAAAACTGAAAGAAATATTCAATTACGAATATCCGTATAAGGAAGCGGCAAGCTTACCGAAAAAAGCCGCTGTGTCAAAGCTTTATCCCGAATATCTCGATACCGATTACGAGACGGTGAACATCTTTGACGAAGACGAGCCGGCGCCGCTGATACTGCCCGATTACGCTGAGAAAGAAAAGGCAGCGACGGCGGCGGAGCGCGGCACGTCAACGCATCTTTTCATGCAGTTCTGCGATCTTGAAAAGGCGGAAGCCGACGTTTACGCGGAAGCCCAAAGGCTCGTCGAGCTCGGTTTCATAAGGCAGGAGAACAAAGACCTTATCTCATACAAAGAGATAGAAGCGTTCTTCCGCTCCGATCTGTATAAACGAATGAAAGCGGCAAAGAGCAAAGGCAGGCTGTTCTGCCGTGAATACCGCTTCAACATAGAGCTTGATGCGCCGGATTTCACGGCAGACCCGGAAAGAAAAAAAGCCTTATCCGAAGAAAAGCTTTTGGTTCAGGGCGTCATAGACTGTTTCTTTGAGGAAGAGGACGGCAGTATAACCGTCGCGGACTACAAGACGGACCGCGTGTACGGCGAAGGCGCCGTTACGGAATTCAAGGCAAGGCACGCGATGCAGCTGTCTTATTATAAGAAGGCGGTGGAGCGCATAGCTTTGTTGCCCGTCGGCAAATGCGAGTTGTATTCGTTCTGCTTAGGCAGATCGGTGGTGCTGTAAAGATGTCGGCAGCGCCGACGGTCTGTACGGCTGCGCCGCTGTTGGGGCTCCCGCTCCCCCTTACGGGAACCCCCATTGCTCACTGTGTTCGCAACGGGGAACCCCTATTATCGCCCCAAACTCCACCATCCCCCCGAGATTCTCTCGGGGCTTTTTTGCGGACAAAAAACCGGACGACCGACGGTCGCCCTGCAATCCGAATTATTCAATCCAAAAGATAAATAATCTTCTTCCCCGCTCTTTTCGCATATTCCACGGTGTTTTTCGTTCCGCCGGGGAGAATATCGTGCTCCGGGCATACGGCGATAAGGCCGTCGCAATGGTCGATCATATAACGGTTCCTCTCGTTATACAGCCTTCCGAAATCGGCTCCGTCCGCCTCTCCTTTGTAAAGCACCGCTACGCCGTCCGCGGCGGAAAGCACCCTATCGTACAGCGCAAGCTCGCCCGGCGGTATCGTCAATCTGTGATTTCTGAACGGAACGGCGCACCACAGCTGTATTCCGAGCTCAGCCCGCAGAGAAAGCACGGCGTCCGCGGCAATAAGATCCGACCCGCGGCACACGCCGGACATGAAATATTTAACGCCCGCCGCGGCCTGTTCCCGCACGGCGTTTTTTATTTTTTCCGAAAGTTTACGGATATTCTCATCCGTCGGCGCAAACGGCAGTTTCTCCGTTCTGTAGCCGGTAAAAGCGACTGAAATATATCTCATACGGGTATCATAACACATATTATAAAAAAATGCAAGAGTGTTTTAAAATAATTCTATGGCCTCCATCACTGAGGGAGGCGGCAAAGCGAAGCTGTGGCGGAAGGAGTTTAGTGCTGATTTAAACTCCACGCGTTCTCCCTCAGTCAACTTCGTTGCCGGCTCCCTCCCGGAGGGAGCCTGATTTGCCTTCTCCTGTAGGGAAAGGCAACGGTGGGAGCAATCTCCCCCGCCCTACCAATTCTATACTCTAACATCGCACACCCCGGAAAAAATAGCCGCATTATTTTAAATCAAAAACTTGACATATAATATTATTTATGATATAATATACAGGATTCAATATAGAAAAGGTAATTTTATGGCAAAATACAGATTACAAAGAATTAACGACGAGATAGTAAAGGAAATGACGCGCATACTGCGCGGAGTGAAAGATCCGCGCGTTACGTCATATATGACGGTCGTGACCGGCTGCGATATTTCCCCGGATCTCAAATACGCGAAGATCTTTTATTCCTTCCTCGATCCCGCGACGCCGGAGGATTCGGCAGAGATAAGAAGCGAGATCAAAGACGGTCTTGTTTCGGCGCACGGATATATAAGGCGCGAGCTGGCGGCAAGCCTTAATCTGCGCGTGACGCCGGAGCTTACTTTCATAGCCGACACGTCCGCGGAATACGGCTGTCACGTTGACGAGGTGCTCCGTCAGATCAAAGCGGAAGACGAGGCGAGAGCCGCGCAGGCAAAAACAAATGAAAATAACGATAAATAAGCTTTTTAAACTTCTGTGCGATAACGATAACTATCTTATATTGACGCACAGACATCCGGACTGCGATACGTTAGGCTCCGCCATGGCGCTTTCAAATCTGCTCCGATCTTTAGGCAAGACCGTTTACGCCGTATGCCCGGATAAGATCACCGAAAAGCAGAAACGGCTGATGGACGGATACGGCTTTGAAGACACGGGCGCACCGTACGAGCATATAATAACGGTCGACGTCGCGTCGGTAAAACTGCTTGGCAAATACGAAGATCTTGCAAACGACATATTCATAAAGATAGATCATCATCTTAACCGCGAGGATTTCGGCAGATATTCGTACGTAGAAGACGATTACGCATCCTGCGCCGAGATAATACTCGATATCTGCGAGTATTTTGAAAAAGCCGGGAAATATACTCTTACAAAGGATGCCGCTTCATATATTTACTGCGGAATATCGTCGGATACCGGCGGCTTCATTTACTCAAACACGAAGCCCGAAACGCATATAAGAGCCGCGAGGCTTCTTTCCTGCGGCGTGCCGGCGTCGTATATCGACGAAGAGCTGCACATAATAAAAACTCCGGACAGGATAAAAGCGGAGGGCTACGCTTTATCCAATATGCAGTACGACCTAAACGGCAAGATCGCATCCGTCAGCATCAGCATGAAAACGAGAAACGAGCTTTCCGTAACCGAGGAGGACATAGCGGATATAGTCGACATACCGCGCTCCGTCGACGGAGTGGACACGGCTTTTTCGGTCAAGGAAGAGGTTGACGGATCGTTTCGCGTTTCCCTGCGCTCCGGCATAACGGACGTAGCCGCGATCGCCTCTGCTTTCGGCGGCGGCGGACATATGCGCGCGGCGGGCTGCACGCTGTACGCGGGCAGCATTGACGAGGCGCGCGAAGCGATAGTCAAAGAATGCAAAAAACACATCAAATCGTAAAGGAATGATAAAAACGGAAAACAAACCGACGTTTCCGCTCGGCTCCTGCGACGTCGCCGTTATCGGCGCCGGACACGCGGGCATAGAAGCGGCGCTCGCGTCCGCGCGTTTAGGTCTGAGCACCATACTGTTCACGATGAACCTCGATTCAGTCGCGAATATGCCCTGCAATCCGTCGGTCGGCGGCACGGGCAAAGGCCATCTCGTCTTTGAGATAGACGCGCTGGGCGGTCAAATGGGACGGTCCGCCGATCTCGTAACGCTTCAGAACAGGATGCTCAACTCCGGCAAGGGCCCGGCGGTACATTCAAAGCGCATACAGGCGGACAGAGCTAAATATCATATAATCATGAAGCAAACGCTTGAAAAAGAGCCGAATCTGCGGCTTTATCAGGCGGAAATTACGGATATACTCACGGAAAACGGTGCGGTATGCGGCGTCGTCACGGCGCTGAACGCGGTGTTTACATGCAAAGCCGCCGTTATATGCTCCGGCACGTATCTGAACGGCAGAGTGGTGGTCGGAGAAAGCGCTTATCCGTCCGGTCCCGACGGACTTTTACCGGCGAACAGCCTGACGGCAAGCCTTTTGAAGCTCGGCGTAAAGCTTATGAGATTCAAGACCGGAACACCGCCGAGAGTGCTCAGATCGAGCGTCGATCTGTCCGTGCTTGAAGAACAGCGCGGAGACTGCGACGTGCCGTTCTCCTCTCTTACGTCAAAAGACGAGCTTGCGTCGCGCCCCGACGTGCCGTGCTACATAGTTTACACGAACGCGAAAACGCATGAGATAATAAGAGCAAATTTGCACCGCTCGCCGCTTTTCAGCGGAGTTATTGAGGGTGTGGGACCGAGATACTGTCCGAGTATCGAAGACAAGGTCGTGCGCTTCTCCGAAAAGGAGCGCCACCAGCTTTTCGTCGAGCCGTTAGGCGAGGACACGGAGGAATTATACATCCAGGGCTTTTCCTCTTCTCTTCCCGCTGACGTTCAGGAGGAAATGCTGCACACGCTGCCCGGCTTTGAGCACGCGGTGATAATGCGCCACGCTTACGCTATCGAATACGACTGCATCGATCCCACGCAGCTTGAACATACGCTTGAATTCAAGAACATAAAAGGTCTTTACGGCGCCGGTCAGTTCAACGGCACCTCCGGCTACGAGGAGGCGGCGGCGCAGGGACTTATAGCGGGCATAAACGCCGCGCTGAAGCTGAAAGGCAGAGATCAGATAACGCTCTCCCGCTCAGACGGCTACATCGGTTTTCTGATAGACGATTTAGTGACAAAGGGCACGAACGAGCCGTATCGCGTCATGACGTCAAGAAGCGAATACAGACTGCTGTTGCGTCAGGACAACGCAGATCTGCGTCTTACTCCGCTCGGTCACGAAATAGGGCTTATAAGCGAGCAAAGATACGAAAAATATCTGCAAAAGCAAAAGAAGATAAACGAAGAGATAGAGCGCGCGGAGGCGACGACGATAAAGATGAGCGACGAGCTGAACGCCGTGCTGCAGGCTGCGGGAACGTCCGCGGTGGACGAGGGGACGAAGCTTGCGGAGCTGCTGCGCCGCCCTCAGCTCAATTATGAGATATTAAAGCCGTTCGATCCGACGCAGCCGGAGGATAAGGCGGTGCTTACCGAAGCGCAGATACGCATAAAATACGACGGCTACATAAAAAAGCAGTTAGCCGCCGCGGAGCGCAGCAAACGTCTTGAGGGCATGCGCATACCTGACGATATCGATTACGGCAAAATCGAAGGTCTGCGGCTCGAGGCGCGCGCAAAGCTTGCCGCGCAGCGTCCGAAAAACATAGGCGAGGCGTCGCGCATATCCGGCGTATCGCCCGCGGACATATCCGTTCTGCTCATCAGGTTAGGCGAATAATTTACACACTTGTCAATTGTTTTTATTGATTTTCAATAAATATACGTATATAATGGTGTTCGGAAAAACACAAAAGGAGTTGTTTATGAATTCATCACAGAGAAAATCACTTAAAAAGCTTGCCGCGAACGTCCGCATGGACATTCTGACGGAGGTATATTCAGCAAATTCGGGACATCCGGGCGGCTCTTTATCGATAGCCGACGTATTATCCTATCTTTACAAATACGTTTTGAACGTCGATCCGAAGAATCCGGACGATCCCGACCGCGACCGCTTTGTTCTTTCAAAAGGCCACACCGCTCCGGCGCTTTACGCGATACTTGCGGAGCGCGGCTTCATACCGAAGGACGAGTTAAAGAAATTCCGCAGCATAGACAGCTATCTGCAGGGACATCCGGATATGAAGCACACGCCCGGCTGTGATATGACGTCAGGCTCGCTCGGCCTCGGTTTGTCTGCCGCCGCCGGAATGGCGCTCGGCGCAAAGCACCAGGGCAAGAGCTTCAAGGTCTACGCCGTATGCGGCGACGGAGAGCTTGCGGAAGGTCAGATCTGGGAGGCGGCGATGTTCTCCGCCCACTACAAACTCGATAATCTCTGCGTATTCATAGACTGGAACGGACTGCAGATAGACGGCAGGATAGTAGACGTTATGAACTCAACGCCGATAGACGAAAAATTCGCGGCTTTCGGCTGGCACGTACAGGTAATAGACGGTCACGATTTTGACCAGATAGAACGCGCGGTGAACGAGGCGTCGCACATAGTGGGCGTTCCGTCCGTGATCATAATGAAGACGACGAAGGGCAAGGGCGTGTCATACATGGAAAACCAGGTAAGCTGGCACGGAGCCGCGCCCAACGAGGAACAGTATAACCAGGGCATGGCGGAGCTCAAAGCCGCCGTCGCAGCGCTTGATAAATAAGGAGATACGGCGATGAGTGATAAGAAAGCAACAAGAGAAGCATACGGAGAAGCGCTTGCCGAATTCGGCGCTAAATATGAAAAGCTGGTAGTTCTTGACGCGGACCTCGCCGGAGCCACAAAGACGGCGACGTTCAAAAAGGCGTTTCCGAACAGGCACTTTGACTGCGGCATAGCCGAGGGCAACATGGTATCGGTAGCCGCGGGTCTTTCCACGACCGGGCTTATCCCGTTTGCATCGTCGTTTGCGATGTTTTTGGCGGGACGCGCGTTTGAGCCGATAAGAAACTCCATAGGTTATCCGCATTTAAACGTAAAACTGGGCGCGACTCACGGCGGTATAACCGTCGGCGAGGACGGCGCGACGCATCAGTGTCTTGAAGATTTCTCGGTAATGCGCACCATTCCGGGAATGACGGTCATCTGCCCCGCGGACGCGACTGAGACAAGAGCCGCGGTAGAGGCGGCGATTAATTACGTAGGTCCGGTATATCTGCGTTTCGGACGCGCCGCGACGCCGATACTGTT
>DBWC01000109.1:14426-23839 GCA_002308615.1 Clostridiales bacterium UBA1248
CCCGACGTTACGATAGCCGCAAACGGCTTTATGGTCGCCCCCGCGCTTGAAGCGAGAGAGCTTTTGAGGGCCGAAGGCATAGACGCCGCCGTACTGAACATCCACACGATAAAACCGCTTGACGAGGAGCTTATATGCAGTTACGCAAACAAGACCGGCGCCATAGTCACGGTGGAAGAACACAATATCATAGGCGGTCTCGGCTCCGCGGTATGCGAGGCGATATGCGGCAAAACTCCCGTTCCGGTACTGCGCGTAGGCGTTGAAGACCGGTTCGGCAGAAGCGGCAAGGTCCCGCCCTTACTTGAATATTACGGACTTACACCGGCTCACATCGCGGAAAAATGCAAAGCCGCGATCAAAATGAAAAAATAAGAGACAGAAAATGAAAAAGACCGAAAAGCGCAAAATCAAAGCGTCTACCGTTGTGATACGCACGGCGGTATGTGTTTTGACCGCGCTTTTCATTCTTGTCGGATTTATTCTCTCCGGCGTCGCGGTAATAAATTACGGTCCGTCAAAGACCGCGCGCGACCTTTTCGTCATCTCCATGCTTGAAACGTCCGCGGCAAAATTCCTTGCCACGTGGTATTTCTCACCCGAGGAGATCGAATCCATAGTCAGCGAAAACGCGGTCGTCGCGGACGAGGGCAGCTCCGACCCGAATATGATAAGCATAACGCCGCAGACGACCGACGCGGAATTCACACGTCAGCTGCTTCCGGTCATAATCGGAACGGACGACAGCGACACCGTAACGGACGGTCTGACACAGCCGGAGATCACGACGACCGCGCCGGAAACCGAGCCGGAGATACAGGACAAGCATAAGGACGCGCTGTCCGTCACAGGCGACGGACTTGAGATATACGACGTGTCCGGTCCGACGTACAGCGGAAAAATGATGGTCGTACACGACCCGTCGCGCCTTTTCGTCGGCGTTTGCGGAGATTATTCGAAAGATGTCCCCGGTAAAAACCTCTCGAGCATCGCAAGGTCCTATAATGCCACGGCGGCGATAAACGGCGGCGGCTTTGAGGATAAAAACGGACTGGGAGACGGCGGCACGCCTATAGGGCTCGTCATAACGAACGGAACGCTCGTTTACGGAGACCTTAATAAAAAATACGAGGTCATAGGCTTTAACAAAGACAATATTTTCATAGTCGGCACCATGACGGGACAGCAGGCGCTCGACGCGGGCATACGCGACGCGCTCTCCTTCAGCCCCATACTCGTAATGAACGGCAAAGCGTCGTCCGTATCCGGCACCGGCGGCGGACTGAACCCGCGTACCGCTATAGGTCAGCGCGCTGACGGAGCGGTGCTTCTGCTCGTGGTTGACGGCAGGCAGGCGTCTTCTCTCGGAGCGACCTACGCCGATCTTATAGATATAATGCTCGATTACGACGCGGTAAACGCCGCGAATCTTGACGGCGGCAACTCGACCGGTATGTATTACAATGGCTCGCTTGTAAACAAAGGTCTGCTTCAGCGCGGACTTCCGACGTGTTTTATAGTAAGATGAAAAAAATACCGAAATTCTGGAAAATATATATATTCGCCGTCACGGTGACGGTCATGCTTTGCATTATAGCGCTTATTGTTTTGGGCGGATATCTGAAAAGCTACGAATATACGGCTGTTCAGAACGCAAAAGCGGCGGAGGCGCACCGGCTTTTTGAAGAAAAAGAAAACGCGGAACGGCAAAGCGGCGTTACCGTGTCAAAACGGTTAAAGCTGATCTCCGCCGTAAAAGAAGCCGGGGACATGGCGGCCGCGTACGCGGACAGCTCCGTGGGACTTTCGGCGGCGGAATTCATGGACGCGCTCGTTGCGTCGCTTAATGAAAACGGGATATCGGGCTTCTCCGATAAGATCGACTGCAGGATCGGAAAATATGAGGATCCGGCGTCTGTCACAAAATATATCGACGATCTGCCCGGGGAATATTCTCACGAAAAGATATCTGCGTTCGTATACTCGCTTACAAAAGGCACGCTTACGTCAAAAGTAACGCTTTCAGAGGGGGAAAACAACGATAAAGGTCATAAGACTTTCGTCGTTTCATCCATATCCGTATCGCTTCCCCTTATGTCGTGCAGAGTATCCGCGCCGGAGGAGGCGACGCTCAAGGTCAACGGAATGACCGTTGACGACGAGCCCGTGCTCGAGGATCCGAACGTTCCCGATTTGATCCCGTCGTCTTTTAAAATATCGAAGACGGCGCTTTACGTGTTTGAAGGCTTTATTTACAGGCCGCAGATAAAAGCGTATATAGGCGAGGATGAATGTATGCCTGAAACGCGCACGGACAGAACGGCGTATTTATACCCGTCAAACGGAAAATACAGATCAACGCTCGTTGACAGAGTGTTCTTGCTTTCGTTTGCGTATTCCGATTACGTCGCGGGCAGCGTAAAATTCGAGGAGATCAAAGATTATCTGTATCCGGACACGAAGTTTTACGGAAATCTTGCCGGATTTGACACGAGATGGTATTACGATTATACCAGCCTGGAAAATGCAAACGCGGTCATAACCAATTTCACGGTGTTGTCCGACCGGCTCGTCTTCGCGGAAGTAACGTACGATCAGCTTTTATACCGCGGGACAAGAGTTTATAAGACCGTGCCGATAAAGCTCCGCGTTTATATGGGATGTGAAAAAACGTCGCAGATAAAAGATCCGGACGGCTGGCGTCTGATCTTTGTCGAATCGGCTGAATAAAAAAGACTGAAAATAAATATGCGAAAGGAAAACCGCAATGATAGATATCAAATTTTTAAGAGAAAACCCGGAAGTGGTAAAACAGAACATCAAAAATAAATTTCAGGACGAGAAGCTGCCGCTCGTGGACGAGGTCATAGAGCTTGACAAGCAGAACCGTGCCTACATCCTAGAGGGCGACGAGCTTCGCGCGTCCCGCAACAAGCTGTCAAAGCAGATCGGCGCTCTGATGGGTCAGGGCAAAAAGGAAGAGGCGGAAGAAGTAAAAGCACAGGTAACCGCAAACGCCAACCGTCTTGCCGAGCTTGAAAAGTTAGAGGAAGAATGCACCGAGAAGATACGCGGCATAATGATGCGTATACCGAACATAATAGACCCGTCCGTTCCGATAGGCAAGGACGATTCCGAAAACGTGGAGGTCACGCGCTTCGGCGAGCCGAAGGTACCGGATTTTGAGATCCCGTATCACACGGACATACTCGAATCCTTAAACGGCATAGACCTTGACAGCGCGCGCCGCGTCGCCGGCAACGGCTTTTATTATCTTACCGGCGATATAGCAAGGCTCCATTCCGCCGTTCTTACTTACGCGCGCGATTTTATGATAGACCGCGGCTTTACCTACTGCATACCGCCGTTTATGATCCGCTCCAACGTCGTGACCGGCGTTATGAGCTTTGCGGAAATGGACGCGATGATGTATAAGATAGAGGGCGAGGACCTGTATCTTATCGGTACGAGCGAGCACTCCATGATAGGCAGATTCATAGACCAGATAATCCCGGAGCAGCAGCTTCCGCTGACGCTTACGAGCTATTCTCCGTGCTTCAGAAAAGAAAAGGGCGCGCACGGCATAGAGGAGCGCGGCGTTTACCGCATACACCAGTTTGAAAAGCAGGAAATGATAGTAGTCTGCAAGCCCGAGGACAGCAAGGCGTGGTTTGACAAGCTGTGGCAGAACACCGTCGATCTTTTCCGCACGCTCGATATTCCGGTAAGAACGCTTGAATGCTGCTCCGGAGATTTAGCGGACTTAAAGGTCAAGAGCGTTGACGTTGAAGCGTGGTCACCGAGACAGAAAAAGTATTTTGAAGTCGGCTCCTGCTCCAACTTAGGCGACGCGCAGGCGAGAAGACTGAAGATAAGAATAAAAGGCGACGGAAAGACTTATCTGCCGCATACGCTGAACAACACGGTCGTAGCGCCGCCGAGAATGCTCATAGCGTTTGTCGAAAACAATCTGAACGAAGACGGCTCCGTCAACATTCCGGAGGTGTTAAGACCTTACATGGGCGGCAAGTCCAAAATAACGAAATAAAAAGCCGGCGTCCGGTCATCCCGGACGCCTTTTCGGAAAAAGATGAAAAAAATACCGATAATACTCTTATTACTTTCGTTTATTTTCGTTTTCGTCACCTCATGTTTTCCTCTGTTCCCGTCCGTCACGACGGATGAAATAACGGAAGAAACAACGGCAGAGATAACGAACACGGAAACGGAAACTGAAGCGGAGACTGAGCCCGATACGGAAGAGTTTTCGCCGGAAATACCGGTGCACGCCCTGCCGTATTACAACACGTGCCGCCGCTACGCGTGGTCCACGCTGGACAAAGAAAAAAGACAGCTTTATTATGAGGTGCTCACGGCCGCTTTGTGCTATGCGGAATACGTCATACTTCCGGACGCGGACACGGCAAAATATATATACGAGTGCGTTTTCTTTGATTCACCCGAGCTTTTCTATCTGTCCGAGACGCCTAAGACAGAAGGCGGGAAGCTGATATTCGATTACGTTTTCACGCTCGAGGAGGCGGAAGCTCTTGCGTCGCATCTTACGACCATGTTTTACAAGTTCCGCGATCTTTGGATAAACGACGGTATGACGGAATACGAAAAGCTGACGACGCTTTACGAGTATATCATAAACCGTACCAAATACGCGGACGAGGCGGACGAGTATTACGAAAAAAACGAGTATAACGAGGAAGTTTACCGCGCCGTATCCGCAATAGGCCCGCTGATAGACAGCAGGGCGATATGTATCGGTTACGCGCGCGCAACGCAGTATCTTGCCCTGCGGCTCGGCATACAGACGTTTACGGTAAAAGGCGCGAGCACGGACGGCGGGAACCATTATTACAGTCTTGTGCTTTTGGGCGACGATTACTATTACGTGGATACGACCTGGGGCGACCCGGTGGACGCGGAACGGATAAAGGATTATCTGACTTATAATTATTTCTGCATAACTACACAAGAGCTGTTAAGATCGCATCTTATATATACGGATATACCGCTGCCCGTATGCACCGCGACGGAATACAACTATTTCATATATAACGGGCTTACCGCGGATACGTCTGAGGAGGCGGCGCAGAAGATATACGAGGCGTATTTACGCGGAGAAACGGAAGTGAGATTGAAGGTCGAGTACGAAAGGCTCGATATAGTTTACGACGGGATGAAATCCGCGATAAACGATATATTCGTTGAAAACGGAGCTGTCGGCGTATCGTACTCCGTAGGAAAGTCAAAAGGTCCGTCGACGATATTCGTGAAATTCAAATGATGAAAAGGCAGACGCCGCGGCGTCTGCCTTTTTCATATATACCGGTTTATTTTATCGTTATACCTATTACTCTCGCTTTTATCGCAAGCTCCGTGCGGCTCTGGTAGCCCGTTTTTTCAAGCATGGATCTGACGTGCGCTTTTACGGTATTTTCCGAAATGCCGAGCTCCTCCGCCACGGCGCCGTTCGTCGCGCCGGTCGTTATTATTCGCAGCACCTCAAGCTCGCGCTCCGTGAACTCCGAGCTTTTCGCAAGCCCGAGCATGACGGTGGGCGGACTGTCCGGATATACCGATTCTCCCGCCATTGTTCTGTCCATTACGTCAAGTATAGTTTCCTGCTCCGTCTCCTTATACCAGAAGCTGTCCACGCCGATCTTTTTCGCGCGCTCTATCCAGCTGTGCTCCGGCATTGACGTAACGGCGATTATTTTTACCGACGGGTATCTTTCCTTGATGCGCTTCGCCGCGTCAAGGCCGTTGCATCCGTCGTTCATGAGTATATCCATAAGTATAAGATCTACGCTGTGTTTCAGAAAATACACCTCCGCGACGGAAGCGGACGGCAAAGAGAACGCAAGCTCGTACCGCTCCGAGTTCTGAACGTACAGCTCGAACAGATGGCGCGACATTGCCTGATCGTCAACTATCATAACCTTTACTTTGCTCATTTTTTATCCCCTCACGATATTTGTAAGATCACGGTCAGCTCGAAGCCCCGCTTCCATGCGACCGTCATTTTTCCGCCGTATCTTTCAACGCTTCTGCGGAGCGTGTGCAGTCCGCCCGTTTCTTCAATGGGTTTATCCGGCTTTCTGCCGTCGTTTTTTATTTTTATCGCAAATTCGCCGTTTTTCAGCGACGTGCTTATATATACGTTGTTTCCGCCGGCGTGCTTTACCGTGTTTGTAAGGCACTCTCTTATTGCCGAAGCGGATATTTCCTTTATCAGCCGGTCGTTTGGTATCTCTCCGTCGTAATGGAGCGTGACGTCGACCGCGCGCGCCGCCTCGGATAACGCCTCCATCCTGTCGTCGGATACGTCCGCCACGGTCTCGCGGCGAAGCATGGATATTGTCATGCGCCACAGTTTAACGAGCGACTCCCTGTCCTTATCCTGCCTGTAAAGATACGAGCGCAGAGAGAGCAGAGCCCTTCCCACGTCGTCGTGTATCCTTATTTTCGCGTCGAGCAGTTCTCTGTCGCGTATCATAGAATCCATTTCTTTGCTGTATTCGCGAATTTTCTCGTTGACCGCCGTCAAATGCGCGTTTCGTTTTTTTAATTCAAGACTTTTTCCGTACGGCTCCGTAACGTTATACGCTATACATTCGTTATATACCACGCCGTCCGCCGTTATTTTTCCGGTCTTTATATTCCAGGCGCTGCCGTCCTGCAGTATCAGAAGCACACCGCCGCCGTTCTTTTCGATCCGGCAGCCGCTGTTGAGCCCGATATAATCAAGTTTTTCAAAAACCATAGCGTCATTTACACCGCTGTCAAACGCGGCGCGCATGATCTTTTTCATTGTTTTATTCAAAAACACAAACTCGCCGTTTTCTTTGCTGTAGCATACGCCGTCCGGCATGCCGTCAAGTCCCTGCCTGAGCGATAAAAGATATTCCGGTCTCACAGCTTATCGCCCCCCCTGTCCGTTTTCAGAGTGACGAAGAAACAACCGTCGTCCTTTTCCGTTGTAAGCTCGAATCCCGCGCTTTTCGCGGCTTCAAAAAAGCTTTCATCCACCGCCGCGTCCTCGTTTGCCGCCTCTATATAAAGAACGAGTCCGTTCTCGTCGTTTCTGAGCGTCACGAGCACCGCGGGCAAAAACGTCAGAGCCGACTCTATGACCGATTCAAACAGTCCGTACATCAAAAGCTCGTATGATACCGGCAGCTCTATTCCCTGCTGTATATCGGCGTAGCATGAAACGTCAAGCAGACGCAGATACGTAAACGACTCGTTTATGCACAGATAAAGCTCAAAGCTGTCCGTCTTAACGTCGGAGGACGAGAGCAGGAGCAGATTTGAATACCGTTTTACGAACGCGCCTAAAACGCCCGCGTATTTCATCTGGCGGCGAAAGCCCGGCTCGTCGTCCGGGAGGTTGTTCAGTATCTCCTCCAGCTTGTTCAGCTGAGGTCTTAAGCTCTCCGATATACCGTCAAAAAGTCTGTTCTGCTCCGCGGTGCGCTTTTTTGTTTCCTCAAGTCTTGCCGCCTCGTTCAAAACGGCGCTTTCTTCAAGAAGATAATCGCCCGTGTCTGACAGCTGTTCGTTCAAGCGTATAAGCTCGCCGTTGTCCTCACAGCGGTAAAAATGGCCGGCGTCCGTTTCAACGCTTTGCAAAAGCGTTTTATTGTCGCTCAGATAGACCGGACCGAGCGCCGCGTCCGACAACTGCTTTTTTGTCGGCTCCGGCGCGTACGCGGACCTTATGATAACGTTATGATCTTTATCCGTCAGCCCGGCACGTACGGATGAATTTTTAAAAATTACGTCGATATTATCGCTCATATGCGGCGTTCCCCTCACAGCTTTTGTGACCTTATTATCAACAATACCACAAAATGAAAAAAAAGTCAACACTTTTGAAATGTTGTATGCATAACTTAAATATTGACAAACGCCTTTATTTGTGGTAATATATATGATGTATTATTATATATAGCGAGCACGAAACGCGGAAAGGTAAAAATGGAAAAAACAGATCTTAAAACTCAACTTAAGGAAGTGGCGCAAAGGATCAGGACGCTCCGTGAGATAATGGGTATCTCCGAGGCGGATATGGCTGATCTGACCGACGTTACTCTTGACGAGTACAAAAAGTTTGAATCAGGCAACGCGGATTTCAGCTTTACGTTTATTTACAAATGCGCAAATCACTTAAGAGTTGACCCTACCGATCTTATACGCGGTGAAAGCCCGACTTTGTCAAATTATTCTCTTACACGCGCGGGAGAGGGTCTTCCCATAACGCGCCGCAAGGGTTTCAAATACATAAATATGGCGCCGCTTTTCAAGCAGAAGACGGCGGAGCCGTTCTTTGTGGAGATGCCCTACTCAAAGGCTGACGCGGAGGGAGAGATACACACCTCCACGCACGAGGGTCAGGAATTTGACGTTATGATCTCCGGTCAGATGAAGTTCCGTATCGGCAATCACTACGAGATCTTAAATCCCGGCGACAGCATTTATTACAATTCCGCAAATCCGCACGGTATGGTCGCCTTATCCGAGGAAGGCGCTACGTTCTACGCGATAATCTTAAAAAAGACCGAGTCAAGCGAGACGGATAAATTTGAAAAAATAGTCACGGCAAGAAAGGCGAGAAGCTATGAGTGCCCCGCCGCGGCGAAATTCGTTGAAACGCATACGGACAAGGAAGGCATTTTAAACGGCATTTCCTTTAAAAACGAGGATAAATTCAACTTTGCGTTCGATATAGTGGACGCGATAGCGGACAGGAACCCGGACAAGCTGGCGATGCTGCATCTTTCAAACGACAAGACCGAGCGCCGCTTCACGTTTTCCGATATAAAGCGCGGTTCGGCAAAGGTCGCGAATTATCTTGAATCTCTCGGCATTAAAAAGGGCGACAAGGTGATGCTCGTAATGAAGCGTCACTATGAATTCTGGTTTGCCCTTACCGCCGTCCACAAAATAGGCGCGATAGCGATACCGGCGACGAACCAGCTCATGAAGCACGATTTTGAATACCGCTTCAAGGCCGCGGACGTCAGGGCTTTGATCTGCACCGGTGACGGAGACACGGCGGAGCAGGCGGAGCTTGCGGCGGAAAGCTTCCCCGGACTTATAAAGATAATGACTCACGGCCGCCGCGACGGCTGGCGCGATTTTGACGCGGAATATCCTAAGTGCTCCGATATATACGAAAGAAAACCCGACACGCCGTGCGGCTTCGATCCGATGCTGATGTTCTTCACATCGGGAACTACCGGCTACCCGAAGATAGCGATGCACGATTTCCGCTACGCGTTAGGCCACTACATAACCGCTAAATACTGGCACAACGTAAATCCGGACGGACTTCATTTCACGATATCCGACACGGGCTGGGGCAAGGCGCTCTGGGGTAAAATCTACGGGCAGTG
>DBWC01000123.1:0-20511 GCA_002308615.1 Clostridiales bacterium UBA1248
TTCGGATAACTCTTGTTACCCTAAGGTGACTGAGGGAGTTTGTCTTTATTTTTGACGAGGCGGAAAGCCTCGCTTTTTTAAGTTTAAATATCAGATCGCTTCGTATCTGGCTGAGCCTTTGCGCTTCAGCCATCTGAAGAGCAGAGCGGAGAAGATAAGATTTATGACTGTAACAGCGATAAGGCAGACGGTGCTGCCGGTAAATAAGCCGATCGGAACGAATACGATACCGAAGGCGGCGGCGTAGCCCCAGACGGAGAACAGCGACACGATCACGCTCATGCTCTGTTTTATCGGTACTATCTCCGACGTCCAGCTCAGGTTGGGGTTTTTCAGCGCCCAGAACATCTGCCACAGCGCGTAAANNNGGCGGCCGCCGCAAACGATACGGCGTCAAAGGGCGAGTATCTTAACGCGAACACGACAGCGATTATAAGCGGCAGAGACGCGCACGACGATATAAGAAGCTGAAGCTGCAGCTTTGACAAAAGTATACGGTAAGACGAAACCGGCATGGATCTCGTTATCCAGATGCTTTTGCCTTCAAGTGAAACGGACGGAGCGGCTATGTCGATGCCGGATAACAGAAAACAGAAAGCCGGAAGCGCCAGTTCCGCGGTGAGTCTGCCGTCCATTATCCTGCCGAGCGCAAAGACGACCGCGTCTGCTTTGATAAACAGCGCGACGGCGGCGGCGATCATAAAAAGACAGCCTAAACCGCAGTTGAGCATATAATTCGCGCTTGACGTGAATCTTTTTAATTCTTTGAGCAGCAGCGCGTCGCTTACGGCGCGCATTTTCGCAGTCTTTTCACGGTAGGCTTTGCCGCCCGCGGCGCCGGCGGACGTCGCCGTTTTTATAAAGCTGCGTTCAAGTATGAACCAGACTGCCGCGGNNAGCCGCCGCTACCGCGAGCGTGAACAACGCAAGCGGGAGCGGATCTCCCGTGCCCGCCTGACCGAAAAGGTAAATGATATAAGCGGAGCCTTTTATTTTTGCGCCGTATTCCGCGGCGTTTGCGGTAAGCGCGCTAATCCACGCGCTCGCTTTGAAGTATATGAAGTAATATGCTAAAAGGAAGAGCACCGAAACGGCGACTGTTATAAAGCTCTTGTTTTTTAACTTAAGCGAAACTTTTGCGACTACCCAACCGAGTATGCATGACAGAAGAAGAACTATAACGGAAATAAGCAAAACGAATACAAGACCGCCGAGTATTGACTGAAAGGAAAATGACCCGAATATAAAATAAACGAGCATCGCGGGGACTGTCGCGGTCGAGGAGTAGATCAGCCCCATTAAATATACGCTGCAGAGGCGTGAGGCGATTATATATTTCACCGGTATCGGCATTGACAAAAGTATATCGTTGTCTTTGGCAAGATACAGACCTGAATACGTGCTGAACACGCTGCCGAAAACGCCGAGAGCTATGCCGACGGAGCCGAGGATCGCGTAATACAGCCAGCCGGCGCCGGCGGAATAAAGGCTTTTGCAGAGCGTCAGGGAAAGTCCGGTGAACATACCGCCGAGACCTAAGCCTACGCCGGCGGCGAAAATGACGAAAAATACGATCGTTGCCGCGCGGCTTCTGCCCGTGTTGTTTTTCGGGTTGTAAAAATATGATTTGAATATTTCGGTAAACTGTTTTTTCAGAAGCGTTTTGAACATAGTTTACGCCTCCAGATCGAGAAATACGTCTTCAAGCGATTCGTCGCCCTTGACCTCTTCCATCGTGCCGGAGCGGATCAGTTTGCCCTGTTTTATTATGGCGACCTTGTCGCAGAGCTTTTCCGCGACCTCAAGCACGTGTGTGGAGAAGAATATTGCGCCGCCGCCGTCGCAGACCTGCCGCATCATTTCTTTTAACAGATGCGACGCCTTCGGGTCGAGTCCGACGAACGGCTCGTCCATGATAATGAGGTCGGGATCGTGGAGCCACGCGGAGATTATCGCGAGCTTCTGCTTCATACCGTGTGAGTACGAGGAGATAGGCTTTGCAAGGTCGGCTTCTATTTCAAACGCCGAGGCAAGCTCATGTATCTTCGTACGTCTTTTTTCCGCGTCAACGCCGTATATATCAGCAAAGAAATTGAGGTATTTTATGCCCGTCATAAAATCGTATAAGTCGGGATTGTCCGGTATGTACGCTATGTGCTTTTTACATTCTAACGGATCGGTCTTTATAGATTTACCGCAGATGTATATCTCGCCTTCTTCAAACTGCAGTATGCCGGAGACGGCTTTCAGCGTCGTCGTCTTGCCCGCGCCGTTGTGACCTATAAAACCGTATATCTCACCGGGCTGAATATGGAGAGAAAGCCCGTCCACAGCCTTTTTGTCCCCGTATATCTTTGTCAGATTTTCTATTTTGAGCATATTATCGTCCTTTCCGTTCTTTTATCGCGATGATTATATATTATTTCCGGCGGAATGTAAAGGTAAAAAGAGTTAAATTATAAAGAATAAAGAAGAAAGAATAAAAAGAGGAGTCCCTGCGGGACAAATATGGGTGGTCCCACCCCTCACGGGCACAACGTGCCCGAATGAAGTCGCCCTTTGAAGGGCTAATGAAGGAATGAAGACGCTTTGCTAATGAAGACGCCTTACGGACTAATTGAGAAAAGAGGGTGACTTCGCTTCATTAGGCAACGAAGTTGCCGACTTCATTAGTGCGCAGCACGACTTCATTAGTCGGCGTAGCCGACGACTTCACTTTTTACCCCCCAAGCCCCCTCTCATATATTAAATAAATAATTGTCTTGCCGTATTGACAAATAAGCGGTTTTTTATTATAATGATATCATAAAATAAAAGGAGTTATGATTATGGCGTATACGATAAAACTCGGAATGTTCGGCGCGTGGCGCGGAAGCAACTATATAGATCTGATCGCCGCGGAGGACCCGGACGTTATAAAGATCGTCGCCGTGTGCGACAAACAGTCAAAAAAACTGGACGACGTCAAAGGACTTAAGGACGCAAAACTGTTTTCTGATTTTGACGAATTTCTGCAGTACGGCAAAAGCGTCGGGATGAACGCGGTGTTTTTGGCAAACTATTTCCACCAGCACGCGCCGTTTGCCATAAAGTGCATGGAGGCGGGCATGGACGTTGTGAGCGAATGCACGTCTGCTTCCACACTTAAAGAATGCGTGGAGCTTGTGCGCTGTGTTGAAAGAACGGGCAGAAAATACATGATAGCCGAAAATTATCCGTTTATGACGCTCAATCTTGAAATGAAGCGTATAATCGACGGCGGCACGCTCGGCACGTTTTTATACGCGGAGGGCGAATACAACCATTCCGGCACGCTTGAGACGATGCATTATCTGACTCCGTTCAAATACCACTGGAGAGCGTGGATGCCGCGCACGTATTACGTCACGCACGCGATGGGACCGCTTATGTATATGACGAACAGTATGCCCAAATACGTTTCGGCGCGCGCGGCTCACTCAAACAGACTTGAAAAAGTGCGCGATTTCCGTCCGAACGACGACGGCATGGCGAGGATGTTCTGCGAGATGGACAACGGCATGGCGGCGAGCTTTACCGGCTGCACGGCTATGGCGTCCGATTACAGCAGATACAGGATAGTAGGCGATCTCGGCTCCGTAGAGCAGTCCGGTTACACAAACGATAAAGTAAGACTTTTCTATGAAGACTACACTATGCCGGAGGGCGTGACGGAAGAAGTGCAGTACGTCGAGCCCGATTTATCCTACTGGGGCGAAAAGGCTGAAAAGGCGCTGAACGCCGGTCACGGCGGCGGCGATTACTGGATAGTGCAGAATATGATAGACTATTTTGCAAACGGAGTCGTCCCGTTCTTTGACGTTTACAAGGGCGTCGCCATGTCCGCGACGGCTATCTTAGGCTGGCGCAGCTGTCTCAACCACGGAGAAAACTTCAAAATACCGGATTTCAGTATAGAAGAAGAACGCAAAGCGGTGGAGGACGACGATCTGACGCCGTTCCCAGACGAAAACGGAGAAGGAGCGACGCTTCCGCCGTCAACGATGTACGGAAAATACGAAGAATGAAATTTGCATCTGTAAACGGGATAGAGCGCCCGGTAAGGCTTTCTGAGAAAACGCGGCTGTTCGCGTATGAATCTCTCGGTCACAAATACGGGCTCGATACCAAAAAAACGATGTTCGTCACAATGGACGGCACACCCGGTTTCGATCAGCTGACGAATATTGAAAAGTACGACGCGGCGATAATGAAAATTGCGGCGGAGGCCCCGCTGCGCGTATGCGACGGCGAGCTTATAAGCGGCGCCGCCACGCTCGGAGCAGCGATCTCCCACGTGATCCCCGCGTATTACAAAGATGCTCCGGTATTTATGAGCCTGAGCCACCTGACGGTTGATTTTGAGACGGTCGTAAAAGAGGGTGTTAACAGCATACGCAAAAAAGCCGAAGATTCGTATAAAAAGTATAAGGGCACGGACAGAGAGGCGTTTGCAAAAAGCTGTCTTAACTGTCTTGACGCGTTTACACTGTGGCACAAAAGATATATAACGGCGCTTAAAGAAAAGGGATACGATAAAAACGTAAAAAATCTTTTAAAAGTGCCGTTTTCACCGGCTGAAACGTTTTACGAGGCGGTTCAGAGCATATGGTTTACGTTTGCGTTCCTGCGCCTCTGCGGCAACTGGCCGGGCATAGGAAGAATAGATAAGATACTCGGTCCGTATTTAAAAAAGGATCTTAAAGACGGTTCGCTTACGACAGAGGAAGCGCGCGAGATCTTAGCGCATTTCTTCATAAAAGGCTGCGAGTGGATCTGCGGCGGAAACTACGGCTCCGGCGACGCGCAGCATTATCAGAACATCGTTTTGGCGGGCGTTGACGAGGATGGGGATGAGGTCGAAAACGAGGTCACACATCTCGTGCTCGATATCATAGAAGAGCTCGGCATAAGCGATTTTCCGACGACCGTAAGGCTGAACAGAAACAGCGGCGAAAAGCTGATAAAGCGCGTCGCGGAGGTCATGAGACTCGGCGGCGGCGTTCTCGCGGTATATAACGAGGACCTCATAATCGAGTCGCTCACCGATTACGGTTACAAGCTGAAAGAGGCGAGGAACTTTGCAAACGACGGCTGCTGGGAGGTGCAGATACCGGGTAAGACTAATTTTTCATACATCCCGTATGATTTTTTACAGCTTCTGCAGAAAAACACGCTGAAAAACTATGAGATGACGCCCGATTTTTCCGATTTCGAGTCGCTTTATCAGGCGTATCTGAAAGACGTGCGCGGGCTTGTCGAAGGGCTTTTGTCGTCGGTTTTGAAAAACAACATGGCGGAGCAAAAGGACGGGCAGTGGATATGGAAGCCGAATATACCCTGCACGGTAATTTCGCTTTTTGAGCAGGACTGCGTCGGCAGAGGAAAGTCGTATCTCGAAGGCGGAACTGTCTACAGCGTTATCTCTCCGCATATCGGCGGTCTTGCCGATACGGTGAACAGTCTGTACGCGATAAAAAAGCTCGTATTTGACGACAAAAAAGTCGGCTTTGCCGAGCTTATGAAGATACTCTCCGACAACTGGGAGGAAAACGAAGTTCTGCGTCAGTACGCAAAAAACAAATATACGTATTACGGCAACGACAGCGATGAGGCAGATATGCTCTGCCGCAGGTTTTTATCCGATTTTGCGGATATCTGTAAGAGTATAGACAACAGAAGCGGCTATATGTTCCCGGGCGGCGTAAGCACGTTCGGCCGTCAGCTCGAATGGTCGCCGCACAGGCTCGCGTGCGCGGACGGACACAGAAAAGGCGAGGTGCTCGCCGCAAACGCGTCGCCAACGCCCGGCTCCGACAGAGAGGGAGCGACGGCGATAATAAAAAGCTACTGCAAAAACGATCTTAAAAAACTGCCGGTAGGCGCGGCGCTCGATATCAGGCTCCTGCCGTCGTGTACGGCGGGGGACGAGGGACTTGAAGCGCTTGAAGCGCTGCTTAAAGGGTTCGTTCTGCTCGGCGGGTTCTTTATGCAGCCGGACGTAGTTGACGCCGGAATATTGAAGGAGGCTCAGGAAAAACCGGAGGAATATCAGAATCTTTCCGTCAGAGTTTCCGGCTGGAACGCGCGTTTCGTGACTTTGAACAAAGAGTGGCAGGATATGGTGATAGAACAAAATGAGTGCGGCTGCGGATATTAAGCTGAGGGTCGCCGAGATACAGCGGTTCTGTATGCACGACGGACCGGGCATCCGTACGACCGTGTTTTTAAAGGGCTGTCCTCTGCGGTGCTTCTGGTGCCACAATCCCGAGATGCGGCGACAGGAAAAAGAGCTTTTGTATTTCAAAAACAGGTGCATCGGCTGCCGCCTCTGCGAGACCTGCGGAAACGGAGTTCACAGCTTTGACGAAAGCGGTCACAGACTTGACCGCGAAAAATGCAAATCGTGCGGCGAATGCGAAAAAAACTGCCCCGCCTCGGCTCTTCGGATATGCGGGGAGGATATGACGCCGTCCGAAATATTAAAAGAAATAAAAAAAGACGCGGCGTTTTACGGCATATCCGGCGGCGTAACGGTATCCGGCGGGGAGCCGTTTATGCAGTCCGGCGTGACGGAGCTTTTGAAGCTGTGCAAAGAGCAGGGGATAAATACAGCTGTTGAAACTTGCGGATATTACGACGTCACAGCCGCTTTACCGTACGTTGACCTGTTTTTGTGGGATATTAAAGATACGGACGACGAACGGCATAAAAAAAACACCGGCGTATCTAACCGGCGCATAATTGAAAATCTGTTAAAAGCTGACAGAGCCGGTGCAAAGCTCCGCCTGCGCTGCATACTCGTAAACGGCGTTAATACAGACGATGAGCATTACAAAAATGTTTTTGAGATCGCATCCGCTTTAAAAGGCTGTGTCGGCGTCGACGTTTTGCCGTACCACGCGTACGGCGGCTCGAAGGCGGAGCTGATCGGAGCCGCCGACCGTCAAAACAAAGCGCTGATACCGACGGATGAGCAGAAGGAAAGCTTTAAAAAGGCGCTTAAAAGGTTTATCTGACAAAAATATAATGTTGACTTTGGATGGATATAGATATGAAAGAACTGCTTTTTGTTTACAATCCCCACTCCGGAAAGGGGCATATCGGAAGATCTCTTTCCGATATACTGTGTGTGTTCACGGATTCCGGTTACAACGTGACGGTGCACCCCACGTCATCTCCGAAGGACGGAGAAAATTTCATTAAAGAGCACGCCGCCGAATATCAGTTTATAGCCGTGGGCGGAGGCGACGGTATGCTGCACGAGCTTTTCTGCGGACTTGTCGCGTCCGGCGTGCGCGTGCCGTGCGGATATATCCCGTCCGGGACAATAAACGATTTCGCGTCGTCGCTTTATATACCGAAATCGCCGAAAAAGGCGGCTAAAACAGCCGTATCGGAAAATTATAAGACCGTGGACGCCGGGCTTTGGAACGGCGATGTTTTCTCGTACGTCGCCGCGTTCGGTATGTTTACGGACGTAGGTTATTCGACGGATCAGAAGATGAAAAACGCGCTCGGGCCTTTTGCGTATTACCTTGACGTACTTAAAGATATGGACATAAAGAATTTTCACGCTTCATCCGTACACGCGGCGCTGACCGTGAACGGAGAGGAGTACGAGGACGATTTTATATTCGCGCTTGCCGGAAACACGCGCTCCGTCGCGGGATTGACGAGCCTTGTTCCGCAGGACGCGTCCATGGAGGACGGACTTTTGGATTACGCTTTTATAAAGACGCCCAAAAGCATATCCGAGCTTGATAAGATAAGAAACACGCTGATAGCAAGGAGCTTCGATCCGGACGTCATCGTCTCGGGCAAAGCGCCGTCTCTTAAGGTAAAGACGGACAGACCGGTAAAATGGACGCTTGACGGCGAGCTCGGAGGACAGACGGATACGGCTGAAATATCACTGATCCATAAAGCGGTGACGATAGCCGTGCCCGTATAGGGTAACGAGAATTATCCGAACCACGTTTTCGGACGGCATCTCGCCGCTCCTGCTTCGTTAAACCCCTTGCTGTTACGTATAGTAGCACCTGCGGGCTTTGCCTCGCAGGAACAACGATCTGTTCGTCCGAAAATCCTATAGGACTCAAACGGATGAAATTTGCAGATATTTTCGGCGCGGAGGAAGCAGGAATACGCCGGTATTCCAATGACGACAAACCGAAAAGAGCCGAAATAGCGCCGTTTGAGCGGGTTCGGATAACTCTTGTTACCCTAACGAAAGGATAAATTATGAAACTTACGGTGCAAAAAGAGTATCACGGCGCACCGATAAGCAAAAAGCTCGCGTCCAACTTTATAGAGCTCGGCTACGGACTGCAGGTCGAAGGGGATGGCTGCGCGCTCGTTTTGAACATACTCGACCGTGCGGAGCAAAACGACGGGCTTGAGCTCGATCTTTCGGCTTTTGACGTAGACGGCGAAGAATACGGGGGGGACGGTACTTTACGGCGACAGCCTGATATCGATGAACAGATTTAACGACGCGCAGATAAAGGAAGGTCCGTATGCCGTCACGGTAAAAGACGGGATCTTATACGCGGATATAAAAAAGCTGTCTTTTTGCGAGATCGTCATACCGTGCAAAAATATATGAGCTGATATAACGTAAAAACCCGGTCGGGCGTTAATGCCCGGCCGGGTTTATGTTGATTTGGTTTTTGCGTACGGATGCGTTTATCCGCTTTTTTTATTTCTTTTTCTTTGTTACTATTATTATGACGATCACCGCGACCGCAACGACCGCAACGCCCACGATAACGTAGATTATCCACGTTTTGCCGCCCTGATTTGTTTGCTGCGCCGTCGTCGTTGTGTCGGGATCCTTTACTTCGGCGTTCGTTTGCGTGTCGTTATTTTCAGACGTGGTCTCGTCGTTCTGAGCCGCCGTCGTTTCATCGTCCGGCGCCGCTGTCACGTCCTTTGTCTCGTCTCCGCCTTCTTCACCGGAGACCTCTTTTACGTATTCGGGGTCAAGATCTACGTTTACGCCCTCGGCTTTGAACATAAGCGCGTCTTCATAATTTTTGAAGAAGCCCGCGGCGTATACCGTTATCTCGGATTCATCCGGATCGGAGCAGCCTCCGTCGTACGCGTCGTAACGGAGCTTGAGCACGGCGCCTTCATATCCCACGCTGTCACCGAGCTCGGCTACAACGACCTGATTTCCTTCAACGTCGTAATAATCAAACATATAGCTGTATCCGCCGGCGTATTCCGTTACGCCGTCCATGGTGCAGTAGAATATTTCGCCGGACGAATACGCGTCGTTTGTTTTAAGATACATGGCAAAGTACGGATAATCCTCCGCCTGAAGCTTTACCTGACCGGAAATATTCAAGCTTATGTACGGGTCGTTGCTCTCTTCAAACGTGAAGGTCACGCTGCCGTCGTCGTTGGTTATGTAATCCATTGCGTTTTTGCCGGAAAGTCTTGTGAAGTCCACTATAACGGCGTCGCCCTCTGCTTCGGGAACGGCGGCTTTTGTGACTACTTCACCGTCGGGATCGGGGTCGGTCAGCGCCGGACCGTCGAACACGGTCTTGCCGGACATGACAAGGCGGTTGGTGCCGCAGATGTTGTCGTTACGGTTGTTTATAACGCCGGAACCCCATTCAAGCCAGTTCTGCCATGTGTTGTCGTTTTCGCCCTCGGTCGCGGTAAGAAGAGCCGCCGATATGCCGTAGGTCGTGCCGACGTGGGGCATATTCTCGGGTAAAAGCTCCTCCCACGGAACGAATACTTCGTAAGTCGTGATCTTGCCGTCGTTTGACGCGCCGTATTTGCCGCCTTCGCTCTGGAGCGCCAGGCCCTGCATTACGCCGTGCCAGCAGTACGAATAACATTCACCGTCTTCTTTGCAGTATGCAAACGCAAATTCCTGATAATCCTCGGAGAAGTTCAGCTCTCTTGACGGGGAGGGGGTGAGATACTGGTCGGCTGTGCAGCCGTACGGGTCAAGTCTCATCTGCAGGCAGTCGCCGTTCCAGATGTTCTGCGTTGTTACGTTGTCGTTGCAGGGGCTCGTATCCGGCGTCTGCGCGGCGATATAGAAGCCCTCGAACGTGTAGCGGAACCAGATGGTGAACTCGACGTCGGTCTGGTCGTCCTTGCTGACGTCGGTCTGCGGATTTTCCGGATATTTGATGTGAGCGACGGTCGGATCTCCCCATTCTTCAACGGAGACTTTGCCGTCTATATCCGGCTCTTTGTCAAACTGCAGCGCTTCAACGGTTGCGAATTCCTCTTCTTCAGCCGATACAAAGGTGCAAAGTGAGAATACAAGAAACGCGGCTATAATGACAGACAGTATTTTTTTCATTGCGGTCCGTTCCTTTCTTTATATTAAATTTATTTGATTACACTCTTATAAGCGAGCTTACGGTCTTAAACAGAGCAACAACGTCTTTGTTGTCTACCTCGCCGTCGCCGTTTACGTCAAGCGCGTCTTCGACTATATTGTCGACAGTAACGCCGGACAAATACTTGAAAAGCGCGACCACGTCCTTGTTGTTGAGCTCGCCGCTGCCGTCAACGTCGCCCTTGATCACGTTTGCCGCGGGTATCTTGCCGCCGAATACGCTCTTGTTTGCGATAGTCAGACGGTTCGTACCGCATATATTGTCGTTTCTGCCGTTTATAACGCCGCAGCCCCATTCAAGCCAGTTCTGCCATTTGTTGCTGTTTTCACCCTCCGTGGCGGTGAGGAGCGCCGCGGCTATACCGAACGTATCGTTTATTTCCGGTGTCTCGTCAACGATCTCTTTCCACGGTATGAATATCTCGTACGTTGTGACCGCGCCGTCGTTTGTCGCACCGTAGCTGCCTTCGCCCTCGACCTGCAGGAAGTCGCCGCCCATGATGCCCTTGAAGCAGTAAGCGCTGCAGTAGCCGCCGGTCTTATTATATGCAAAAGCGAGCTCCTGGTAGTTTGACGAATAGTTATTGTTGCGCGTTGCGGACGGCTCCAGTCCCTGATCGACGGTACAGCCCACCGGATCGAGTCTTATCTGCAGACAGTCACCGTTCCAGATGGAGGAGGAGGTCGTATTGATATTGCACGGGCTTTCGTCCGGCGTCGTGAGCGCTATGTAAAATCCTTCGTACGTGTAGCGGAACCATATGTCGAACGTAACGTCCTTACGGTCGTCGTCTTTGATATCCGTCTGAGCGTTGTCGGGATATTTTACGTTTGCGACCGTCGGCTCGCCCCATTCTTCAACGGATACCTTGCCGTCTATCTTCGGCAGACGGTCAAAGTAAAGCGCTTCAACGGAGGCAAATGCCTCTCCATCGGCCGATGCAGTAAACACACAGACCGAAAGGATCATAATGACCGATAAAAGTGCTGCTGATAGTTTTTTCATAAGCTTACCTTCCTTTATATATTTTGAACTTTAAAACTGTCTTTTAAAGTCACTATTCTGTTGTATGTGTTTTCGTTTTTGCTGTCGAGCGTGAAGTAGCCTAAGCGTACGAACTGGAATTTGTCGCCCTGCCTGGCGTCCTTCATGGACGGCTCGAGCATTATATCTTTAATCAAAACTTTAGAATCGGGATTTAAATATTTTTCGTATTCGGAAGATTCTATCTCGTTCATATTGGCGTAAGTGAAAAGTCTGTCGTAAAGCGCTGCGTCCGCTTTGATACAGTGCGCGGCGGAGAGCCAGTGGATGGTGCCTTTTATCTTTCTGCCGTCCGCGGGCATACCGTTGCCCGTTTCAAGGTCGGCTATGCAGTGAACTTCTATGATCTTTCCGTCAGCGTCGGTCTTTATATCGGTGCACTTTACGATGTAGGCGCCCATGAGTCTTACCTCGCCGTCCGGCTTCATGCGGAAGAACTTGGGAGGCGGATCGGCGGATACGTCGTCGCGGTCAATATATACAACTTTTGAAAACGGCACCTTGCGTGTGCCCGCGTTTTCATCGTTCGGGTTGTTCGGCAGATCGAAATACTCTGTTTTATCTTCGGGATAGTTGTCTATAACGACCTTTACCGGATCGAGCACGGCTATACGGCGGGTCGCGGTCCTGTTGAGCTCCTCGCGCACGCAGTAGTCGAGAAGACCTATGTCAACTAAACTGTTTGATTTTGCAACTCCGACCCTCTCGATAAAGTCGAGTATCGACGCGGCGGTGAAGCCGCGGCGGCGAAGACCGCAGAGCGTGGGCATACGCGGATCGTCCCAGCCGTCGACAAGTCCGTTTTCCACTAAGTGGCGCAGAAAACGCTTGCTCATCACGGTGTGCGTGACGTTAAGACGCGCGAATTCTATCTGTCTCGGCTTGGCATTCAGATCCACGTGGTCGCGCACCCAGTTGTAAAGCGGTCTGTGATCCTCGTATTCAAGTGAGCAGAGGCTGTGCGTTATGCCCTCTATCATATCCTGTATGGGATGAGCAAAGTCGTACATCGGGAAGATGCACCATTTCGTCCCCTGTCTGTGATGATCTATATAGCGGATGCGGTAAAGCACCGGGTCACGCATATTGAAGTTGCCGCTTCCCAAATCGATTTTCGCGCGCAGCGTGTATTTGCCCTCCGGAAATTCTCCGGCTCTCATCCTGCGGAAAAGATCGAGGCTTTCTTGCACCGGTCTGTCGCGGTACGGGGATCTTGCCGGGGTGGATAAGTCTCCGCGGTATTCTCTGAACTGATCGGCTGACAGCTCGCATACGTACGCGTCGCCCGACATGATGAGCTTTTCGGCTAACTGATACGTAGTCTCAAAGTAATCGGAGCCGTAGTAAAATCTGTCGCCCCAGTCGAAGCCGAGCCAGTGTATGTCCTCTTTTATAGCGTCGACGAATTCCGTGTCTTCCTTTGCGGGATTCGTGTCGTCCATACGCAGATTGCATTCTCCGCCGTATTTTAACGCGGTGCCGAAGTCGATAACGAGCGCTTTGCAGTGGCCGATGTGAAGATAGCCGTTAGGCTCCGGCGGAAAGCGCGTGTGTATTTTCATTCCGGGATTGTTAAGCAGATCCTCGTCTATAAAATCGTGTATGAAGTTAGATGATTCCATATGTTTATCCTCTTAAAGCAGTTTTTTTATTTCATCCGCGACCTTCTGCGCCAGAGCCTCCGTACCGTCCGCGCTCGGATGTATACCGTCCTCACACAGATATTTATCCGGGTCGGCTGCTATCACGGAGTAAAGGTCGTTTATTTTTATTTTGCGGGCGGACAGCATTTCCGCGCACGCTTTATTGTATTGCCTTATATCGGCGTTCCATTTGTCCGTTCCGTCGCATAAGAACAGCTGCGGCCCGGCTTCGGTCATGACGTAATTCGTCTTTTTCTGTTCGTCAAGCTGTCTGCCGCCCGGCGTAGTCGTCGCCCAGATCAGATTTTTGCAATAGCTTTCCATCTGTACTGCGAGCCGTCTGTTGTGTTCTAAATACTCGGGCAGGGGAGTGAAGACTTCACCGTCCGCGGTGCAGCGGTGCAGATCCCATACGCCCGTATTCCAGTGGATCACGTCCGGCTTCGGGTCGCCCCAGCCCGCCATCCACATTTTCATGCCCCAAAGCGCGTATTTGGTGTAGCGGCAGTTCTCGTTTGGCGCGTAAACTTTTACGTCCTTACCTAAGAGCTCCGCGACGCGCCCCTGATAGCACAGACGGAGCGAATCGCCTATCAAAATTACGGTTTTCATAAAAGCGCGATGCTTTCCTTTATTCTGTCCGTCATACGATGTCGACCTAATATTTTTATCACTTCGTACAGATCGGGCGAATTCTGTCTGCCCGTTATCGCAATGCGGACAAACGACGCGACGTCGCCGACGTGACCTTTGTATTTATCCGGCTCTTTTTTATAAAGCTTCGTTTCGCGTGCGTAACCGATCTGCTCCGCTATGTCTTTCAGCTTTTCAAACCAGCCCGTCTGATCGTCGTTTTCGTCGTAGCTATCAATAAACTTTTTAAGCGCGGTTTTTATATCTTCTTTGTCTTTATCCGCCGGCATATCGTCGTCACGGCTGAAATATCTGTCGTAGAAGAAGCTCATATACGGCTTGACGTCAGCCCAGACGGCAAAATCTTTTCTCGGCTTTGCGCCGCCTCTGCCTATCGCTAAAATACTTTCGGCGTAGCCGCGGTCTGCTTGCAGCGTTTCGTAGAATTCCGGATCCATTGTTTTTGCAAATCCGCAGACGCCGTCGTAAACCTGAGCGGCGGTCATTTTGCTTATGACGTTTTTGGAAACGTCGTTCAACTTCTCGGTATCGAACAGACAGCCGGATACGCTCATTTTCTTTATGGAAAACGGGAAATCGAGACGGTCCTTGTCCGGATTCTGCGTATGCCATTCCTCGTAGTTGGAATTGAGCAGAGTCATAACGTACTCGTTTACCGCGTCGACGGAATAACCCATTTTTCTGTAATCTTCCAGATTCGCGCCCATATCGCGCTTTGAGAATTTCTTTTTGTTGCCGTTCTCGTCGAGACGCATGAGCTGCGCTATGTGCATATATTTCGGCGGTTTGAAGCCGAGGTAACGGAAAAGCATAAGGTGCTTTGACAGGCTCGGCAGCCATTCCTCGCCGCGTATGACGTGCGTCGTGCGCATAAGGTGATCGTCAACCGCGTGGGCGAAGTGATACGTCGGTATGCCGTCCGATTTCAATAAAACGACGTCCTCGTCGTTTTCCGGTATCTCAAGCAGACCTTTTACCAAATCGGTGACTTTTATTTTCTTTTCGGGGTCGCCGTCGGCAATCGCGAACAGCGCGAATTTGTGACCCGCGGCAAGCTCGGATTCGACCTGCTCCATCGTAAATTCACGGCGCTTCAGCATCGCCTCGCGTCTCGCTTCGGCGTCCTGCTCCCAGTTCACGCTTTTGATCTCGGCTTTTTTATCGAGTGTTTTAAGCTCGTCAAGCTCCTCGTCTGTTGAGAAAACGGGGTACGCGCGTCCTTCCGCGACGAGCTTCTTTGCGTAGACGTGATATATGTCGACTCTCTGACTCTGCGTGTAGGGGCCGTAGTCGCCCTTGTCGCCGTCGGCGGTCACGCCCTCGTCAAAATGAAGTCCGTAATAGTCAAGTATCGTCGTTATGAATCCCGCCGCGCCTTCCACCTCGCGCTTTGAATCGGTGTCCTCGATACGCAGATAAAACACGCCGCCCGACTGGTGAGCAAGACGCTCGCAGACGGTAGCGGGGAAAAGCCCGCCTATGTGGAAAAATCCGGTGGGGGACGGCGCTATCCTCGTTACCTTCGCACCCTCCGGCAGAGAACGCTCGGGATACTTTGCCTCAAGATCGTCCGGCGTCACGGTGACGTCCGGGAAAAGCATGTCGGCAAGCTTACAATAGTCCATAGTATAAAATCCTCATTATATATTATTACGTATTATTATACATCAAATCGGATCAAAAATCAAGCGTTTTTTAAAACAAAAAAGCCAAAGGAAAACAATTTTTTCCTTTGGCTTGATCTTTCTTTGTCTGTTACTGCGTTATCGTTTCAAGTCCGTAGACGTATCTCTGCAGATAAAGCGCGTTTTCTATCGTTATATCGCTATTGTCAAGTACCTGCGCGGCAAGATAATCAGCGCGGTTTTCGTCAAGCAGACGGGACGCTCCGGTAAGATAATCGAGTATCGCCTTTACGTCGTTGCTGTTTATGATGCCGTCTCCGTCCGTATCTCCGTAGATTATCACGGTGTATTCGGTCCCGTCTATCGACAGGATATATCCGGTCGCCATATTGTCGGAGCCTTTTACGGGTTCGCCCGCCGTGTTCTTAACGGTTATCGCTTCGGGATCAACGCCCTCGGATTCCGAGATACTTGCCGTCGCGTCGGTTACGGACGTGCCGGGCGCGAAGCCGGTGGCAATCTTTTCGCCGGTACCTTCGACCGTCTGCAGTTTGACCGTGGTAAGAGATACGAGCACGGTGCATTCGCAGGTAAGGGAACCGTCTTCGTTTGACGCGGTTATCGTGATTTTGCCGTTTGCGACCGCTGTCACGGTACCTGCTTCGTCAACGGACGCGATCTCATCGTTTGAGCTTGAGAACGTGACAGCCGGAGCCTCGGTCTCGGTACCGTCCGACATAACGGCGACTATAACGAGCTCCGCGGACTCACCGGGGGCAAGCTTTAACGATTCGGTCACAAATTTGATCTCGGCTAAAAACGCCTCCGTGACCGTATCCGTATCCGTCACGGTCTCTGTGTCGGTATCGGTGTCCGTGTCCGTTTCCGTATCGGTATCGGTATCCGTATCCGTCACGGTCTCCGTATCCGTTTCCGTATCGGTTTCCGTTTCCGTTTCCGTCTCGGTCTCCGTATCGGTTTCGGTCTCGGGTTCCGTCTCCGTATCCGTATCCGTGTCGGTAACGGTCGGTTCCTCGTACGTCGTGCCATCCTCGGCTCTTACGGAAAGACCGGGAGTGAGAACGGCGAATATCACGCTTACGGTAACGGCAAGCGCCGCGATCGCAAGCAGGATATGCTTAACGTTTAATTTATCTGTTTTATTCATTTGTCTTTTTCTCCGTTTCATCATCCGGCGCGACGTCCTCGTCGTCAACCTCGTATTCGTCTTCGTCGTCAAGCGTTTCTTCTTCTTCGGGTTCTTCCTCTTCCGTTTTCTCAGCGTCGGAAGGTTTGGCTTCTTCCTCCCCGGACGCCTCCGGTTCTTCTTCTTCTATCGCTTTTTCTTTTGTCTTATCCTCGTCCTTGTCTTCGTCTTCATCTTCTTCGATTATATCGTCGCCGTAGGAGAGGTCGCCTTCGTTTTCAGCGTCGTCGTCAAAATCGCCGTCGTCGTAGTATTCGTCCTCGTCTATCTCTTTCTTGCGCTTGAAGTATATCACAAGGAAGTAGATTATGCCGCCTATGACGGACAGTATTATTATACCGCCGACTATGAACCAGATTATGTTGCTGTTATCTTTCTTATCATTGTCGTTCTCGGGCTCTGTAGTCACCGGAATCGGCTGCGTTACGACCGGATTGGTGGTCGTGCCCGGGTTTATGGCGTAGTGGTATATATCAGAGGCGTCTTCAAGTTTTTTGATGTTTGTCACCGCGCTCTTCTGCAGATCGGTCAGCGCGTTGAATTTGTTTATAAGATCCGTAAGAAGCTCTCTTGAATTTTCGTTTATCGTGTTGAGATCGAGCGCGTCGATCGCCATGATCAGCTCGTCAACGGGCTCTCTTGAACTGTAATTGATCGTAAAGCTCTGTGAAACGCCGGAATACGTGACCGTAACGGTCTGATCTCCGAGATACGCCTTGTCGTAGCCGGAGAGCATATTTTTGGTTATCGGTACTTCCTCGCTCGTGCCGTCGTCGTATATAACGAGGAGCACGCCGCCGGTCGTGTCTATCTCATCGCCTATAAGATAATTCGTCTTTGATATGGGAGACTTGATGGAGAACGAAAGCACGGCTTTTGAGTTTACGCTCACGTTTACGTGCGTCGTTCTGTCCTTGTATTTGACGAGGAGCTGCTGCTGACCTATGACGTTGGGATCAAAGCCCGTGACGCTTATATCGCTGTCGTCCATCGGCAGCTCGCTGTACGTTCCGTCCATATATGTAACGAGGAGTACCCATGCGGAATAGTCCGGGGAAACGCCCAGCGGGTATTCCGTCAGATACGTTCCGGCTTTTACGGATATGTTGGATATTTTTTTGTCGATTATAAACGTCTGCTCGGTATCGACGCCGTTGTGCTTTACCGTTACAGTGTATTTGCCGTTTTTGTCGCAGACGTACGGGCTCGTTATCGATACCGCGGGTCTTCCCTCGTATACGAGGCTGCCGGTCGCGGCGTCGAACTTGACCGTCACGTTTTCATTGTAGGTGCCCTGGTTCTGATCGGAATCGTTCAAAAGGATGCCGGGTCTCGACGGCCAGACGGTCACCTTGTCGGTTATCGGCGTCTTGCATTCGATCTCTGAATACTCGGCTTCGTTTTTGCCGTTGTATAACGTAAGATCGCCGACCGTGAATTCAGCGGTCGTCTTTTCCGTTACCGTGCTTTTTGATCTGAGCTTGAAGCTGAAGATCTCCGAAGCGGTGTTGGGCAGCGTCTGCTTTTTGGTGTTTGCATACGTATAGGCGAAGCTTATCTTGTCTATACCGTCAAACGCTATGCTCGTTAAGTCGTCGTTGTTCGTTTTCAAAAGCACCTTTTCGGATTCGGGCAGGTAGTCGAAGCACGACGTGTCAAACGAGACGGATAAAAACATTGCCGCTATGCGCGGAGACATCGTACGGTAGTTGTCTATGCTTACCGTTACGGTGATAATCTCGTCCTTTGTGGGATTTGTATTGGAAGCGGTCACGCTTATCTGAGCCAGATCCTGATCCGTCACGGCGTAAGCAAGCGCCGTAAAGCAGGATGCAAAAATCAAAGCCGCAAGCAAAAGTGACGCGATCTTCAGTCCCGGTTGTTTAATCATTTTGATCATACCTTTCTTGAATAGAAGTGTTTGAAGTTGTGTTCATGATAATTATAACGGGTAAATGTGAAACTGCGATATTCTTTTTTTAAATTTATTTACGGAGAACTCTTGAAAAAAAGTGTAATATGTGTTATAATATCCAAAATTAATGAAAAAACGTTCATATTTATGATCAAAAACGGCCTCAGGAAAGGAAACGGGGATTTGTAATGGCAGATAATAACGTATTGTTCAGAACGTCGATGGGCGGATTCAACAAAGCCGACGTAATGGCGTATATCGATAAGCAGAACGCGGATTTCCGCGAACTTACAAAGCAGAAAAACGACGCTGTCACCGCAAAGGACGAGGAGATAGCGGCGCTTCGCGCACAGCTTGAAGAAATGACGGCGCGCGCGGAGGCGGCGGAGGCTCTTTCCGCGTCGACCGAGGAGACGGATAAGCTGCGTTCAAAACTGGAGGCGGCGGAAGCGGTGATCGCCGCGAAGGACGCTCTTATAGAACAGTTGAGCGAGGACGCCGCGAAAAACGCGTCCGAAAACGAGCGCAAAGCGGGGCTGTACGACGATATGTCGGAAAAGCTCGGCGATCTGCTCATAACCGCAAACAAAAACGCGGAATCCATAATAGCGGACGCCAACGCCAGGGCGGAGAAGATAAGTGAAAAGGCCGTGAGCGACGCGGAGGAACGCAAACGCGTTTTTGCCGCGCGTATGGCGCGCATATCAGCGGCGGTGAAGAACAACGCCGCGGCGGCTGCGGAGAATTTCCGCGGAGATATAAGATCCGAGCTTGAGCAGATGCGTCAGATACTCGGAGATACCGTTAAAGCTGTGGACGAGAAGAGCGCCGTGTTCACGGAGCTTGCCGACAAGCTGGAAAAGCGTCTTAATTCGGAGCTTGACTGCGCCGTAAGCGAAATAGACAAGGAAACGGAAACGCTGAAGGGGAATTAAGAATTCTGAATTAAAAACGAGCGCAGGGCGTGCCTGCGTTTTATAATGAAGAAAGGATATTTATGATAAAGCTTTGTGTGTTCGATCTTGACGGCACGCTGCTCGATACGGTTCCGGATCTCACGGCGGCTATGAACCATGCCATGGAAAAAACGGGGCACAGCCGCATAACGACGGATCAGACGCGGGAATACATAGGCAACGGAATAAAAATGTACGCAAAGCGCGCAATGAGTCAAAGCTATGAGACGGACGTGACGGACGAAGAAGCGGAGACCGCCGTTAAATACTTTAAGGAATATTACTCGGCTCATCTTATAAACGGCACGGTCCCGTATCCGGGAATGTGCGAGCTGCTTGCAAAGCTGAAAAGCAGAGGTATGCGTCTCGCCGTGCTCTCAAACAAATACGACGCGGCGGCAAAACATATAATAAACCGCTTTTTCCCCGGTACGTTCGACTGCGTGTACGGCGAATCCGAAATTTGTAAAAGAAAGCCCGATATATCCGGCTTTAAGCTTATCTGCGGCGACACGGACTGCACGCCCGCCGAGACGGTCATGATAGGCGACGCGCCGACCGATATAAACGTCGCGAAAAACGCGGGGGCGACGCCGGTATCCGTGCTTTGGGGATACAGGAGCAGAGCGGTGCTTGAAGAAAACGGCGCGCGGTATTTTGCGGACGACGCGGACGGACTGTTGGAAATAATAACGTCTTTATAAAGGTTTTTATGAAAGAGATTTTGACAGACAGACTAGGGTAACGAGAATTATCCGATATGGAAGGATACGTATATTTACGCAATAGTCAAATAAAAATATGAAAAACAAAAAAGTGCTCGGCAACGGGCTGCTTCTTCTGACCGCCGTTATATGGGGAACGGCGTTCGTCGCCCAGCGCGCCGGTATGGAGAAGATCGAACCGCTCACTTTCAACGCGGCGAGGATGGCGCTCGCGGCGGTCGCGGTAGGGCTTGTCGCTTTGTTCGGTTGGCTGAAAGAGAAGAAGACCGCGGTAAAGCGCACGGCGCAGGAACAAAAGAAATATAATAAAAACACCGTCATAGGCGGAGTGCTCTGCGGCTGTTTTCTGTC